>CAMWWU010000009.1 GCA_947178025.1 uncultured Alistipes sp. | reverse complement strand
TGTAGGCAATACTCTTCTTACCATCCAGCATAAGGTTGTTCACGAAACGGGTCACGGCCACGTCTCCGAACTTCGGATCCGGAAGTAGAATTCGCTTCTTTGGCTTAGCTTTTCTCATTGCTTATCGAAAAAATATTCAGTTAAAGTTTCGGGGTTGACTATTTACCTGCCTTGGGGCGCTTGGCACCGTACTTCGAACGGCGCTGGCGACGACCGTCGACACCGGCCGAGTCGAGCGCACCGCGCACGAGGTGATAACGAACACCGGGGAGGTCCTTCACACGACCGCCGCGAACGAGAACGATCGAGTGCTCCTGGAGGTTGTGGCCTTCGCCGGGAATGTAGGCGTTGACCTCCTTGCCGTTGGTCAGACGCACACGGGCTACCTTACGCATCGCCGAGTTAGGCTTTTTCGGGGTCGTCGTGTACACGCGGGTACATACGCCTCGGCGCTGCGGACATGCGGCCAGAGCCGGCGACTTCGACTTGTCCTCCAGCGAAACGCGGCCGTTTCTCACTAACTGTTGAATAGTTGGCATTTCTTAAACTGTCCTTTAATTTGTTAAAAAATCTATTTCCATTGTCCAAAATGGACTGCAAAGGTACGCATTTTTTTTGAAATACACTATATATGCACACTCTTTTCGCGCGTTTTTCAGCATTTTGCGCCGTTTTGCGATTCTTTTTATCTATACGATCGCAAAAATCATAACTAAAACTCTATACACAAACAATCAACGAACTGATTGACAACGGAAAAGAGACAATCGCGGCATACCGCGCAAAATACCCCCGGAAGCGCGCTCCGACGAACTGCAACACCCCCTCCCGCCGGAAGTTAGCGTCATTTCCAAGAGCATCATGGAGAAACCGGAAAGATTCGTTAATTTTGCCCCGAACCGTTTATTTTCGACATGAACCGACTGCTCCTGCTCTGCCTGCTGTGCGCCGCCCCGAGCCTCTGCACCGCAACCCGACCGGCCGACACGCTCCGCACCGCGGCCCGCTACCTGATCGACGACGACTACCTGGCCGACCCGGCGGCCCGCGTCATCGACGGGCGGCTGTGGGTCTACACCTCCCACGACCGCGTGTCGGAGGTGACGGACCGCACCGACGGCAACCACTACGACATGCGCGACTACTGCGTCGTGTCGCTCGATCCGAACGATCCGCACGGCGCCGTCGAGCGCCACGACGCGATCCTCACGCTCGACCGCGTTCCGTGGGCCTCGCGGCAGCTCTGGGCCTGCGACGCCGTTCGCCGCGGCAACACCGTGTGCCTCTGCTTCTGCGCCCGCGACCGGGAGGGGATGTTCCGCATCGGCATCGCCCGCAGCGACCGTCCCGAGGGGCCGTTCACGGCCGATCCGGAGCCGATCCCCGGCACATACAGCATCGACCCCGCGCTCTTCGAGGAGGAGGGCGCCTGCTACCTCTATTTCGGCGGCTTACAGGGCGGACAGCTCCAGCGCTACCGCGACAACCGGCCGCTCGACGAAGACCGCTTCCCGGCACCCGGCGAAGCGGCACTCCCGGCCCGCGTGGCGCGCCTGTCGGACGACCTGCGGTCGCTGGCCGAGGAGCCGCGGCCGGTCGCGATCCTCGACGAGCGGGGCGAGCCGCTGCGGGCGGACGACTCGCACCGCTTCTTCGAGGCGGCATGGATACACAAGCGCGGCGACACCTACTACTTCTCCTACTCGACGGGCGGCAGCCACCTGATCTGCTACGCCACGGGCGACAACCCCTACGGACCGTTCACCTACCGGGGCGTCGTGCTGACGCCGGTCGTCGGCTGGACCACTCACCACTCGATCGTCGAGTACGGCGGCCGCTGGTGGCTCTTCCACCACGACAGCACCCCCTCGGGCGGCATCTCGTCGCTGCGCTCGGCCAAGGTCTGCGAACTGGAGTACGCCCCCGACGGCACGATCCGCACGATCCCCGGCGGACGTCCGTAACGAAAAGTCGGCATGCCGCATCCGGAAATCCGTTGTTTTTACTATATTTGCCACCAAATACGACAAAACAACGAACATCATGGAATACGACTTCAAAGAGCTGGAGACCCGCTGGCAGCAGTACTGGCGCGATCACAAGACCTACCGGGTCGACATCGACCCGGCGCGCCCCAAGTTCTACGTGCTGGACATGTTCCCCTATCCGTCGGGCGCCGGCCTGCACGTGGGGCACCCGCTGGGATACATCGCCTCGGACATCTTCGCACGCTATAAACGGCTGAAGGGCTTCAACGTCCTGCACCCGATGGGCTACGACGCCTTCGGCCTGCCGGCCGAGCAGTACGCCATCCAGACGGGGCAGCACCCGGCCGTAACGACCGAACGCAACGTCGCCCGCTACCGCGAGCAGCTCGACAAGATCGGATTCTCGTTCGACTGGGACCGCGAGGTCCGCACCTGCGATCCGGCCTACTACAAGTGGACGCAGTGGGCGTTCCTCCAGATGTACGACCACTACTACTGCAACGACACGCAGCGGGCGCGGCCCGTCTCCGAACTCGTCGAGGCGTTCGCCAAATACGGCAACGAGGGGTTGAACGCCGCCTGCACCGTCGAGATGCACTTCACGGCCGACGAGTGGAACGGCTGGGACGAACAGCGCCGCGAGCAGGTGCTCCAGAACTACCGGCTGGCGTTCCGCGCCGACACGATGGTCAACTGGTGCCCGAAGCTCGGCACGGTGCTCGCCAACGACGAGGTGCGCGACGGATTGTCGGTCCGCGGCGGCTACCCCGTGGAGCAGAAGCGCATGAAACAGTGGCTGCTGCGCGTGACGGCCTACGCCCAGCGCATGCTCGACGGACTGGAGCGGCTGGAGTGGAGCGACTCGCTCAAGGAGATCCAGCGCAACTGGATCGGCCGCTCGGTCGGCGCGCAGGTCTTCTTCGACATCCAGGGTTCGGACCGCAAGCTCGAAATCTTCACCACGCGTCCCGACACGATCTTCGGCGTGACGTTCATGGTCATCGCCCCCGAACACGAGTGGGTCGGCGAGCTCACGACGCCCGAGAACCGGGCCGCCGTCGAGGAGTACGCAGCTCAGGCCCGCAAGCGCTCCGAGCGCGAACGCATCGCCGAAACGCGGCGCGTGAGCGGCGTGGCGACCGGCTCCTATGCCGTAAACCCCTTCACGGGCAAGGCCATTCCGATCTACGTATCCGACTACGTGCTGGCCGGCTACGGCACGGGGGCCATCATGGCCGTCCCGGCGCACGACTCGCGCGACTACGCCTTCGCCCGCCACTTCGGTCTCGACATCGTGCCGGTGGTCGAGGGCGGCGACATCGAGAAGGAGTCCTACGACGCCAAGCAGGGCCGCATGATCAACTCCGGATTCCTCGACGGAAAGGACGTCAAGGAGGCCATCGTCGAGATGTTCGACGAGGTGGAGCGTCGAGGCCTCGGCAAGAAACTCGTCAACTATCGCCTGCGCGACGCCATCTTCTCGCGCCAGCGCTACTGGGGCGAACCCTTCCCGATCTACTACGAGAACGACACGGCCTATCCGCTGGCAGCCGACAAGCTGCCGCTCGAACTCCCGCCCATCGAGAACTTCGGCCCCACCGAGCAGGGCGAGCCGCCGCTGGCGCGCGTCGAGGGGTGGTGCACGCCCGAGGGACATCCGTTCGAGCTCTCGACGATGCCCGGATTCGCCGGTTCGTCGGCCTACTACCTGCGCTACATGGATCCGCACAACGACGAGGCGCTCGTCGGCCGCGAAGCCGATGAGTACTGGCGTTCGGTCGACCTCTACGTCGGCGGAATCGAACACGCCACGGGCCATCTGATGTACTCGCGCTTCTGGAACATGTTCCTCTACGATCTCGGCTACGTCTGCGAGGAGGAGCCGTTCCGCAAGCTGGTGAACCAGGGCATGATCCAGGGCCGTTCGAACTTCGTCTACCGCATCGTGGGTACCAACAAGTTCGTGTCGCTGAGCCTGAAGGACGACTACGAGACGCAGGAGATCCACGTCGACGTGAACATCGTGAAGAACGACCTCCTCGACCTGGAGGCATTCCGGCAGTGGATGCCCGACTTCAAGGATGCCGAATTCATCCTCGAAGAGGGCAAATACGTCTGCGGCTGGGCCATCGAGAAGATGTCGAAGTCGATGTACAACGTCGTGAACCCCGACTACATCGTCGACAACTACGGCGCCGACACGCTGCGCATGTACGAAATGTTCCTCGGCCCGCTCGAACAGTCGAAGCCTTGGGACACGAACGGCATCGACGGCGTGCACAAGTTCCTGCGCCGCTTCTGGCGCCTCTTCTTCGACCGCGACGGCAAACTCCGCGTTTCGGACGCCAAGGCCTCGGAGCAGGAGCTGCGCACCCTCCACAAGACCATCAAAAAGGTCACCGAGGATATCGAGAACTTCTCGTTCAACACCTCGGTCGCCGCATTCATGATCTGCCTCAACGAGCTGGGCGACTGCGACAAACGCGAAATTCTGGAGCCTCTCACGATACTCCTCGCACCCTTCGCGCCCCACATCGCCGAGGAGCTCTGGGCGCAGCTGGGACACACCGGTTCGATCTGCGACGCCCGCTATCCGGAGTTCGACGAGCAGTACCTCGTGCGCAGCACGTTCGAGTATCCCGTTTCGGTCAACGGCAAACTCCGCTTCCGCAAGGAGTACGCCACGGCGATGACTCCGGACGAGATCCGGGCCGACGTCGTGACCGCCCCCGAGGCGCAGAAGTGGCTCGACGGCAAAGCCCCGAAAAAGGTGATCGTCGTGCCGGGAAAAATCATCAACATCGTCATTTAGACCGACCGTGAAAAAGAGTCTGTTCTGCCTGATCGCTTCGCTGCTTATGATCGACACCCTCCCCGCCAAGGACTACGGCCAGGCCGCCACGATCCGCATCTGGGACAATGCCACGGCGCCCCACTCCAACGGCATCGCGACGCCCGAGACCGAGGAGGCACCGCACCGCATCGGCAACACGTCCGACGCCGAGCTCTACCTCTTCCCGGCCGACGAAAACGCCGACACGGGCCTGGGGCTGGTCATCTGCCCGGGCGGCGGCTACACGCGTCTGGCGATGGACCACGAAGGCTACCAGCTGGCCGAATGGTTCGCCGCACACGGCATTACGGCCGCCGTACTCAAATACCGCATGCCCAACGGCCACCCCGAAGTGCCGCTCGAAGACGCCCGGCAGGCCCTGCGCATCCTGATGGGCCTCGAAAAGGGTGCCGAGGGCTACGCCTGCGACCGGGTGGGCATCCTGGGCTGTTCGGCCGGCGGACACCTCGCAGCGATGGTCTCGACGATCTCCGACACGAAACCCGCCTTCTCGATCCTCTTCTACCCGGTCATCACGGGCGAGGAGGGCAAGCTCCACCGCGGATCGTTCGACAACCTGCTGGGCAAGGAGCGCACTCCGGCCCGGACCAGCCGCTACTCCTTGGAGAATCGCATCACGGAGGCCACGCCTCCGACGCTGCTGCTGCTTTCCGACGACGACCGTTCGGTCCCTTCGGTCAACAGCACGATCTACTACGACCGGCTGAAGTCCAACGGCATCAAGGCTTCCATGCACATCTACCCCTCGGGCGGACACGGCTGGGGCATCCTCGACAGCTTCCCCTACAAAGAGGCGTGGCAGACCGCCGTGCTCGACTGGCTCGGGAGGCTCGACAAGTAACCTATGCGCTCGGAGCGACGCTCCGCAAGGCGCGGAAGCGCATCGACCGCACGCTCTTCGGAGCCGTCGCCGTCCATCCGCCGTCCCCGCGAAAAGGCAATTCTTAATTTTTAATTGCCGATTCTTAATTTTTCATTAAATGTATCGTATCTTTGTCCTCAAAACAAGATACGATATATTTTTATGGCAGACAACACCATACTCAACCGTCTCGACGGTCTGAAGCTCAAGTACGAGGAGACGGGGCAGAAGCTCACCGACCCGGAAGTGATCGCCGACGTCAAGCAGTTCATCCAGCTGACCAAGGAGTACAAGGAGCTCGAACCCATCATCGAGAGCTCGGAGCGCTACCGCACGGCGCTGGCCAACCTGGCCGAAGCGAAGGACACGCTGGCCAACGACAAGGACGAGGAGATGCGCGAAATGGCCCGCGAGATGGTCGCGGAGCTCGAACCCGAGATCGCACGCCTCGAAGAGGAGATCAAGCTGCTGCTGATCCCGAAGGATCCGCAGGACTCGAAGAACGCCATCGTCGAGATCCGCGGAGGCACGGGCGGCGACGAAGCGGCGATCTTCGCCGGCGACCTGCTGCGCATGTACTCCAAGTACATCGAAACCAAAGGCTGGCGCTACGAGATCACCTCGTCGTCGGAGGGCGCCGCAGGCGGCTACAAGGAGGTGGTGATGAAGGTCACGGGCCAGAACGTCTACGGTACGCTCAAGTACGAGTCGGGCGTACACCGCGTGCAGCGCGTCCCGCAGACCGAAACGCAGGGCCGCGTCCACACCTCGGCGGCCTCGGTCGCCGTGCTTCCCGAAGCCGAGGAGTTCGACGTCGAGATCTCGATGAACGACATCCGCAAGGATATCTTCTGCGCCTCGGGCCCCGGCGGCCAGTCGGTCAACACGACCTACTCGGCGATCCGTCTGACCCACATCCCGACGGGCATCGTCGTGCAGTGCCAGGACCAGAAGTCGCAGCTCAAGAACTTCGACAAGGCGTTCGAGGAGCTGCGTACGCGCGTCTTCAACCTCGAATACTCCAAATATCTCGACGAAATCGCCTCGAAGCGCAAGACGATGGTCTCGACGGGCGACCGCTCGGCCAAGATCCGCACCTACAACTACCCGCAGGGGCGCATCACCGACCACCGCATCAACTACACGATCTACAACCTCGCGGCCTTCATGGACGGCGAAATCCAGGACTGCATCGACCACCTGATCGTCGCCGAGAACGCCGAGCGTCTGAAGGAGAGCGAGCTCTGATGCCGCTGCCCGCGGACTTCACGGAGGAGGTGCTCTCGGTCGTCGGGCTGATACCCCGAGGCCGCGTGGCGACCTACGGACAAATCGCCCGGCTCGTCGGCATGCCCGGTTATGCGCGTCATGTCGGCAGGGTACTCGCGGCATCCGCCGCCGGCGCACCCTGCCACCGCGTCGTGAACGCCTCGGGCCGCACGGCTCCGAGGTGGCCCGAACAGCGGAGGCTGCTCGAAGCGGAGGGCGTCCGGCTCCGCCCCTGCGGCCGCGTGGAGATGGGCAGCTCCCGCTGGGAACTGCCCGGCTGATCCGGCAGGCAATATCCTCGTCCGAAACTCGTTCGTCGAAGAAACGGAAGCATGAAAAAGATGAAAAGACCGCTGCTCCTGCTACTGCTCGTCGCAGCGTTTCGCGTCGCGGCCCAGCAGCCGCTCTACCTCGTCAACGGCACGGAGTACACCCCGGAGGCCGCCGCTGCGCTGAGCCCCGCCGACATCGAACGCATAGAGGAGCTGCCGGCTGACGAGGAGAGCATCGCCCGCTACGGCGAGCGCGCCTCCGACGGCGTGATCCTCATCACGCTGCGTTTCGATACGCCGGCCCGGTTCGACGTCGATTCGCTCTCGTTCGACGCTTACATCGCCCGGCAGGTGAAGTGGAACTCCGACGAACCTGCGGCAAGGGTCGTCCTGCGCTACGCAGTCACTCCGGAGGGAGCGACCGAAGTGACGCAGGAGCTCGAATCGACCGACAGCCGGCTGAAACGCCGCGTGCTGAAAGTCGTGGCCGAAGCGCCGCGCTGGACCCCGGCCACGAAAAACGGCGAACCCGTCGCGAGCGAAGGGGTGCTGACGATCCATCTGCCCGAAGGCAAACCGCTCCGGCGCGAACCCTACATCCGACTGAGATAAAAAATTCACTCGGGCCGCACGGCCCCGAAGCCGCCAAAGCGGCAGCCATTCGAAACAATTTCAACATAGAATCGCACAAATCAGATGAAAACCAACTCGTTTTCCGCATGGGTCCTGGCCGTCCGCCCTTATAGTTTGGGCGGCGCCGTCATTCCGGTAGCCGTCGGCACGGCCCTGGCCTACACCGCAGGCAGCTTCCGGCCCGTTCCGGCACTCCTGTGCCTGCTCTTCGCGCTGCTCATGCAGTGCACGGCCAACCTCGTCAACGACCTCTGGGACTTCCTCAAGGGGGCCGACCAGCCCGACCGGCTGGGGCCCGACCGCGCCTTCGCCAAGGGCTACATCACGCTGCCCGCCATGAAGCGGGGGATCGCGTTCTTCACGATCGCCTCGGCGATCGTGGGCTGCGGCCTGCTCCTTTGGGCCATCCGCTACGGAGAGCTCCGCTACGGCGGCTGGGAACTCGTCGCAGCAGGCGCCGCCTGCATCCTCTTCGCGTTCCTCTACACCGCGGGCCCCTGGTCGCTGGCCTATCACGGACTGGGCGACGTGGCCGTCGTGCTCTTCTTCGGGCTCGTCCCCGTGCTCTTCACCTACTACCTCCAGACCGGCACGTGGAGCGGCGAGGCGGTCGTCGCGGCGCTGGCCTGCGGACTGGTGATCGACACGATGCTGATGGTGAACAACTTCCGCGACCGCGAAGAGGATGCCCGCTGCGGCAAACGCACGATCGTCGTCTGCCTCGGGGCGAATGTCGGACGCTGGGGCTACCTGGCGCTGGGCACCGCCGCCGTGGCGCTCTGCCTCTCGCTGCTCGCGGCCGGCTACCTGTGGGCCGCCCTGCTGCCGCTGCTCTACTGGTTCGTCTTCTTCGCCACGTGGCGCAAGATGGTGCGCATCGACCACGGCGACGAACTGAACGTCTGCCTGGGCGAAACGGCACGCAACATGCTGCTCTTCGGACTGCTCTTCACCGTCGGAATCCTCCTGGGATAAGATGTCCGAAACGCCGCATATCACCCTCCGCGAGCTCCAGCGGCTCGTCCGGCAGACCCTCGACGAGCGGTTCGCCCTGCCGGTGTGGGTGAGTGCCGAGATCTCCGAGATCAAGGTCAACTATTCGGGCCACTGCTACCTCGAACTGATCGAGAAGAGCGAGGGCGACGGCCTCCCCACGGCGCAGGCACGGGCCGTGATCTGGCGCAGCCACTACCCCCGCATCGCGGGGTACTTCGAGGCCGAGACGGGCCGCCGGCTCGCCGCCGGACTCCGCATCCTGGCCCGGGTGCATGTCGGCTACCACGAACTCTACGGCTTCTCGCTCCAGATCACCGACATCGACCCCGCGTTCACGCTCGGCGACATGGAGCGGCAGCGGCAGGAGACCATCGCCCGCCTGCGGGAGGAGGGCGTGTGGGAGATGAACCGCGAACTGCCGCTCCCCGTACCGCCGCAGCGCATTGCGGTCGTGTCGAGCGCCAACGCGGCCGGCTATCAGGACTTCTGCCGAGAGATCGCCCGGAGCCCGTACCGCATTTCGCTCACGCTCTTCGACGCTTTCATGCAGGGAGCCGCCGCCGAAGAGTCGATCGTCGCGGCGCTCTGCGCGGTCGCCGAACGGCAGGAGGAGTTCGACGCGGCAGTGCTGATCCGCGGCGGCGGGTCGCGCAACGACCTCGCGTGTTTCGACGCCTACCGACTCTGCGCCCACGTCGCGCAGTTCCCGCTGCCCGTCATCACAGGCATCGGCCACGACAAGGACACCAGCGTCGCAGACCTGGTGGCCCACACGGCGCTCAAGACCCCGACAGCCGTCGCAGGATGGCTCGTCGAACGGATGGCCGACGAGGAGGCGCGCCTCGAACGCGCAGCCCTGCTGCTGCGCGACACGACGCGGCAGCTGCTCCACACCGCCGCCCTCAGGCTCGAACGCAGCACGGGCGACCTCCGCCGGCACACCTCCGAGGGGCTGATGCGCCGGAGCCTGCAACTCGCGCACCGGGCCGAGCTGCTGCCCGCCGTCGTCCGCGAGGCGATCGCCCGGCAGCGCACGCGCCTCGACAACGCCGCGGAGCTCGTGGCGGGCCGGGCCCCCGAACGCATCCTGCGGCTGGGCTTCGCCATCGTCCGCAGCGACGGACATGCCGTCGCCTCGATCGGAGCGATCCGGCCGGGACAGCGGCTCGAAATCGCGGTGGCGGACGGCATAATCGACGCCAGCGTCGACCGCATCAAGAGTTAGGAACTTAAAACCAGGAATTGCCCATGGCAAAAAAAACGACGATAAACTACACCGAGGCGACGGCCGAGATCGACCGCATCCTGGCCCGCCTGCGCAGCGAGGAGATGAACGTCGACGATCTGGCCGCCGACGTGAAGCGCGCCACGGAGCTCATCGCCCGCTGCAAGGAGCAGCTGTTCAAGACCGAAGCCGCCGTCGACGAAATCCTCAAGTGACGATGCGACGCCTGATCCGCTTCTGCCTCAACCGCATCCCGCGTCCGCTGCTGCAACGCCTCGCGGGATGGCTCGTGCCCGCCGTCGGGCTCCTCTACAAAGGACGCGGCGTCGAATGCCCCGTCTGCGGCTCACGCTACCGCCGTTTCCTGCCCTACGGCTACGTGCAGTCGCGCGTCAACGCGCTCTGCCCGCACTGCCTCTCGCTGGAGCGCCACCGCCTGCTGTGGCTCTACCTCACGCGCGAAACCGACCTGTTGCAGCATTTCCCCCGCACGCTCCACATCGCCCCCGAGGTCTGCCTGATGCGGCATCTGAAGCCCCATTTCGCCCACTGTCCGGAGCAGTACGTCACGGCCGACCTCGAAAGTCCGCTCGCCGACCTGCACTTCGACGTGCAGCGGATCCCGCTCCCCGACGCCTCGGTCGACTTCGTGATCTGCAACCACCTGCTCGAACATGTCGCCGACGACCGGCAGGCGCTGCGCGAGCTGCACCGGATCCTGCGTCCCGGCGGGCGGGGCATCCTCCTCTCGCCCGTGGAGCTCTCCCGCGCCCGCACCTTCGAGGACGACACGATCGACGACCCCGCCGAACGGACACGCATCTTCGGGCAGTACGACCACCGGCGCATCTACGGCGCCGACTATCCCGACCGCCTGCGCGAAGCGGGCTTCGAGGCCGAAGACATCGACTACGCCGCCGCGTTCTCCGATGAGGAGCGCCGCCGCTACGCCCTGCCTGCCGACCACATCTACGCAGTCAGCAAACGACTGACGGACAATCAATAAAGAAAGAAGACGATTCCTGCGAAGTGGCACGCCGCCGCCAGATCGATGAGCAGGTGCCAGACCATGTGGTGATAACGGAATCCCTTGCGGGCGTAGAACCACGCCCCGAGCGTGTAGAGCACGCCGCCCGCGGCGATGAGCACCAATAGCGGCGCCGAGGCGTTCCGCACGAAGAGCGGCAGGAACAGGACGATCGTCCACCCCATGACCAGGTAGATCGTCAGGCTGACGGCCGGAATCGACCGCCGGGACAGCGACTTATAGAAGACCCCGAAGAGCACCATCGCCCATTGCAGGACCGTGATGAAGATCCCCTGCCAGCCTCCGATGACCGTGAGGGCGATCGGCGTATAGCTCCCCGCGATGGCCACGTAGATGAAGATGTGGTCGAGGATGTGGAAGACCTCCTTGTGCTTCGACTGCGGGTTCATCGAGTGGTAGAGCGTCGAGACGAGAAACATCAGAAAGAGCGAAATCACGAAGACCGAAACCGCGGCCGCGGCCTCTGCATCGCCATGCGCATAGGCCCATACGGCCGCGAAAGGCAGCGCCGCGAGCGCAGCCACCGACATCACTCCGTGCGAGATCGCATTGGCGACCTCTTCGCCGACGGTGGGGGTATATGTCTCTTTTTTTCGTTTCATGGCATTCCGGATCGGTTCACGGGGTCAAATGTAAGATTTTTTTTCATACCTTTGTAGCTTAGGTATCAGGGTTAGGCAAAAATGGACTTTTCACGCTACGAAAAACTCCGCACGCTGGTGCGGAACTCCTTTTCGGAGGAGACCCGGCGCCTCGTCGACGAAGCGCTGGAGTATGCCGACGGGAAGCTCGCGGGGCTTACCCGCTACGACGGCGCGCCCATGCTGGACCACGCCGTCGGCGTCGCCGCAATCGTCATCTCCGAGATCGGACTGGGCCGCAACTCGACCCTGGCCTCGATCCTGCACGACGTCGTGCGTCTCGGCCACAAACAGCTGCCGGCCGAAGAGTTCCTGGCCCTGACGGCCGATATCCGCGCCCGCTTCGGCGAGCAGGTCGTAGGCATCACCGTCGGCATGTCGAACATCTCGGAGCTGAAGCTGAAGGTCTCGAAGGAGCAGGCCGACAACTTCCGCGACCTGATCGTGAGCTACTCCGAGGATCCGCGCGTGATCCTCATCAAGCTGGCCGACCGCCTCGAAGTGATGCGCTCGCTGGAGATCTTCCCCCACGAAAAGTGGCGCAAGAAGAGCTGGGAGTCGATGAATCTCTACGCCCAGATCGCCCACAAGCTGGGTCTCTACAGCGTCAAGAGCGAGCTGGAGGACATCGCACTGAAATACCTCGAGCCCAAGGATTACGAACACATCGTCGCCAAACTCGAAGAGAGCGCCGACGAACGCCGGGCCTTCATCGCCCGCTTCCTGGTGCCCGTCACCGAGCGCCTCGACCGGCAGGGCGTGCGCTACCACATCAAGAGCCGCACGAAGTCGATCTTCTCGATCTGGACCAAGATGCACAAGCAGCACGTACCGTTCGAGGGGGTCTACGACATCTTCGCCATCCGCATCATCATCGACTGCCCGCCCGAGGAGGAGAAACGCCTCTGCTGGACCGCCTACTCGATCGTCACGGACTTCTACACGCCCAATCCAAAGCGCATGCGCGACTGGATCTCGATTCCGAAATCCAACGGTTACGAATCGCTCCACACGACCGTCTCGGCCGAGGGGCGATGGGTCGAGGTGCAGATCCGCACCGAGCGCATGGACGCCGTAGCCGAGCGCGGTATCGCCGCGCACTGGCGCTACAAGGGCGTCGGGCAGGGCGCCCAGACCAGCGAGATGTGGCTCGGACGGCTGCGCGAGCTGCTCGAAGACACGACCCACTCGCTGGCCCAGCGTTTCGACGCCAAGCCCGCTTCGGGCGAGATCTTCGTCTTCACGCCCAACGGCGACCTGAGGAAGCTGCCCGAAGGGGCCTCGCTGCTCGACTTCGCTTTCGACATCCACACCTCGCTCGGCTCGACCTGCGTCGGCGGCAAGGTCAACAACCGCCCGGCGGCGATCCGCGAGGTGCTGCACAACGGCGACATCGTGGAGATCTCGACGCAGAAGAACCAGACGCCCAAAGCCGACTGGCTCTCGTTCGTCACCACCTCCAAGGCGCGCAACAAGATCAAGTCGTTCCTGCGCGAGGAGCAGGCCAAGCACACGCGCATGGGGCGCGAGGAGCTCGAACGCAAGCTCAAGAACTGGAAGATGGGCCTCTCGATCGAAGAGGCCGTGGCCTACCTGGTCAAATATTTCAAACTGCGGCTCGGCACGGAGGTCTACGCGCTGATCGCCACGCAGAAAGTCGACCTGGGAAGCATCAAGGAGATCCTCTCGCGCCACCTCTCGGGCGAAGCCGAGGAGGAGCGCCGCGCGGCCGCCGCCGAAGTCGAGCGGCAGAAAGCCCGCAACGTGCGCGAGAGCGCCGCGCCGCAGGACGCGCTGGTGATCGACGACGACATCTCGAAGATCCAGTACAAACTGGCCAAGTGCTGCAACCCGATCAAGGGCGACGAAGTTTTCGGCTTCGTGACCATCAACGCGGGCATCACCATCCACCGCTGCGACTGCCCCAATGCCCGGCGCATGCGCGAAAACTACCCCTACCGGGTGATCGAGGCGCGCTGGCGCCAGTCGGCCGAGGGGGCGTTCCGCGTGACGATCCGCATCGTCGCGGCCGACACCACGGGCATGGCCAACCACATCACGGAGGTCATCAGCCGCGACCTGAAGCTCAACATCCGGGCCCTGGCGTTCGAATCCGTCGCCGGAGGCTGCATCTCGGGCACGGTAGCGGTCGAGGTGCCCGGAGCAGGCACCGTCGGCACGCTCATCCACTCCATCACGCGCATCAAGGGCGTGCAGCGGGCCTACCGCGTCAACTGATCCGACACACACATTTTTACCCTTTGGTTACAGATAAATGAATAACAATTCCATCAGCGTCATTTTCGCCGAACCGGTTCATGCAGAGCACGCACAGCGCATCTGCGATCTGATCTACGAGTCGGCGTTGCAGCGGGGTACGGGTATCGCCAAGCGGTCGCCCGAATACATCGCGGCAAAAATCACGGGCGGCAAGGCCGTCGTGGCGCTGGACGGTGACAAGCTCATCGGTTTCAGCTACATCGAGTGTTGGGAGCACGGCGATTTCGTCGCGACCTCCGGACTGATCGTCGATCCCGAGTACCGGCACATGGGACTCGCGGAGCGCATCAAACGACGAACCTTCGAGCTGGCCCGACGACGATTCCCCTACGCGAAGTTATTCAGTATCACCACCTCGCTTCCGGTCATGAAGCTCAATTCGCGCATGGGGTACGTTCCGGTGACCTTCTCCGAGCTGACCGACGACGAAGAGTTCTGGCGCGGCTGCCAGGGATGCTGCAACTACGACATCCTGCAACGCAACAAGCGCCGCATGTGCCTCTGCACGGGCATGCTCTACGATCCGGCCAAGGAACAGCCCCGCCACTCGCGGCTGGCCCCCTACCGGATGTATCTGAAGAACACTCTCAAAAAGGTGTTCCACCTGAAATAGGCAACAACCGGAAAATAAAAAGGAAATTATATCCCATTCTGCGATCCGCAGGATCGCGCGGGCCGCAGCCTCCCCCGGCGGAGGCCCGCTTCTCTTCGAGCGCGGAGCCGTCCGCAGGCTGCTGCCCAAATATTAATTCATAATAAAAAAAACGATCATAATGGAAAAGAAAAAAGTAGTTCTGGCCTTCAGCGGAGGCCTCGACACCTCGTTCTGCGTGAAATACCTCTCCGAAGAGAAGGGTTACGACGTCTACACGGCCATCGCCAACACGGGCGGATTCTCGAAATCCGAGCTCGCCGCCATCGAACAGCGCGCTCTGGAGCTGGGCGCCGTAAAGCACGCCTCGCTCGACATCGAGCAGGAGTACTACGAGAAGAGCATCCGCTACATGGTCTTCGGCGACATCCTGCGCAACGGCACCTATCCCATCTCGGTGAGCTCCGAGCGCATCTTCCAGGCCATCGCCATCATCGAATACGCCAAGAGCATCGGCGCCGACGCCGTGGCGCACGGCTCGACCGGCGCGGGCAACGACCAGGTGCGTTTCGACCTGACGTTCCAGATCCTCGCACCCGAGATCGAGATCATCACCCCGACGCGCGACATGACCCTCACACGCGAATACGAGATCGACTATCTGCGCCAGCACGGCTTCGAAGCCGACTTCCGCAAGCTGGAGTACTCGATCAACAAGGGGCTGTGGGGCACCTCGATCGGCGGCAAGGAGACCCTGCACTCCGACCAGACGCTCCCCGAGGAGGCCTACCCGAGCCAGATCGTCGCAACGGAGGAGGAGCGCCTCACGATCTCGTTCCGCGAGGGCGAGATCTCGGCCGTCAACGGCCGGGAGTATGCCGACAAGGTGGAGGCGATCCGCGCCGTCGAGGCGATCGGTTCGCGCTTCGGCATCGGCCGCGACATGCACATCGGCGACACGATCATCGGCATCAAGGGCCGCGTAGGCTTCGAGGCCGCAGGTCCGATGCTCATCATCGCAGCCCACAAGATGCTCGAAAAGCACACCCTCACCAAATGGCAGCTCTACTGGAAGGAGCAGGTCGGCACGTGGTACGGCATGTTCCTGCACGAGGCGCAGTACCTCGAACCCGTCATGCGCGACATCGAGGCGATGCTCCTCTCGTCGCAGCGCAACGTCACGGGCGACGTCGAGCTGATCCTGCGTCCGCACTGCTACACGCTGGTCGGCGTACAGTCGCCGTTCGATCTGATGAAGACCGACTTCGGCGAGTACGGCGAGGTCAACAAGGCCTGGACGGCCGACGACGTGAAGGGCTTCACGAAGATCCTCGGCAACCAGATCAAGATCTACCACAACGTCCAGAAGCGCAACGAGAAATGATCCGGGCGGGCATCATCGGAGGCGCCGGATACACCGCCGGCGAACTGCTGCGGCTGCTGGTGAACCATCCGCAGGTCGAGATCGCGTTCGTCCACAGCACCTCCAACGCGGGCAACCGCCTCGCGGAGGTCCACACGGGGCTGGAGGGCGACACCGACCTCAGGTTCTGCGCAGAGTACGACCTGAGGGCCGCCGACGTCGTATTCCTCTGCTCGGCGCACGGGCAGAGCCGCGTCTGGCTCGCCGGGCAGCGGATTCCGGAGGGCGTGAAGCTCATCGACCTGGCGCAGGACTTCCGCGACGAGAGCGAGGGGTTCGTCTACGGACTGCCGGAGCTCAACCGCGAGCGGATCCGCACGGCGAAACGTGTCGCCAACCCGGGATGCTTCGCCACGGCGATCCAGCTGGCCCTGCTGCCGCTGGCCGCCGAGGGGCTCCTGCGCGGCGACGTCCACGTCACGGCCGTGACGGGCTCGACGGGCGCCGGGGTGAAACCCTCGGCCACGACCCACTTCAGCTGGCGCACCTCGAACCTCTCGGTCTACAAGGCCTTCACCCACCAGCATCTGCTGGAGATCGGCCGCAACCTGCGGCTGCTGGAGCCTGCGTTCGACAGCCGGATCAACTTCGTACCGATGCGCGGCGACTTCGCCCGCGGCATCCTGGCGAGCCTCTACACCGACTGTCCGCTCGGCGAAGAGGAGCTCCGCAAGCTCTACGCCGACTACTACGCCTCGGCCCCCTTCACACACCTGGCCGAAGGAGCCGTGGACCTCAAGCGGGTAGTCAACACGAACAAGGCGCTGCTGAGCGTCGGCACCCACGACGGCCTGGCGCACGTCGTTTCGGTGATCGACAACCTGCTGAAAGGCGCCTCGGGACAGGCCGTGCAGAACATGAACCTGATGTTCGGGCTCGACGAACGGGAGGGGCTGCGCCTCAAGGCTTCGGCATTCTGACCGCGACGGCACGACATCGCAAACGACACACGCAAATGCAACTATTCGACGTATATTCACTCTATCCGATCGAGCCCGTGCGGGGCGCCGGCAACTTCGTCTACGACGCCGACGGCACGGAGTATCTCGATCTCTACGGCGGTCATGCCGTGATCTCGATCGGCCACGCGCACCCGGAGTACGTGCGGGCCGTCGGCGAGCAGGCCGCCCGGCTGGGCTTCTACTCCAACTCGGTCGAGAACTCGCTCCAACGGGAGCTGGCCGAGCGGCTCGGACGCCTCTCGGGCTACGACGACTACCGGCTCTTCCTCTGCAACTCGGGCGCCGAAGCGAACGAGAACGCCCTGAAGCTCGCCTCGTTCCATACGGGACGCGCCAAAGTCCTCGCCTTCTCGAAGGCCTTCCACGGCCGCACGTCAGGCGCCGTCGCCGCGACGGACAACCCGGCGATTTCGGCCCCGTTCAACCGCACGCCGAACGTGGAGTTCGTACCGCTGAACGACATCGAAGCGGTCCGCGCGAAGCTCGCGACCCGCGAGTTCGCCGCCGTCCTCATCGAGGGCATCCAGGGCGTCGCCGGCATCCACTGCCCCTCGGACGAGTTCCTGCGGCAGCTGCGCGAGGAGGCGACGGCGACGGGCACGCAGCTCGTCCTCGACGAGATCCAGTCGGGCTACGGCCGCACGGGGCATTTCTTCGCCCACCAGCACGCCGGCATCCGCCCCGACCTGATCACCACGGCCAAGGGCATGGGCAACGGCTTCCCGATCGGCGGCGTGCTGATCGCACCCCACTTCGAGGCGCGTCCCGGCATGCTGGGCACCACCTTCGGCGGCAATCACCTGGCCTGCGCCGCAGCGATCGCCGTGCTGAAGGTCATGGAGAACGAGCGGCTCGTGGAGAACGCCGCCGCCGTGGGCGAATACCTGCTCGGCGAGCTGCGCGGCATCCCCGGCATCCGGGAGGTCCGCGGCCGCGGCCTGATGATCGGCATCGAGCTCGACGGCTCGGGCCCGGAGTTCCGGCGCCGCCTGCTCTTCGAACGACACGTATTCACCGGCGGAGCAGGCCCTGCGACCGTGCGACTGCTCCCGGCGCTGAGCCTCACGCGCGAACTGGCCGGCGAGTTCCTCGCCCGGTTCCGGGAAACGCTCGGCTGAACCGATTCCGCGACGCCGCGCGTCGCAGCAACAACCTTTCCGACTATGAAAAAATTCACCTGTGCAGCAGATATCGGCGACCTGAAAGCGGCCGTCGCCGAAGCCCTCGAAATCAAACGCGACCGCTTCCGCTTCGCGGAGCTCGGACGCAACCGCACGCTGCTGATGCTCTTCTTCAATTCGAGCCTCCGCACGCGCCTCTCGACCCAGAAGGCCGCCATGAACCTCGGCATGAACGTCATGGTCCTCGACGTGAACCAGGGCGCCTGGAAGCTCGAAACCGAGCGCGGCGTCATCATGGACGGCGACAAGGCCGAACACCTGCTCGAAGCCATCCCCGTCATGGCCTCCTACTGCGACGTGATCGGCGTGCGCTCGTTCGCCCGCTTCCAGAGCAAGGCCGAGGATTACGAGGAGCGCGTCCTGGAGCAGTTCATCCGCTACTCGGGACGCCCGGTCTTCTCGATGGAGGCCGCCACGCGCCACCCCTTGCAGAGCTTCGCCGATCTGATTACGATCGAGGAGCACAAACGCACCGAGCGCCCCAAGGTCGTCATGACCTGGGCTCCGCATCCGAACGCCCTGCCGCAGGCCGTTCCCAACTCGTTCGCCGAGTGGATGAACGCCGCCGGCTACGACTTCGTGATCACCCACCCCGAGGGCTACGAGCTCGACCCGCAGTTCGTGGGAGGCGCCCGCGTGGAGTACGATCAGCGCAAGGCGCTGGAGGGCGCCGAGTTCGTCTACGCCAAGAACTGGGCGGCCTATGCCGACCCGAACTACGGCAAGGTCCTCTCGCGCGACCGTTCGTGGACCGTCGACGCGGAGAAGATGGCCCTCACCGACAACGCATTCTTCATGCACTGCCTGCCCGTGCGCCGCAACATGATCGTCACCGACGAGGTGATCGAGTCGCCGCAATCGCTCGTGATTCCCGAGGCCGCCAACCGCGAGATCTCGGCGCAGGTCGTACTGAAACGGATTCTGGAGGGGCTCTGATGGAACGGATCACGGTAGTCAAGATCGGCGGCAACGTCATCGACAACCCGGCGGCGCTGGCCCGCTTCGTCGAGCGGTTCGCAGCGCTTCCCGGAGCGAAAATCCTCATCCACGGCGGCGGCAAACTCGCCACGCGGCTGGCCGAGCGGCTGGAGCTCGAAGTACAGATGGTCGACGGACGCCGCATCACCGACAAGGGGACGCTCGACGTGGTGACGATGGTCTACGCAGGATTGGTAAACAAACAGCTCGTCGCCTCGCTGCAAGCCGCCGGATGCAACGCACTGGGACTGTCGGGCGCCGACGGAAACGTCGTGACGGCCCGCCGCCGGGCGCCGCAGCCGATCGACTTCGGATTCGTGGGCGACATCGAGCGCGTCGATCCCGAGCTGCTGCGCCGGCTGCTCGAAGCGGGCATCGTCCCGGTCTTCTGCGCCATCATGCACGACGGCCGCGGATCGCTGCTCAACTGCAACGCCGACAGCGTAGCGTCGGCCGTGGCGCTCGGCGCCGCCCGCATCGCCCCGACCGATCTGGTATTCTGCTTCGAGAAGCGGGGCGTGCTGCGCGATCCCGACAACGACGCATCGGTCATCCCGCAGATCACGGCCGCCTCGTTCGACGAGCTGCGGAGTGCCGGAGTCGTAAGCCGGGGCATGCTGCCCAAGATCGAAAACGCCCTGCGCGCCGTGGCCGACGGCGTGCGCAGCGTCGTAATCAAACACGCCGACGACCTGCTCGCCGAGCAGGGAACGGTCATCCGATAAGCCGATATGCACAGCGAAACCGCCGAAGCCATCGCCCTGTTGCAGGCGCTCGTCGCCGCACCCTCCCCGTCGCGCGACGAGGGACGCACGGCCGACCTGCTCTTCGCCTACCTTGCGGAGCGGGGTGCCGAGCCGCAGCGGCTGCACAACAACGTGTGGGCCCGCTCGGAGCGGTTCGACCCCGCACGGCCGACCCTGCTGCTCAACTCGCACCACGACACGGTGCGTCCGGCGGCGGGCTACACGCGCGATCCCTACGAACCCGCGATCGAGGCGGGCCGTCTCTACGGCCTCGGCAGCAACGACGCCGGCGCCTCGGCCGCAAGCCTCGTGCAGACATTCCTCCGCTTCCGCGACCGCGAACTCCCGTTCAATCTCCTGCTGGCCCTATCGGCCGAGGAGGAGTGTTCGGGCGAACGGGGCATTCGGGCGCTGCTGCCCCAGCTGGGGCGCATCGACATGGGGCTCGTCGGCGAGCCCACGGCCATGCGCGCCGCCGTCGGCGAACGGGGGCTGGTGGTCCTCGACTGCACGGCGCACGGACGCAGCGGCCACGCAGCCCGCAACGAGGGGATCAACGCCCTCTACCTCGCCACGGACGACATCGTGCGCCTGCGCACGATGCGCTTCGACCGCGAGTCGACGCTCCTCGGTCCGATCGGAATCGCCGTGACGCAGATCGAGGCCGGCACGCAGCACAACGTCGTGCCCGACACCTGCCGCTTCGTCGTCGACATCCGCACGACGGACGCCTACACCAACGAAGAGACGGTCGAGCTGCTCCGCGCAGCCCTCGACAGCGAATGCACCCCCCGCTCGACCCGCATCCGGGCCTCGGCGCTCGACGCCGGGCACCCGCTCGCCCGCGCAGCGGCGGCCTGCGGCATCGCCTCCTTCGTATCGCCCACGACATCGGACATGGCGCTGATGCCCTTCCCGACGCTCAAGATGGGCCCCGGCGACTCGGCCCGCTCGCACACGGCCGACGAATACGTCCTGCTCGACGAAATCGAAGCGGGAATCGCCGGCTACCGCACCTTCATCGAACAATTAGCACACACCCTATGAACAGCACCAAACTTTGGGACAAGGGCTTCGAGCCCGACAAGATGATCGAGGAGTACACCGTCGGCGACGACCGCGCGCTGGACATGCGTCTGGCGCGCTACGACGTCGAGGGGTCGCTGGCCCACATCGCCATGCTCCACTCCATCGGCCTGCTGACGGCCGACGAACTCGCCCTGCTCACCGACGGGCTGCGGCAGATCGCCACCGAGATCGAGGCCGGCGAGTTCGAGATCGAACCCGGCACCGAAGACGTCCACTCGCAGGTCGAGCTGCTGCTCACGCGGCGGCTGGGCGATGCCGGCAAGAAGATCCACTCGGGCCGCTCGCGCAACGACCAGGTACTCGTAGATCTCAAGCTCTTCCTGCGCGACGAGCTGCGGCAGATCGCCGACGACGTGCGCACGCTCTTCGACCGGCTTCAGGAGCTCAGCGAACGCTACCGGGAGGTGCTGATGCCGGGCTACACCCACCTTCAGATCGCCATGCCCTCGTCGTTCGGGCTCTGGTTCGGCGCCTATGCCGAAACGCTCGTCGACGACATGCGCCTGCTGACCGCAGCGTGGCACATCGCCAACCAGAATCCGCTGGGATCGGCCGCAGGCTACGGTTCGTCGTTCCCGCTCGACCGCACGATGACCACCCGTCTGTTGGGTTTCGAGGAGCTGCACTACAACGTCGTGGCGGCCCAGATGAGCCGCGGCAAGAGCGAACGGGCGGCCGCGGCCGCCATCGCAGCCGTCGCAGCCACGGTCGGCCGGCTGGCCATGGACGTCTGTCTGATGATGAGCCAGAACTTCGGCTTCGTGTCGCTGCCCGACGAGCTGACCACCGGATCGAGCATCATGCCCCACAAGAAGAACCCCGACGTCTTCGAGATCATGCGCGGCCGCTGCAACCGACTTCAGTCGATCCCCAACGAGATCGCCCTGCTGACGACGAATCTCCCCGTCGGATATCACCGCGACCTGCAACTGCTCAAGGATATTCTCTTCCCGGCGACGAGCGAATTGCGCCGCACGCTCCGCATGGGCGACTTCATGCTCGCACACCTGCGCGTCAACGACCGCATCCTCGACGATGCGAAGTACGACTACCTCTTCACCGTCGAGGACGTAAACCGCCTGGCCTTGCAGGGCGTACCGTTCCGCGAGGCCTACCGCCGGGTCGGCCAGGCCGTGCAGCGGGGCGAATACCGTCCCACGCGCGAGGTGCATCACACCCACGAGGGGAGCATCGGCAACCTCTGCACCGACCGCATCCGCCGAAAAATGGAGCGCGCGATGGCCGAGTTCGAATAAAACGGCACTCCCCCATGACGCGACGAGGCCCGGACAACCGTCCGGGCCTCGTTCGTATTGCAGCACTTCGCCGCGAACTACTTGATGCGCTCGTAGTACTCGCGCGTGCGGGTGTCGACGCGGATCTTGTCGCCCGTGTTGATGAACAAGGGCACGCGAACCGTCGCGCCGGTGTTGACCGTAGCGGGCTTCAGCGAGTTGGTCGACGCCGTGTCGCCCTTGATGCCCGGCTCGGTATAGGTCACCTCCATGTCCACGATCGGGGGAAGCTCGGCCGAAAGCACCTGCTCCTTCTCGGTGTGGAACATCACCTCGACGATCTGGCCGTCGGCCATCAGGTCGTAGTTGTTGATCAGGCTCTTCTCGATGTTGATCTCCTCGAAGGTCTCCGTGTGCATGAAGTGGGCGCCCAGGTCGTCCTCGTAGGTGAACTGGTAGGGGCGGCGCTCCACGCGCACCTGCTCGATCTTCTGGCTCACCGAGGAGAAGGTGTTCTCCAGCACGCGGCCGTTTTCGAGGTTCTTGAGCTTCGAGCGGACAAAAGCGGGGCCCTTGCCCGGTTTGCAGTGCTGGAAATCGACGACGAGGAAAGTCTTGCCGTCCATCTCGATGCACATGCCGATCTTGATATCAGCAGCAGTAATCGTCATGGTTTTATTGTTTTTTGGATGTTTGCTTCAAAAAGTTCCATCGGGTGCCCGCAAAGATAGGAAAAAAATCCGGAAAATCCTATTCCGCACGTCCTCCGGAGGTTATAACTCGATCGCCTTGCACCGCAACCCCATCTGCCGGATCTTCTCCAGCGTGCGGGGTAGGGCGTAGCGCATGTTGCGGAAAGCCTTCTCGCTGTCGTGGAAGACCACGATGGCCCCCGGCGCGAGGTACTTGGAGACATTCTTCAGGCAGGTGCGCGGCGAGAGCTGGCGGTTGTAGTCGCGCGAGATGATGTCCCACATCACCAGCTTGTAGCGCTGCCCCAGGAAACGCGCCTGGGCCGGCGTGATCCGCGCATAGGGAGGCCGGAACAGCTCGCTATGGATCAAGTCGTTGGCGAAGTCGACATCCTCCGTATAACGCTCCAGGCTCATGCCCCAGCCCTTCTGATGCGAGTAGGTGTGGTTGCCCACGGCGTGCCCTGCGTCGACGATGCGCCGGAACAGGTCGGGGTACATCTCCACGTTCTTGCCCAGCACGAAGAAGGTCGCTTTGGCATCGTACTTGTCCAGCGTGGCGAGGATCCACTCGGTGATACCCGGCGTAGGGCCGTCGTCGAAGGTGAGGAACACCCCCTCCGGATCGTCGATCTCCCAGATCAGGTCCGGCATCAGGCGCCGGATTATTTTCGGTGGTTTGAAACGCATGGCTCTTCCGGAGACAAAAATAAGGAAAATCCGCGCGGTTACGAAAAAAATTGTCTATATTTGTAAGAATAACACATCATCCGCCATGAAAACGATCACACGCTTCGCATGCGCGCTCCTGCTCGTCGCAGCCGCGACGGGCTGCGACGCTTTCCATAAACTCGCCGACTCGCGCCTCAAGGCGGCGCAGGGCCGCTCCTACGAACTGATCGTCGTCTGCGGACAGCAGGAGTGGACGGGCGAGTTGGGCGACACGCTGCGCTCGGTGCTCACCGCACCGGTGCCCTACCTCAACCAGCAGGAGCCGCTCTTCGACGTGCTGCGCGTCACCGAGCGGGGCTACACGGGCATGATCGCCGACCACCGCAACATCCTGCGCGTGGTGATCGACCCCACGCTCGCCGAAGCCGCCGCAGGCCTGCAATACGACGTCACGGCCGAACCGCAGACGATCATGACCCTCCAGGGCCCCGACAGCCGGGCGCTGACCGACTACGCCTCCGAGCACCGCGCGGAGATCGTCCAGGCGTTCGAGCTCTCCGAACGCGAGCGCAGCGTCCGCGCCGCAGCATCCTACAACGCCCCCAATATCGAGGCGGCCATCCGCAAGACCTTCGGCGTGACGATGAACGTGCCGAAGGGCTACCTGCTCGCCAAGGAGGAGGCCGACTTCCTCTGGGCCCGCTTCGAATATCCCACCGCCAGCCAGGGATTCTTCCTCTACTCCTACCCCTACGAGGGTCCGGAGTCGCTCACGCCAGGGGCGCTGCTCGCAGCCCGCAACCGCTTCGCAGCCCGCATCCCCGGCCCGAGCGACGGGTCGTACATGACCACCTCCGAGGCGTTCGAACCCGACTTCCGCATGTTCCGCCTCGAAGGGCGCCTGTGGTGCGAGATGCGCGGATTCTGGGACGTCGCGGGCGACTTCATGGGCGGACCGTTCGTCAGCTACTCGACCGTCGATACGGCGACCGGCCGCGTCTTCACGTTCGATGCCTACGTCTACGCCCCCGACCTGAACAAACCCCGCAAGCGCAACTACATGCGCGGGCTGGAGCATCTGCTCTACACGATCGGATTCCCGGCTGCCGAACAGCGGCAATAGGGTCGAAGCACCCGCGCCATGCAGCAGCTACTGACCCACCTGTTCTTCGGCATCTACTCGCTCACGATCCTCGGCGTCATTCTGGTCGTCATCACCGACAACCGCAACCCGCTGAAGAGCGTGCCGTGGATCGTCGTGCTGCTTCTGGCCCCCGGCGTCGGGCTCTTCTTCTACTTCTTCTTCGGGCAGAACCTCTCGAAACGGCGCATCCTCTCGCGGCGCATGCGCCGCAGGCTCGCCACGCAGCTCGCCGACGATGCCGGCAGCGGCCCGGGAGTTCCCGAAGCGCACCGCCCCCTGGCCCGGCTGCTCGTCAACACGCTGCACGCCGTGCCGCTCTACGGCACGCGGATCACGGCCTACACCGACGGCCGGTCGAAGATGGAGGCGCTGCTCGGCGAAATCGCCCGGGCCCGTCGCCATATCCACGTACAATACTACATCTTCAGCGACGACCGCACGGGACGCACGCTTCGCGATGCACTGATCGCCAAAGCGCGGCAGGGAGTCGTCGTGCGGGTGCTGTACGACGACGTGGGGTGTCACCATGTCAAGAAGGCATTCTTCGAGGAGATGCGCCGCGAGGGCATCGAGGTCCGGGCGTTCCTGCACGTGAAATTTCCGCTCTTCACCAGCAAGATCAACTACCGCAACCACCGCAAGATCGTCGTCATCGACGGACGAGTGGGTTTTCTCGGTGGTATGAACATCGCCGACCGCTACCTCCGCGGCACGAGCTGGGGCACGTGGCGCGACACCCACTTCCGCCTCGAAGGGGGCGGTACGGCGGGTCTTCAGGCTTCGTTTCTGAGCGACTGGACCGCGACGACCCGTCAGCGGCCTGCCGACGACGACCTCTTCCCCTCACCCGAACGCTTCGGCGACAACGCGATGCAACTTCTGGCCGGAGGCCCTTTCGGCAAGTGGCGGGCCCTGCTCCTGGCCGAGAGCTTCGCCATCGCCCGGGCCCGGCGCCGCGTCTGGATACAGACCCCCTATTACCTGCCTTCGGAGGTGCTGAACTCGGCCTTGCAGGAGGCTGCGCTGGCGGGAATCGACGTGCGGCTGATGCTGCCCGAACGGTCGGACGCCCGGCTCGTCGAGCTGGCCTCGCACTCGTTTCTGGACGACATGCTGAAAGCCGGCGTGCGGATCGAATTCTACCGCCCGGGGTTCCTGCATGCGAAACTGCTGCTCGTCGACGACGACCTGGCGGTGATCGGCTCGGCGAACATGGATTTCCGCAGCTTCGAACACAACTTCGAGATCAACGCCTTCGTCTACGACCGCGACTTCACGGCCCGCATGGCCGAGCTTTTCGAGCAGGACGCCGCACACTGCCGCACGATCACCCCGGGCGAGTGGTTCCACCGCCCCCGGGCGCTGCGGCTGGCCGAGTCGTTCATGCGGCTCTTCGCGCCGCTGATGTAGGAATCAGACCTCCACGAGGCGGTTGCGGATGGCGTAGACGACCAGCGACGCAGTGTTCTTGCAGCCCGTCTTTTCGAGGATGTTGGCGCGGTGCTTGTCCACCGTGCGCTTGGAGATGAAGAGTTCGTCGGCGATCTCCTGATTCGACAGCCCGCGGCATACCCCCACCAGGATTTCGCGCTCGCGCGACGAGAGCGGCTCGTCGGCAGCGGCCTCGCGAGGCTGCATGCGCCCCGTGAGCGACGAGAGCAGCCCGGGACTGAAGTAGGAGCCGCCGGACGCGACCGTCTCGACGGCCTCGATCACGTCGCCGATATCCGAATCCTTGAGCAGGAAGCCGCGCGCTCCCGCCTCGACCATCCGCGAGTAGTAGCTCTCCTCGCCGAACATCGACAGCGTGATGATCTTCAGATCGGGACGGCGGGCCAGCGCCCGCTCGGTGGTCTGCGCGCCGTCGAGCCCCGGCATGGCGAAATCCATGAATACGACGTCGGCATCCAGACCCTCCAGCATGGCGAGGAACTCCTCGCCGCCGCCGGCTTCGCCGACCACGCGGTAGCCGGCGCAATGCTCCAGCAGGCCGCGCAGTCCGTTGCGGAAAAGCGTATGGTCGTCGACCAGTGCGATGCGGTACTCCATAATTATTTGCGGTGTTTGGTTCGACGGGCAGCGGGCGGCGTCTGCGTCCGGACACGGATCGCGGCGCGCATGCCGCGGCCCTTGGAGGAGGAGATCTCGAACGTGCCGCCCAGCGAATTGATGCGCGAGGCGATGTTCGACAGCCCCATGCCGCAGTCCATCATCGCCTGCGGATTGAATCCGCGGCCGTTGTCGGAGTAGTCGAGCGCCAGCTCCGGACCGTTCTGTGCCAGCGAGAGGCTGATCGACGAGCATCCGGAGTGCTTGAGCGAATTGTTGATCAGCTCACAGATCACACGGTAGAGAATCACCTCTACGTCGGTGTCGAAACGCTCCGTGCGGAGATTGGTCGTGAAGCGGATCTTCGCCTCGTGCATCGCGACGCTCTTGTCGATGAAGTTCTGCACGCCGCGCGCGAGCCCGAAGTCGTTGAGCACGTGCGGCGAGAGGTTGTTCGAGATTTCGCGCAGCGAGCGGATCGCCTCCTCGATGACGTAGGTCGTGTTGGCGATGATCTCCCGCTGCTCGGGGTCGCAATCTTCGCGCGCGAGGGCCGTGAGCGACATCTTGGCCGACGAGAGCAGCGGCCCGAGGCCGTCGTGCAGCTCCTTCGAGAAGCGCGAACGGGCCTTCTCCTCGGTGCGGAGCACGGCCGTGAGGATCCGCTTGTTGAGCAGCTGGCGCTGACGGTTGAGCCGCGCGATGTACATGAAGAGCTTGTGGGCGTACATCACGCCGATCGAGAGGCAGACCGAGATCACGATCCCCAGATAGCCGAACCACCACTTCGACACGTCGTGGCCGCAGGCGAGGCTCAGCTGCACCACCCGCTCGACCGACAGCAGCGAGAAGCCGATGATGAAGAGGATCCACACCGAGTTGTACTTGGTGGTGCGGACCAGCCGGAGGGCGTAGACCGTAGCGACGACCTGCGCCAGGATGGCGATGACGAGCAACAGTTTGATAAGCATGGCTGCGGAGCTTTTATTTCAGGATATCGGCGAGTTTTCCGAGCTGGCGGTAGTCGGTCAGGTCCACCTGCACCGGCACCACTGCGACGTAGCCCTCGGCCAGCGCCCGCTCGTCGGTGTCGGCGGCTCCGGGTTCGCCGTCGACGAACTCGCCCGTGAGCCAGAAGTACTCGCGGCCGCGGGGATCCTCGCGGCGGAAGAAGTCCTCGCGCCAGAAACCGCGGTTCTGACGGCAGAGCCGCATGCCGCGGATCTCGGAGGGCTTGCCCACCGGGACGTTGACATTCAGGCAGAGCGGCAGCTCGATCTCGTGCGAAAGCAGGTCGCCCACGATGCGGCGGCCCCATGCGACGGCGGCCTCGAAATCGGCGTCGGGCGAGTGGTCGTCGACCGACAGCCCCACCGACGGGCAACCGTAGAAACTCCCCTCGATCGCCGCCCCCATCGTGCCGGAATAGAGCACGTTGACGGCCGAGTTAGAACCGTGGTTGATGCCCGAAATCACCAGGTCGACCCGCTGCTCGCGCAGCAGGTGATCGAAGGCCATCTTCACGCAGTCGACGGGCGTGCCCGACAGCGCATAGACCGTCAGGCCCTCCTCCTCGCGCACGCGGCGCAGGAAGAGCGGCGCATTCATCGTGATGGCCTGGCTCATGCCGCTCTGCGGCGTCTCGGGGGCTACGCCCACCACGCGGCCGAAGCCGCGCGCCACTTCGATCGCGGCAGCGAACCCCTTCGAGGAGTAGCCGTCGTCGTTGGTGACCAGTATCAGTCTTTCGTTCATCGCACTTGCTTTCATAGCTGCAAATATACGAAATAAATCGCGCCGCGAGGTGCTCCCGACGGACGGATTCGCAGATATTTTCGTGCCGGATTTGCACGAATCGATTTTTTCTTCGTATATTTGCGGTCCCTACGGGGACGTATATCAACCTCTTCCATTGGGTGCTACGGGCAGAAGCGCCGCCTTCGGGCAGGCGCGGGATTGCGGAAAAGGGTTCCGCATGGTAGTCCGGGCGCAGCGGGAATGTTGAATGCGAAACGCAAAAAAATGTTGCAACAATGAACAAAGACGCAATCATCAAGCTCGTCAACGAGCAGATGTGGCCGAAGACGGACGCCGACGTGCCGTCGTTCAAGGCCGGTGACACGATCACGGTAACCTACAAGATCGTCGAGGGTAACAAGGAGCGCATGCAGTCGTTCCGCGGCGTAGTGATCCAGATCAAGGGATCGGGCAAGACCAAGATGTTCACGATCCGCAAGATCTCGAACGGCGTGGGTGTCGAGCGCATCTTCCCGCTCTACTCGCCCCACATCGAGAAGATCGAGGTCAACAAGCTCGGTATCGTTCGCCGCGCACGCATCTACTACCTGCGCAAGCTGACCGGCAAGAAGGCCCGCATCAAGGAGAAGCGCGTTGCCCGCACGACGGAGAAATAGTCCGCCTCGTGCCGAAAGAAAAACCGGGTGTTCCGCTAAGGAACATCCGGTTTTTTCGTCTCCGAAACAGCCGGCGGCACATCCCGGCTCCCCGCGACGGCACCGTTCGCGACCGCGACGCATCAGCCGCTCCCCTCGGACAGGAGGTCGGGCGCCGGAACTTTCTCCCTCAGGACCTGAGCCAGCGTCCGCAGCAGCGCATCGGCGTCGATCGTCCGCTCCGAGTGCGTTTCGCGAATGGTTTCGATGGTCTCGCTGACCAGGTATTGCAACATCCGGCTGAACCGGTTGGCTTCGCTCGGCCCGAGCAGCTTGACCAGCACCACCGGCAGCCAGATCGAGACTTCGATGTAATCGGGTTGCGGACAGCACTCCAACAGCTCGTCCGAAACGTTTCTATAATCGAGAAAACTGTTCGGACAGATGCCGTACAACGGCAGAATGAACAGTTGGTAGGCTTTGGCATGCGTTCTTCGGGAATCACCCTCTTCGTAAAACCATCCGTCGATCTTCTTCGAGCCGACGATGCGATAGATTCGATACGGATTTTCGTTATCCTTCTTCATAAAGCATGTAAATTTTAATTAGGATGACATTATCCTACCTAAATTTACAGATTTCAGCACAAATCAAACTAGCCGTATAGTCCCGCAACTCCGAACGGGTCGAAAGACGACAATAGCGATACCCGCCGTCGAGGTGGTGCCACAACACGAAGTCGCGAAGACTTTTCGTACTCGATTCCAACAAGATACGCCCCTCTTCGCAGGAGGCGAAAACGCCCCACAACGAAGAGGGGCCGGGACAATGCGGATTCGTCTGATGAAACAAATAAACTTCTCCGCTACGCAATGAACAATGCGAAACAAGCATATTCCCGTCCGATTTATCGTTTTTTCGGCAAAGTTGCGTAATCTGAAAAATCCGAGCAACCGAAAGTGGAGGCATTCCACCTCAAATTTTATGCGCCGGGGCGGACAATACGGAAAGGCCGCCCCGGCGAGGGGCGATCTTTCCCGACAAAAACGGCCTTTTGTCACTCACGACGCAAGTCGTCGCGGGATAGCAAGCATGCGCACAGACAGGCGGGTCCGTACAGCACGCGGTAATCCTCCGGCAGCTCCTCGGCGATCTCCCGGTTGAGTTTTTCGATCGGCCGCCGCAACCGCCCGGCGCAAGAATGCAGCAATCGGGTTTTCCTTATTTAACGCGCATAAATCCCAACGGGTCGGTCGGGATCGGCTATTCGGCCGACCGCACGCGCTCCACATAAAAAAAAAGAACGCGGACGACTGTTACTTACACGCATCCAGGCTCTGGCAAACCCTTGTAACAATAAGCACATATCGCCCGCGCCGTACCGACGTAGGTATACATATCCCATACCGGTCACGACGCGGGGCGCCGGGACAACGGGATATGTGCCTGACCGATCTTAAAATTTACCAGACTTTGGATGCGACCAAGCGACCCGCTATCGCGGATTGTTACAAACATAGAGAAAAAGAATGAAAAATTATCGGATCGGAATAAAAAACTGCAAAAAAGGCGGAGAGGGAGGAGG
>CAMWWU010000008.1 GCA_947178025.1 uncultured Alistipes sp. | reverse complement strand
GCGTATAGAGGACATGGGGGCGGTCGGGGATTTCGCGCAGTAGCGCGGGGTAGTCCGAATCAGTCGAGGCGATGGGGCGGATGCCGTGTCGGCGGCAGAAGTCCAACTCCTTTTCCGCATCGCGAAACCCTCTTTTTTCGGCGATCGGCCGGGCGAGAGCGGGACGCAGTTCCGCGATTTCGATCAGCTCCCGCTCGGTCGCAGCGAAGATCGCACGTGCGTCGCCGAAGTGTTGCAGCAGATGCACGGCGCCTTTCGGGCCGATGCCCGATGTCATTTGCAGCGCAATGTCTTCGATGGTCATGAGTCCCGCGAAAGTCGTTTTTCGATGATGTAAAGGTAAATATTTTCGGGAAATAACGCAAAGTTGGGCCGAAGTTTTGCAGATTTTAGAAATGTTTGTATATTTGCACTCCCGAAGCGACCGAAACGCGGGTCAGGCGGAGGTTTCGACCGAAGCGCAGTGGCGGATACGGATCGCGGAGGGAATGAATATTGGTCTGATGGCCGAGTGGCTAGGCAAAGGTCTGCAAAACCTTGTACAGCGGTTCGAATCCGCTTCAGACCTCGATAGAAACCGCGTTACAGATATCTGTAACGCGGTTTTCTTTTATATAATTGTATGTCCGACCGGATTGCTCCCGTTCCCATGCCTGGGCCTCGGGGCGGCGATCGTCGGGAGACGAGGCGGGGATGATCGAAAATTCCCCACCTCAGGCCGCTTCAGGCCGGAGGTGGGGAAGATGCAGGGCGTCGGCGGAGAGACGGGCCGGGAGGCCGGGCTACTCGCCGCAGTCGACGGTGAAGGAGGCGATCCGGCCGGCGGAGAACTCCGTGGGGGCGTCGCTCCGGTAGCGGTAGGTTTTGCCGCTTTGCGTGGTGAGGCGGAGCAGGCTGCCGGCAGGCACCTGCTGGGCCGGGATCACGGCGCGGAAGGTGCCGTCGGGGAGGCGGCGCATCGTGACCGGTTCCGTTGCGGCCTCCGGATCCGACGTCGCCGTGCCGGTCCGCAGATCCACCCGGACGCTTCGGCGGACACGGATCGTCACCGTGGCGGCCGGATCGTCGGCGGGCAATCCGTCGACCCTCACCTCGGCGAGAGCCAGCGTGTGCGAGAACCGGAAGGCGACCTGCTGCTCGGTGCCGGTGGTGTCGGTGCACGAGGCCTGCAGCAGATCGCTTGCCTCGTAGGCTCCCGCTTGCGACTGGTCGGCGGCTACGGTGTGTTCGAACGAGAGCCCCTCTGCCTGCGGAGCGTAGGGATAGTAGGCGTAGAAATCCACGGGGCGGCCGTCTACCGGGAATGCGAGGGCTGCGTCGGAGTTCCAGCGTCCGTCGGCCAGCGTGTGGAGGGCATTCGACGCCAGGAAGTCGTCCGTGTTCCGCACGACCTGGAAGATGCCGATCCGGTCGCCTTCGACGAACGTGCTTTTACGCCCCTCGGTCGCGGTGCGTGTCGCGGGGAGGATCTCGGCGCGGAACTCGATGCTGCGGCCGGAGGCCGGAAGAGCGGGTTCCTCCAGTGCGTCGCGGGCGCAGGCGGCGGAGAGTAGCAGGACCGGGACCAGCAGATATTTCGATACGAGAGAGGTTTTCATGTTGAAGTGTTTTTTTGATCGTTAATTTTCCGGTACGAACGATAGGTCGTCCAGATAAAACTCCGTATTGGCCGTCACGGCGTAGAAGGCGATGAAGAAGTCGGCCAAAGCCTGCTCCGTCGCGTCGACGAGGTGTGCGGCCGAGGGGGTGTTCACGCCGTTGGTGCTGATCTTCCGCAGGTCGAACGCCAGTTCGTAGGTCTGCCACTCGCTGCCGAGCGTGAAGCTGAGGATGCCGGCGTAGGCAGCCCCCTCGGTCGCGGGGCTGCTGACGAATACCGAGTTGCCGCCGTAGTTGTTCTTCAGATAGCAGCGGATCTGGCGTCCGGCGGTTCCCTTGGCCCGGAACGCGATCTTGCTGACGCAGGGTTGGGCCCGACCCATGCGGCAGCACAGATAGCTCATGTACCAGCTGGCCGTGGGGAACTCGGCGCGGATTACGCGGCGGCCCGATTCGGCGTCGGGTTCGACGGCGGCCAGGATCTTCCCGTCGGTCTCGTTGCCGTTGGTGACCCGGCGCCAGTCGCCCGCCGCGGTCTGCGAGAGCGAGTTGTTGTTGTGGATCCACTCCAGCGGGCCCGTCGGAAGCTCCTCGATCAGGCAGGGAATCTCGTTGCGGCGGCCGCTGCCGGCCGTTTCGCTGCCGTCGGTCCACTCCTCGATCGGTTCCGTGCGGGTCGTCACGTCGATCCGCTGCTGGCTGACCCGTACCGTGCAGGTGTAGCGCATGCCCGGTTCCAGTGCGGGGATTCGCTCGTTGAACGACCACTCCTCGGTGCGGTTCATGCGGGGCAGCGCGATGACGGCCCGCACGGCATCGCCGATCGCGGCCTGCGGAAAGAGCAGGCCCGAAGCTCCGGCCCCCGATGCCGCGGGGGCGAGGACGATCGGCCGCACGTCGCGGCCGTTCTCGAACGTGCCGGCCGCCAGGTTGAAGTCCGCTTGCGTGCAGCACCCCTCGACGGCTATCGCGGCGTCTTGCAGATAGGCGTCGGTCACCCCTTCGCCGGCGACGACCTCGAAGACGAGCTGCGAAAAGACGGGGCGCAGCGAGAGTTTCCGCCGGTTGTCCGTGCAGGAGACGCCCTCGCCGCGGCCGTAGCGGAAATCGGCCAGCTTGGCCGGCTGCGAAGCGATATCCATCGGGCGGATCGTCGTCGCATCCTCCTGGTAGGGGTAGTAGAGCACGGCGTCCGCACGCTGCGCGGTGAGGCGCACGACCTGATCGGGCTCCTCCGGTGAGAAGTAACCCTCGGGGCGCTTCGTGCTGACGTATTTCACATTCAGGTAAGGGTCGATCACCTCCTTCGTGTCGCTGTCGACCAGAAACACGCCGACGTTGCGACCGACGCTCCAGATCGTTCCGCCGGCCTCGGGGTCGAACGACCAGGTCTCGCCGGCGAGCACCAGCGGAGCCTCCTGCGGGGCTTCCGGCGCGTCGGTGCCGTCGTCGTTGCATGCGGCTGCGAGGCACGCGCATGCCATGATGCCGTAAAACAAACTCTTTTTCATATCGTTGCGTTTTTTATTATTCCGTAATCCGTAAATCCGTCGTCGCCGGTTTGCCGCACAGGATACCCTGCGGCATCGCCACCGGGATGCGCCGGCCGGCGCAGGTCACGACGATCTCCCGACAATCGGGATCCATGCGGGCGTCGGTCACCGTCAGGCGGTCGCCGTCGAGCAGCAGCGCACAGGGGGCCGAGACGGTCAGCTCGCCCCGCGGGCTCGCGAGTGCGGCGTCCGCGGTGTAGAAGACCGCTTCGACGGTGCGCCCGTCGCGGCTGGCGAGGGCCTGCACCTGCGTGTCGTTGCGCAGCACCTCGAAGGGCAGCTCCGCCGCCGGAAGACCTTCGCCGGCGTAGACGACGTAGCCGTAGGTATCGTCTGTGGGCGCCTGGCCGTGGTCGATCCACAGATGCAGGATCTCGGCCCGTTCGGGCAGCTCCTTAGCCCCTTTGTTCGAGAGGTTGTACTTCAGCCAGTCGGTCGCTTTCGTTTCGCAGCGGAACGACGCCGATTTCGTGAACTCGGGGAGTACCGTGTAGGCGAACTTGTCCTGCTGGATCACCCACACGGGCTTGCCGTCGGCGAAAAACGACTGCACGCCCGGTCCTGCGGGGAGGAGGCGCCCCTCCCGCAGAACCGTCACTTCGCCCGAGCGTTCGGTCTGGTCGACGGTCGTGCGGATCGAGCCCTCCAGCTCGGGACGGAGATTCGCTACGCCCGCACCGAGCGCCACCGTATAGTCGCCCAGCATGAAGTAGGCTTTGTGGGCCTTCACGCCGAAGATGCGGGCATAGCCCTCGTCGCCGGTGCCCTTGTCGTTCACGTCGTCTTTGTTCGAGGCGTTCATCTTCTCGAAGAGGTAGCCGGCGACGGCGTTTTCGCCGCCGTGGGTGGCTGCCGCCGCGAAGTCGTGACGGCTGCAATAGCCCCGCCAGTTGGTCACGGGCGGCAGCAGCTCCATCCCCTCGCGGGCCGTGATGCCGGGCATGGCCGTGACGTCCCACGCTCCGACGATGCGGGCGTACTCGTCGCCCTGCTTCTGGAAGAGCGTCATGCCGTCCGTGGGGAAGAAGTTGTAGGCGTCGGCGAACTCCCGGGCGCTCTCCAGACCGTCGCAGCGCACCGAGGCGATGCTCACCGCGATGTGGTAGCGGGGATTCTTCTTGATGAGTTTGTCGTTGTTGAAGAACCAGCGCGTGCCCGAGTAGACCCCCTCGGGATACCCTTTCATGACGATCTGGCGGTTCGCGGCCTCCTTCAGGAAGCGGGTCAGTTCGTTGCGGCGGTCGTTGCCGAACGAGTCGGGCCAGTTCTCCATCAGCTGCCGGGCGAGCCCCGCCGAACGGATCTCCTGCTTGGCCGGGGCGTAGCGTGCCGAATAGCGGTCGAGGAAGAGCAGCGGGTAGCCCTTGTAGTAGAACCAGCTGCTGCCTTGGATGAAGTTGAAGAGCGTCTCGACGTTGCTGCCGCTCAGCTTGTGGCCCCAGGGTGTTTGCGCGAGCAGGGTCAGCAGCGAAAGGGCGTTCAGATTGCCGTCGATGGGATAACCCCATACCAGGCACTGCTTTCCGTGGCCCCAGCCGGCGCCGTCGGCCGTGCATCCCTCGGTCCAGAACGCATCGTCGTAGACGAGCTGGGCCGTGTTGCCGATGCCCCGCTGCGATACCTCGCCGATCACCTCGATCATCGCCGCGGAGCGGTACATGACGGCCACGGGGAGCAGCGAACGGTAGGCCAATGCGTTGCCGCCGACCCAGAAGACGTGCCCCCGGAAGCGCTCCGTCTGCACGACGTTTCGGTCCGTGGCGTCGTTGCGCAGCGGCTGGGTCCACGCCTGGAGGCCCAGCGCCTTGAGCATGTCGCACGTCTGCGCCGTCTCCGGATCCCGGCTTTTGCCGGCCTCGGCGCGCTCCATCTGCGGCAGGAAGCAGAAGTAGATGTTGACGGCCGCCGTGGGGATTGCGAAGCAGGAGGCGTGCCACCGGTGCACGCGGTTGCTGCGGCTCACCTCCAGGTCGCCGTAGTGCAGCACGGCTCTCCGGCATCGGGCGAAGAGCTCGCGGTCGGCTGCGAAATCCATGCGCTCGGCCCGGAACTCCTCGGCGACGTTCCAGATTCGCCGGAATGCCTCGGACAGCAAGTCGCCGACGGCTCCCTGGTCGCTGCCCTGCATGACGACGGGCTCCTGCGGATTCAGGTCGGCGAACGTACCGTCTTCCTGCAACAGGAAGAGGATCTCGGCGAGCGATTTCCCGCATTTGCGTTCGTGGGCCCGGTGGGCGTGGGTGCGGTAGTATTCGCGCAGCTCCCTGAGTCCTTTCTTCTGGCGGGCGTCGAGCGCGGCTTCTGCGGCCTGCGCAGCGTAGCGGCGGTAGTTGTCGAATGCGTACTCCCGCTCCGGATTGCCGGCCCGCAGGCCGGAGAGGAGGGTCAGGGCGACGAGCGTCGCCAGTAGACGAAGCGTTTTCATCGCTTATCGCTCTTTTACTTCAATCGTGATTTCGCGTACCGCCTCTTCGGTGTTCCACCGGTTGGCGTTGCGGGCCACGAACGTCGCGGTGTACACTCCCGGCTCGGAGTAGTTGTGGGTGACGGAGGCGGCGGGCATGTCCATCGACCGGACGGGCGTTCCGTAGTCGACCGAGGTCGCGGACGGATCCAGCTGCTGACTGACGGCCCATACCGAGATGCCGTTCTGCGCGCCGCTCGGCTGGAAGAGCAGGCACGTGGCGTTCGCGCTGTAATTGCCGGCGGTGGGGGCCTCCGCGACGAACCGAAAGCCGAAATCGGCCTGCGGGTTGGCGACCTCGATGGGACATCCGTCGACGATCTTGGTGAGCGTCAGCGGTTCGATGTCGACGCGCGGCTGTCCGATCGCCTGCTCCAGCCGGGGCGTTTCGAAGCGGAAGGCGAGCGTGAAGCGCTTGTCGCGGTAGGCCGAGAGGTCGCCCGAACTCGACAGCGTTTGCTGACGGGCCGTCGCCGTCGGTACGAGCCACTCCTCGCCGCTCGTCTGCGACAGCTGCGTCCAGGTGGCGCGCGCGATGCCTTCGGGCGTGTAGTCGGCGTCGAAGTCCTCTGAGATGTAGATATGGGTCGCTGCGTGGTTGAGCAGCGCATTCTCCGTATAGCGCTGGAGGAAGGTGTAGGAGAGCGTCAGCGCCTCGACGTCGACCGACGTGCGGTGGCGGTTGACGTAGCGGCTGCCCTCCTCGCCCGAGTAGAAGGTCACGTAGTCCGGCTTTCCCGAGAAGCGGAACACGACGTCGTCGCCCGCGAAGATCGCGGCGGCATCGTTTGCGAGGGCGACGTCGAATGCGACGGCCTCCGCTTCGTCGGCGTCGCAGGCGCAGAACGACAGGCCGGCGAGCAGGAGCGACGACAGGATCAGGTAGTTTTTCATGATGCGAAGTTTGAGATTTACCACAATTCGTTCTGTCCGCAGGTGGGGTTGGTGTTCAGCTCCGCCTGGGGGATGGGAAGGTAGATGTGCCGGCGGTCGAGCTGGAGGCCCGGCAGCGACTTGTTGTTGGTGAGCTCGTAGCCGATGAGCTTGCCGTTTTCGTCGAAGGACTGGTCGGCCAGCAGGCGGATCCGGCGGTAGAAGTACTCCTCGCCGCAGCGGCGCAGCTCCATGTGCCGCGGCACCTCGAAGCAGAGCTCGCGGGCGCGCTCCTCGCGGACGAACTCTTCGAATGCCTCCATGTCGGCGAAGTCGGAGAGGGCGACGGTCGAGGCCTCGGCCCGCTGCCGCACCTCGTTCAGGGCGTCAACGGCCTCCTGCGTCGGAGCTCCGTTCACGCGATTGGCGCACTCGGCGATCATCAGCAGCACGTCGGAGTAGCGCATGATCGGGAAGTTGATCGACGAGTTGTTGCGCGCCCACGGGCGGACGGGCATGTACTCGGCGCGCCACTTGCCCGAGGCGCCGTCCGTTTTGGTCGCCTTGTTCACCGGGGTCTTGACCGCCTTCTCGCCTACGGTCGTGTAGGTGTAGTCGGCGAAGTTCCACCACTTGCGGGCGTCGTTCTCCTCGTATAGGCGGAAGAGGATGCGCGAGCCGTCCCACCAGCCGTAGGCGTAGGGGACGTCGGGGTCGGTCGTGCACATGTTCATCACGCCGAGGTAGAGCCCTACCATGCCGGCCTCGTCCGTGTTGGTGCTGACGCCGTTGCCGAAGAACTCCACCTCGAACATGCTCTCGCGCCAGATCAGGTCGTAGCGGTCGGAGCACATGTCGATGAAGAGCGCCCGGTAGCCGTTCGTGCCGTCGGCCGTCGTGGGATAGAGCCGGTGCAGGCCGCTGTTCTTCACCTCGCGGGCCCAGTAGAGGGCTTCGTCCCAGGTGTCGGCCCCGACCGGGTAGCCCGACTGCCACATGTAGGCGCGGGCCAGCAGCGCCTGGGCGGTCGTCTGCGACATGCGCCCGGGGGCCTGCAACTCGTCGGCGGGCAGACACCCCGCCTCGGCCTCGTGCAGGTCGGCGAGGATCTGCGCGTAGATCTGCTGCTGCGACGAGCGGGCCAGCTGCTGTCCGGAGAGGTCGCGCGCCGGCGTCAGACGCAGCGGCACCTCGCCCCAGAACGCCACCAGATTGAGGTAGAAGAGCGCCCGCAGCCCCTTGGCCTCGGCCAGGTACATCCGCTTGTTGCGGGCGCCTCCGCAGTCGCTCTCCGAGCGGCTCCCGATCAGGTCGATGTAGTCGTTGGCGCGGTTGATGCCTTCGTACAGATCCTTCCAGGTCCGCTCGATGTCGCTGTGCGTGTTGTTGTAGTTGTAGAGGTCGATGCGGGCGTCGTTGACGCCGTAACCCCGGTTGTAGACCAGCAGGTCGGTGCCGGCGTCCAGGTTGCCCCACAGATTCACTCCGTAGAGCCCCTCGGCGCCCAGTTTGTCGTAGATGCCGGCGAGGCCCGCCATGCAGGTTTTCTCCTCCTGATAGAGGTTGTCTTCGTTCAGATTCCCGTATACGTCCGTATCCAGAAACGAGCACGAAGCGAGTGCGCAGGCGGCAGCCGCCCAAAATATTCTCTTCATATGGATAGCTTGCTTAAAGTTCGAACTTGATTCCGAACGTGTAGGAGGTCGTTCGGGGATAGGAGGAGTAGTCGAAACCGCGGGTCAGGGCGGAGTTTCGGGTCGAAACCTCCGGGTCGTAGCCCGTGTATTTCGTCCAGGTCCACAGATTCTGGAAGCTTACGTAGAGGCGCAGCGAGCGGATGCCCCAGCGTCGGGAGATGCGTGTCGGGATGCTGTAGCCCAACTGGAGGTTCTTCAGACGCAGGTAGGAGGCGTCTTCCACCACGCGGCTGGTGCTGACGCCCGTCAGGTCGCCGTTGACGCGCCACAGATAGTTCGTGTAGTTGCCTTCGGTGAAGGTGCCGTCGCCGTTCTCCACGCGCGGTGTCCAGTGGTCGAGCGCCGTCGCCAGGCGGTTGGAGTTGCGATGGGACATGTTTTCGAGCTGCTGCCGGTTGTAGTTGATCACGTCGTTGCCGTAGGACCACTGGAAGAAGATGCTCAGGTCGAAGCCGCGCCACTGGAAGTTGTTCGTGAAGCCGCCCGTGTGGATCGGCAGGCCGTGGCCGATGACGGTCCGGTCTTCGGGCGTCACCTGGCCGTCGCCGTTGATGTCCCGCAGCTTCGGGTCGCCGGGCCGGATCGCCGACCGCGGCTTCGTGTTGTTGGGGATTCCCTCCTTGAGTACGAACACTCCGGGCGACACCTCGTTGAAGTCGGAGTATTGGTATACGCCGTCGTAGACGTAGCCGTACATCTCGGAGATCGGGTGGCCGATGCGGGCGATGTAGAGGTTGTCGATCGTCGGGTAGCGGATGCCGGAGATCCAGAAGTCCTGGTCGCCCGACAGCGCCGTGACGATGCTCCGGTTGAACGAGATGTTGAAGCTCGACGTCCACTTCAGCCGTTTGTTGCCGCCGGTGAGGTTCACCGTGTTGAGGGTCAGCTCCAGACCGCGGTTGCGGATGCTGCCGATGTTCTGCTGTACGGTTGCGAAGCCGAGCGAGGGCGGAACCTGCGCGTCGAGGAGCAGATCCTTCGTATGCTTCTCGTAGATGTCGGCCTCGACGGCGAGTCGGTTGCCGAAGAGCCCCAGGTCCAGACCGATGTTCGTCTGGAACGTCGTCTCCCACTTCATGTCCTTGTTGGCCATCTGCGAGAAGTAGATGGCCGGGTTCTCCATCGAGTTGTTGAACGCATAGTTCTGGTCGCCTTTGTAGAGCTGCTGCGACGGGTAGTATTTATAGGTGTTGCAGTTGCCCGTGGCGCCCCAGCCGGCTCGCAGCTTGAGATTCGAGAGCCAGCTGCGCGCTCCCTTCAGGAAGTTCTCCTCCGTCAGGCGCCAGGCGAAGGCCGCCGAGGGGAAGTAGCCCCACCGGTGGTAGGGGAAGCGGGAGGTGCCGTCGGCGCGGACGGTCGCCGTGAGCAGGTAGCGCGACTTCCAGTCGTAGTTCACCCGGGCGAAGCCGGAGGCGATGCGGTCGTCGAAGTTCGTCGAGGTGATGTTGTCCGGCGTGCCGCTGGAGATGCCCCAGAAGCCCAGAGCGTCCCAGGGAACCATCGCGGCGCTGGCGCCCAGCACGGAGATGTTCTTGCTGTTGAGCGACGCGCCGATCAGGGCCGTGAGGTTGTGGTCGCCGAACTTCCGGCGGTAGGTCAGCGTGTATTCGTTCGTCCAGCCGCTCTGCTCCCGGTAGGAGAAGCTGCCGTTCGAACGGCGGGCCTGATAGCGCGGGTCGCCCAGGTAGGTGTCGGCGCTGTTGTAGCTCTGCGAGCGGTCCGTGCGCCAGCTGTATGCGAACGTGGCGCGGAACTGGAGGTGCTTGGCCAGGTCGTAGTTCAGGTAGGCGTTGGCCGAGAGCTGCCGGGTCAGGAGTCGGGAGTACTGGTTCTCGATCGTCTTGGCCGGGTTGTAGGGGTAGTTGGGATCGTTGCCCACGAGCTCCGACTCCATCGTTTCGGCATCCGTATAGGCCACCGGGGCGTAGGCCAGCACCTGATAGAGGAAATACTGGTTCGAGCTGCCGCCGCCCTGCGAGGGGGCCGAACCCCGGGAGGTGTTGTGCGCATAGTTGACCGTCATGCCCGCCTTGATGCGTTTCGAGATCTGCTGGTCGAGGGCCAGACGCGCCTTCAGACTCTCGTAGGAGGATTTGATGATGATGCCCTGCTGGTCGAAGTAGGAGACGCTGGCGTTGTACTTCGTCGTCTTGCTGCCGCCGGTCAGCGAGACGTGGTGGCTCGTCATCGGCGCTCCCCGGAAGATGTACTCCTGCCAGTCGGAAGTGGGGTAGCCGGCGTAGTCCGCCAGTACGCGGTTGCGGCCCAGCGCTTCGTCGTAGCGGAAGTAGGTATCGGCCATCTGGCTGGCCGTCTGCACCTCGGTCTGGTAGTTCACGAACTCGTAGCCCGAGAGCAGACGCAGGAATTTGGGCTTGGTCTGCCACGAGAAGTAGCCGTCGTAGGAGACGCGCGGAGCGCTTTCGACGCCTCGTTTGGTCGTGATGATGATGACGCCGTTGGCGCCCCGGGCGCCGTAGATGGCGGTCGCCGAGGCGTCTTTCAGCACGTCGATGGATTCGATGTCGTTGGGATTGATCGACGCGGGGTTGGCGTCCTCGGTGGCGAATCCGTCGATGACGTAGAGCGGACTGCCGTCCGTCTCGTCGGAGATGCTGTTGCTGCCCCGGATGACGATGTTGGCCGTCTCTCCCGGGCGGCCGTCGCCCGAGACGACCTGCACGCCTGCGACGCGGCCGCCCAGCGCCTGGTCGAACGAGAGTACCTGGGTCTTGGTCAGCTCGCCCATGTCGACCTTGGCGATCGAGCCGGTCAGGTCGCTCTTGCGCATCGAGGCGTAGCCGACGGCGACCACTTCGTCCAGCAGGATGCCGTCGTTCTGCAGCTCGATCTCCAGCTCCGTGCGCGTGCCCACGGTAACCTCTTTCGTTGCGTAGCCCAGGAACGAGCATACCAGTACCGACGACCCGGAGGGTACTTCGATCCGGAAGCTGCCCCGGGCGTCGGTCGAGGTGCCCGTTGAGGAGCCTTTCACGAGCACGTTGGCTCCGACGATCGGATTCCGGTCGGAATCCGTTACCCGACCCGTGACCGGGATCTGGGCGAACAGCGTCGGACAGAGGCAGAGCGCCCACAGCAACAGTCCGACACCTCTTTTCGAGAGTCTCTTTTTTTGCATAGAAAACGTAGTTTTGGTGGTGTGCCGGTCGCGGATGCCGTCGACATGCCGAAACCGGCTTTGTTGTCGTGCAAATGTAGCGATCGTCTGAAAACGAACGGTCGTGTTCCGTACATAATGGCTGTACGCGGGATTCATGTCGCGCCGCCCGGAGAAAATGTACGAAAACGACCTATTTGAAAAACGGAAAACACACTTCGTCCGCTCGGTTTTTCCTATATTTGTACGCAACCCCGATTTTCCCGAATGCTATGAACCCGAAAAAGATTCTGATCGCACTTTGGCTGCTGCTGCCGGCGGTCGTCTGCCCGCAGGAGATCGTGTTCCGTGCGCTTCCGACCCGCGAGCGCCTCTCCGACAATGCCGTGATGGCGCTCTGGCAGGACGAGCGCGGATTCATCTGGATCGGAACCCGCCACGGCGTGAACCTCTACAACGGTCACGACCTGAAACAGTACAAGTACGACAAGGATACGGACAACCGGCTGCATCACGACAACATCACCCAGATCGCAGGCAACGGCGCCGGCGAGATCTACTTCAAGTCGAGCAAGGGGATCTCGGCTTTCGACATCCGGCGCAGCGAGTTCAGGACCATCTTCGAGAACTCCGTCCGGGCGATTTGCTATGCGTCGGGGCTCTATGCCGCCACGGACAACGAGATCTGGCGGTTCGACGGCGAGACTTTCCGGCTCTACCACCGCTTTCCGGACAAGAAGATGCTCACGGCGCTCGCGGTGACCGACGAGGCCATGCTGGTCGGGACGCTCGGGCAGGGGCTTTGCCGGCTGGAGCGCACCGGCCGGCAGACGCAGATCATTCCCCGGATCACGGTCGTCTCCATCTTCCGCGACTCCCGCGGCCGCTTCTGGATATGCAGCCGCGAAGACGGGCTGTTTCTGCTCGACGGCGAGCAGGTCACCTCGTTCCGGCACCGGGCAGGAGTGCCCGGGACGCTTTCGTCCGATTTCGTGCGGTGCTGCACGGAGGATGCGCAGGGCGGCATCTGGGTCGGAACGTCCAACGGACTGAACCGCTACAATCCCGAGACGGCGAGTTTTACGGTCTATCGCGACCGCGCGTCGGCCTTCAGCGGCTCGTCGGTGTGGAGTCTGCTCTGCGACACGCAGGGAACGGTCTGGGTGGGCAGCTATTTCGGCGGGCTCGACTGTTTCAACCCCACGGCCCGGATGTGGCGCTATTACGGCGAAATACACCCCGACGCGGGATTTTCGCCCGTAGGGCCGATCGTCGAGGACGATGCCCGCAATCTGTGGATCGGCGACGAGGAGGGGTGGATCAACCGCTACGATACGACGACCCGCACGTTCGAGCGTTATCGTCCCGAGGTCGCTGCGGGGAGCCACACGGCCGGCGTCAAAGCGCTTTGGTTCGATGCCTCCCGCCGGGCGTTGTGGGTCGGTACGAATCTCGGCGGACTCTACCGGATGGACCTCGCCACGAAGCGTTTTAGGGTCTATCGGCACGATGCCGACGACCCCGCCTCGATCCTTTCGGATATCGTCACCTATCTGATCCCCTGGCGCGACCGGATCATCCTGTCGACCGATGTCGGGATCTGTCTGTTCGATCCCGAGCGCGAACGGGCCGAGCCGCTCGTCTCGGAGGAGACCGGGCACTCCGTCGGTTACAGCAAGGGGCTGCTCATCGATCACCGGGGCGTGCTTTGGATCTGCGGCGGCAACGGAACCTATACCTACGACCTGGAGAACGATCGGCTGACCTGCTATCAGTATAACCCCGACCGCAAGGGCGGCATCGGCAGCAACAGCGTCAACAGCATCTACGAGGACAGCAGCCGGCGCATCTGGCTCTGCTGCGACGACAACGGGATCGACTGCTACGATCCGCAGCGCGAGCTCTTCGTCAACTTCGACCGGCGGAAGAACGGCCTGGGCAGCAACTGTGTCTACGACGCCCGCGAACTCTCGGCCGACCGCATCCTCTTCACGACGGACGAGGGCTTCTCCATCCTCGACTGCGGCAGCGGCCGGTTCGTCAATTACGACCGGGAGAGCGGCATTCCGCTCCGGGGTTTCAACGAACGGGCCGCCTGCGTCACGTGCGACGGCGAGGTCTTCCTCGGGGGTGTCGACGGCATGCTTTCGTTCCGCGAGGAGGATCTCGTGCCCCGGCCTCAGAGCTATTCCGTCGTGCCGTTCCGGCTCTTCGTGAACGGCCGGGAGATCGCCCCTGGCGACGGAAGCGGGATTCTCGACGAGGAGCTCGGATTCGTCGACTGCCTGAAGCTCGGACCGAAGCAGGCGATGTTCAGCATCGAATATGCCGCCACGAACTACCTTCCGGCCAACCGGGAGCATTTGGAGTACTTTCTGGAGGGGTTCTCCGAATCCTGGACGGCGCTCTACGGAAGCTATACGATCACCTACACCAATCTCGACGCCGGGACCTACACTCTCCGCGTGCGGAGCGGGAATCCGAAGATCCCGGAGAGCCGGCTGCGGATCGTCATCCTGCCGCCGTGGTACCGCACGGTGGCAGCCCGGCTGCTCTGCGCGGTGCTGCTCTGCGTCGTGGCCGGATGGCTCGTCGTCATGTATCGCAACCGCATCAAGTTGCAGGAGTCGCTCAAGTACGAACAGAAGCGCAGCGAAGACATCGAGCGGCTGAATCAGGCCAAGCTGCGCTTTTTCACCAACATCTCCCACGAGTTCCGCACGCCGCTGACGCTGATCATCGGGCAGATGGAGCTGCTCTTCCGGGCGCATCAGTTCGCGCCGGAGATTCACAACAAGATCGCGAGCGTCTACCGCAACTGCCTCCAGCTGCGCGAACTGATTACGGAGCTGCTCGATTTCCGCAAGCTGGAGCAGGGGTATACGACGATTCGGGCCGTCGAGCAGGATTTTCCGGCGTTCGTGCAGGCGAATACGCAGCGTTTCGCCGACTTCGCCGCTTTGCGGAAGGTTTCGCTCCGGTTTCGGAAGAGCGTCGATACCCTGCCGCTGTGGTTCGATCCCAAGCAGTTGCGTAAGGTGCTGAACAATCTGATATCCAATGCGCTCAAGTATACGCCGGAGGGCGGGTCGGTGACCGTGTCGGTCCACAAGGGCAACGGCGAGGCGATCGTCGAGGTCTCCGATACGGGACGGGGAATCGCTCCCGAGGAGCTCGCCCGGATCTTCGACCGGTTCTATCAGACCGACGGGACGGATTCGGCGCCCTATGCCGGTTCGGGGATCGGGCTGGCGCTGACGCGGGAGATCGTCGAACTGCACCACGGGACGATCGATGTGTACAGCGAGCCGGGCGAGGGGGCGACGTTCTGCGTTCGGCTGAAGCGCGGAAAAGCCCACTTCGAGGCGAGTCGGATCGCCGATTCCGAGTCGGAGTCCGAGACCGCACCGGCCGAACCGCCGGTCGCCGAGATCCCCCGGATCGTCGAGGTGCCGGTCGGCAAGGCGGAGCCCGGGGCCTCCGAGGTATCCGAGGCGCCGCCGGCCGCTCCGGAAATACTCATCGTCGAGGACAACGATGCGCTGCGCGAGATGCTGGAGAAGGCCTTCGCGCCGTTTTATGCCGTGTCGACGGCCGCCGACGGACAGGAGGCCTGGGAGCGGCTGACCTCGGCGCCGCTGCCCGCGCTGGTGCTGAGCGACGTCGTGATGCCCCGTCTGTCGGGCACGGAGCTCTGCAAGCGCATCAAGGAGAATCCGAACATGTGCCACCTGCCCGTCGTGCTGCTCACGGCCCGCACGGCCGCGGAGTACAACCTGGAGGGGTTGCGGATGGGGGCGGACGATTACGTGACCAAACCGTTCGGGGTCGACGCGCTGATCGTGCGGTGCAACAACCTGGTCAACAATCGCATGGTGCTTCAGGAGAAGTTCGGGAAGTATCCGCAGAGGCGGCCGAAGGTGCACCCCTCCAATCCGGCCGACAAGAAGTTCATGACCCGCGTGACGCAGATCGTCGAGCGGCATCTGGACGATTCGGAGTTCAACGTCGACAAGCTGGTGGGCGAGCTCTACATGTCGCGCACGAAGTTCTTCACCGTGCTGAAGCGCATCACGGGCGATACGCCCTCCGAGTTCCTGCTCAAGATGCGCCTCGGGCGGGCCGCCCTCCTGCTGAAGGAGCACCCGGAGCTCTCGATCGCCGAAATCTCGGCCCGGATGGGCTTCTCGTCGCCGCGCCAGTTCAGCAAGAACTTCAAGGAGCGCTACGGCATCATCCCGCAGCGATACCGCAAACAGCCGGAGTAGCGCCGGCCGGGGAGGTGCGGATGCCGGCGCCACCTTTTCCGGACGAATCGGACATACGAATACGAATGGAAAAACCGATCTTTGTGCTTCGAATCAAACGATGAAACCTATGTTCGCGAAACGTATTGCTGTCACTCTCGTGACGCTGGCCGCCCTCTCGCCCGCCCTTGCGCAGCGTCTTGAGGGGCCGGGAGCCGATGTCCCGGCTGCCGGAAACGAAATCTTCGACCGCCTGGCTCCCGCCCGGCGCACACCGGTTTACGAGGAGCCCGACTATTGGGTGTGGGGCAGTTCGGTCGTCCGGGACGACGAGGGCCTCTACCACCTCTACGTGTCGCGCTTCCCGAAGACGCTGCCGTTCCATCCGGGGTGGATGGTCGCCTCGGAGATCGTGCACGCCGTGTCGGAGCATCTGACGGGCCCCTACCGCTTCAGCGAGGTCGCCCTGCCGGCCCGCGGCGCCGAGTACTGGGACGGCCGCTCGACCCATAATCCGCGCATCCTGCGGCACGACGGCAAGTATTTTCTGATCTACATGGGGTCGACGCACCCTTTCGTCGATCCGACTTATGACGAATTGACGCTGGAGAGCCCGTGGTGCCTCGTGGCCCGGTCGAACAAGCGCATCGGACTGGCCGTGTCGGATACGCCCTACGGGCCCTGGCAGCGCTTCGACGAGCCGCTGATGACGACCCGTCCCGGGACCTTTTACAGCTTCCTGGCGTCGAATCCCTCGCCCGTCGTCGAGGAGGACGGCTCCGTGACGATGCTCTTCAAGGGAAGGTCGCATCTGCGCGACGGCGAGTACTCCTCCATGGCGCTCGGCATCGCCCATGCGCCGAGCATCTACGGCCCCTACACCGTCGGGAACGGCGGGCAGCCGATCTTCCAGGTCAAGGGGCAGGGCGAGGCCGAAGATCCCTTCCTGTGGCGCGACGAGCGGGGCTACCACATCGTCTTCAAGGATCATGTCGCCAAGTATACGGGCGAGCGCGGAGGCGGCGTGCTCGCGCACTCGGAGGACGGCACGCACTGGCGGGTCGACGACCGGCCGCAGGCCTACTCGCTGACGGTGCGCTGGGACGACGGCAGCTCCGGCCGCCAGGGGCAGCTCGAACGTCCGTTCATCTACTTCGAGCAGGGCGTTCCGCGCTGTATCTTCTTCGCCACGATGGACGGTCCCGGCGGCTTCGAGAACGCCACCCGTTCGTGGAACATGGCCATCCCGCTGCGTTGAGGCCGGCCCGGTCAGAAGTTGCGGTAGATCCGCACGGCATTCAGGGCCGGCTCGCCCTCGACGGGTAGGAAGCGGATGCGCAGTCCGGTCCCGTCGCTCACCGTCACCTCGAATTTGCGGCATACGGCCCGCAGCACGCCGTACTCTTCGGCGATGTTCACGGCGTCGGCCACCTTGCGGCCGTTGATCTCGATGTCGAAGACGCGGGGTGCGAGCGGGCGGTGCAGGGGGTCGTTTCCCAGGTTGTAGACAAGGCCCGGCCGCGGCTCCAGGGTGTTGAGCTCGGCGAAGTGGAGGTAGATCGAGTAGGAGCCGTCGGGAACGTCGGCGCGAAACTCCTCGATTCCCTCGCGACGGGTCTGATAGACCGGGTCGTTGTCCGTGCCGAGGATCTCGGAGTCGGAGGCCGGCACCGAACCGCGGCGGATCAGCGTGCGGTAGATTTTACCTCCCACATAGCCCCACGATCCCGGACGATAGGGCTGTTCGGCCACCCAGAGCGTCTCCGATACGGGGTCTTCGAAGAGCCGGTCGGTACCCAGCAGCACGTTGAGCGACGAGTAGCCCTCGAACGAGCAGTCGTCCGGGTCGCGATAGCGGCACGTGTAGAGCGCCTCGATGCGCTCGCCGCCGACCTCGCCCCGTGCCGCGATGCGGTTCTCGCCGGGGCGCAGCACGACGTCGAACTCCGCCCGGCGGTCGCGGACCGGAAAGGTGCCGATCGGTGTGCCGTTGACCTCGATTTCGACCTCCGGGGCGTTGGTGTAGAGCTTCATGCGCTGCTCGGGGCGTCCGCCGCGCTGTTGCCAGCGGCTCGTGCAGATGTGCAGCACCGGGTGCGGAGAGAGGTAGGCCCGGTAGAGGTGATAGCTGTCCTTGGGGGTTCGGTCGAGCCCCGTGACTCCCTTGTTGTTGACGTGCGGCACGGCCTCGCCGCGGCCTTCGGAGTAGAAGTCGTTGAGGTTCCAGATGCTCGATGCCGCCACGAAGTCGCGGTCGAGGATCTCCGGCAGGTAGCTCTCGTGGTAGAGGTTGCCGTATTCGCACGAGAAGTCGTAGCGTTCGGGCGAGAAGCTGTGGATGCGCGGATCGACGTCGGCGCCGTATTCGCTCACGACGAGCGTCTGCTGCGGGAAGAGCGCATGCAGCATATCGAGCCGTTTGCCGAAGTAGGCGAAAGTCTCGCGGTACCAGCCGTCGTAGATGTTGAAGCCCAGAAGCTGCGGCAGCGCGGCGATGCCCGACTCGACGTAGGATTCGTGGGCCGAGTGGCACGGCAGCATGGTGTAGCGCGTAGGGTCGGTGGTGCGGATGGTCTCTTCGAGCGTTCGGGCGATGTCGTGGAGCCAGCGGTAGTAGTCGGCCTTGTCGTCGGCGTCTTCGGGGTCGTAGGGCGGCCAGAGCAGCACTTCGTTCATGTAGGCCCAGATCGCCACCGAGGGGTGGTTGTAGTTCTGCCAGATCATCTCGACGGCCATCTGCCGGCAGTTCTCGCGGAAGGCGTCGCTGCGCGTGATGGCGTTGATGACCGGAATCTCCACCGAGGTGACGATGCCCGCCTTGTCGCACATCTCCATCACCACGGGATCCTGCGGATAGTGCGATACGCGCAGGAAATTGCCGCCCATTTCGTGCAGCAGCCGCACGTCGCGCTCGTGCATCTCGTCGCTCAGGGCATTGCCCCGGAGCAGGTAGTCCTGGTGGCGGTTGGTGCCGACGAGCTTCACGTGCCGGTCGTTGAGGAAGAAGCCCCGGTCGGGGTCGAAGCGGATGGTGCGGATGCCCAGGGGCGAGGTCACCTCGTCGCACGAGCCGTCGGCCGTCAGCCGGGTGTATACCTTGTACAGTGCGGGATTCGCGACGTCCCAACGCTCGGCGCCGTCGATCTCCAGCTGCATGTCGCAGGGTTGCGCCTCGGCATCGGCGGCGATCGTCACGCGTTGCGAGGCGCGGGCCACGATGCGGCCTTCGCGGTCGGCGATCCGGTGCTCGACGACCCCTTTCGCCGCCTTCGGTCCTCTGTTGGAGAGCATCGTTCGGACTGCGATCCGGGCCTGCCCCCGCTCGATCCGTTCGGTGCGGACGTAGACTCCCTGCGTGGCGTAGTGCGTGACGGCGATGTGGGTCGGCGGCGTGTAGATCAGACAGATGTCGCGGTAGATGCCGCCGTAGAACGTATAGTCGGCCGAGAGGGGCGGGATGTCGGGGTCGTGGGAGTTGTCCACCTCCACGGCGAAGAGGTTGTCGCCGACACGCACCAGATCGGTGATGTCGAATGCGAAGGCGGTGTATCCGCCCGTGTGGCTGCCCGCCTGCCGGCCGTTGACGTAGAGCGTCGTCCGCTGGTTCGCCCCTTCGAAGTGGATGTAGATCCGCTGTCCGGGCCACAGGTCGTCGATCTTCACCCGGCGGCGGTACCACCCTTTGCCGCGGGCGTAGCCGGGGATCTCGTCGTCGGTATCCAGGGCGTTCCATGTGTGGGGCACGGAGACGATGCTCCAGGCCGAATCGTCGAAGTCGGCGGCCGATGCGGGCGCCTGCTGCATGGCGAAGCGCCAGGCGTCGTTGACGGTCGTTTTCACGCGCTGCGCGCGGCTCGTCGCCGCGGTCAGCAGGGCGACGCACAGAAGTAGGAGACGGATGGGTTTCATGTCAGTCGATGGTGTATTTGTGTTTGCGCGATGAGACGACGGCCCCCTCGACGATGCACGAGAACATCCATTCGGGGACCTCCTGCCGCAGTTTGACGAGCAGATGGTTTTCGCCGGCCCGCAGCCGCAGGCGGATGCGGTGGCTGTCGGGGGCGTAGGCGTTTTCGACGGGGCCGGCGTAGACCGGCTCGCCGTTGCAGCAGAGCGTCAGCCGGCCCGCGTAGCCTACGAGCAGGTCGACCTCGCGTTCGTCCGGGCTCGTGAGCAGCGCCCAGGCATACATCGTAGCGTCGCCGCCCGAGGTGTAGAAACGGTTGCCGTCCATGGTCAGGCCGTCGAAACTCTCGGTTTTGGTCCACTTGTATTCGCGGCCGTCGGCGACGAATTTCAGCCCCGGGGTCGGCACGGAGCTCCGCACTCCCTCCGGATCGGCATCGGGCTCGCAGCCCGTGAAAGGACCCGTCGTCAGCCAGAAACACATGTAGCCGTTCTGCCGGTCGCGAACTTCGAGCCCCGCCTCGGCGGGCGTCGGGAGCGGCTGCCGGCTGTCGAGGCGTCGCAGGGCGTCGGCCAGGATGTCGCGGACGCGTTCGATCTCGGCGGCTTTCTCCCGGTAGGTCCGGATTCCCCGGTCGTAGGAGTGGTGTCGGTTTTCGTAGAGCCACAGCCGCGAGAAGTCGGCCCGAAGCGAGGCTGTGAGCTGTTGCAGTGTGTCGCAGTGGGCCACGGCTTCGGCGAGCCCTTCGCGCGTGCCGCCGGCGTAAAGTTCGGCGATGCGGGCCATGCGCAGGCGCGATCCGGCGATCAGCCGGTAGCTGTCGGCGGCATAGTGCCAGGCATCGATCTCCGCGCGGGCGGAGGTTGCGGGGCATTCGTCGAATGCCCCGCTGCATGCCCGGGCGATCGAGTCGGCGGTCCGGAGCTGTGCGAGGTCTACGGTGAGCGGACGTCCCGGCTGCGGCGTGAAGCGCTGGTAGTAGATGCGGTCGTTCATGCCGCTGAGCATCGGCAGGTCGCCCAGCCGCATCATCGCGTCGCAGAGCTTCGTGAAGCCGTTCGGGGCCCCGAAGCGCAGGGTTTCGTAGCGCGCGCGGAAGTCGTCGTCGACCTGCGTGCGGCGGGTGTCCCACATCGTTTCGGCGGCCTGGGCGATGCCGTAGCAGAGGTGATGGTAGCAGTGCAGCGCCCCCTCGTCCCACGAGGTGAGCAGCGCGCCGCGGGCTCCGGCGGCGTATCCCTGGGCGATGAAGCGGCGGTTGCCTTCGGCGGCCCGCATGTCGGGGACCATGCGTCCGGAGCTGTGCACGCCCGGGCAGACCAGAAACTCCCGGCCGCGAAGCGGGTCGAGCCAGGCCGAGAAGTCGTCGCGGGCGTCGTAGTTCCAGGTGAGCAGCACGATGTCGCGCGGCAGGAGGTCGAGCAGTCGGGGGTATTTGAGCACCATGTCGCTCCACATCATCGTCCGCTTGCCGCGGCGGCGGAGCTCATCGCGCAGGAAGCGGATGTGATCGGCGTAGAAGCGTTCGCGCCCCACCTGCCGGACCCGTTCGCGCGAGCGGCCGTTGCCGATGTCCCACGTCTCGTCGCAGTTGACGTTGAACTGCGCCGAGGGGAAGGCGTCGCACAGCTCGCCCAGCACCTCCGAGAGGAACTTCCGGGCCCGGGGATCGGTGGTCGAGATCATCGTTTCGGTATCCCCCAGGGGACGGTAGCGCTCGTGCGCGAGGATGTTTTCGAAGTGGCCGAAGCTCTGGAAATTACCGATCAGCTCGATGCCGTAGGAGGCGGCATAGCGGCCCAGGTCGCGGATCTCGTCGAGGGTCAGCGAACCGTCGGCCGGGGCGAAGTCGGGGTGGCTCTCCGTGCGGACGACGTGTTCGATGTAATACATCGCGGCGTTGTACTTCAGCTCGGCGAGGTAGCGGATCTGGCGCCGCAGCTGTTCGGGCGTCGGCACGGCGCCCCGGCTGATGTCGTCCATGAAGATGCGCTGCCGGAGGTCGCACCAGTCGGTGACGACCGTCTCGCGGGCATATCCGGCTCGCAGGAGCTGCTTGAGCGTTTGCAGGGCGCAGTGTCCGCCCGCTTCGGTCGCCGCGACCAGCCGGGCCGTGTCGCCCGTGAGGCGGAGGCCGTAGAGATCCCGGTGCAGGACCTCGTGGCCGGCTTCGGGGACGTAGCGCCTCAGGTGCTCTTTCGCAGCGCGCTCCGCGACGACGAGTTCCACGACGAGCGGCCGTGCGGCGGCCGTGTCGGCGAGTGCTTCGATTTCGTCGAGGACCGCCGCATAGGGGGCTTGCTCCGCGGACCCCGAGAAGTGCAGGGCGGAGAAGCGGACGGAGGGCCGGACAGCCCCTTCGACGACCGATTTCGGTGCCGGGATGACCGGCAGGGCCCCGCGGACGGTCGTTGCGGCGAGCAGGGCCGTGAGGAGAAGCAGGTGTCGCATGGCTACGGTTCGAAAAGACGGTGGGCGGCGATCGCCGCTTCGAGGCGGCTCGCCGAACGGAGGTAGGCGCTGTCCAGATCGTCGAGGTCGGTTTCGGCTCCGCCGACGTCGATCGCCAGCTGGCCGTCGAAGCCGATGTCGGCGAGCGTGGCGAAGAGGAGCTCCCAGTCGATCGCTCCGTCGCCCACGGCCAGGTGCTCGACCTGCGTGCCGCGGTTGTCCGAAACGTGGATGTAGTCGATCTCGCCGGCCAGCTTGCGCAGTCCGAGCGGGAGGTTCTCGCGCAGGTAGAACTGATTGGCGACATCGAAGTTGAAGCGCAGGTTGCCGCGCCCCACGGCCCGGCTCAGCCACAGGTAGCCGTCGGTGGTTTCGGTTAGCGATCCGCAGCAGGGGTGGAGGTAGTATTTGAGTCCGAACTCTGCGGCCGTGTCGCAGGCGCGCCGCAGCGTCTCGACCAGATCGTCGCGGTAGCAGGCCCAGTCGAAACCGGCGGGCAGGCCGATGCGTCGGAGCAGTTCGGGTTCGTAGTGGCGCGAAACGGGCAGGTCGGCCGGGAAGGCGTAGGGAACCAGCGGTCCGTTGTCCAGCACGCCGCCGGCTCCGAGGAAGGCGGCCGTGTCGCAGCCTCGGCGGAAGAGTTCCAGTGCTTCGTCGCGCAGGGTGGCCTGCACCGATCCCAGGCGGGGCAGTACGGTGCAGAAGACGGGCAGCGAGAGGCCGTTCGATTCGAGCGCCCGGCGGATCTCGCTGCGCCGGCGGGTCACTTCGCCGAGGTGTTCGCCCCCGATTCCCTCCAGTTCGACGGAGGTGAAGCCGAGGGCTGCCATCTCGTCGAGGTAGCGGGTGGTCCGTTCGGCCGCGGGCGGGTAGCCGTAGCGGGTGATGGTGTAGAGAAAGGCGCAGGTGATGTGTTTCGAAATCATGTTATCGGAGTTTTGTGTCGTAGCGGGTGCCGTCGATCGAGACTCGCTTCAGTATCAGGTTTTCGGTATGGCGGATGCGCAGGGGCGTGGCGGCACTGTCGATGCTTAGGTCGCGGATCTCGACATCGCGGACCGGGAGCTGCTCGAAGCCGCCGATGTCGATGCCGCATCCCTCGACCCGGCGGGCCCGGATGCGCTCGATGCGGAAGTCGCGGAAGCGCGTGGGGCGGTTGTCCCGGCTCTCTGACTTGTAGTCGGGTTCGAACTTGACGAGCGCCTTCGAGACGCGATCCGCATCGACGCGGCGGATGCGGATCCCCTCGATGCAGCCGCCGCGGTCGAGGTTCGATTTGAAGTAGAGGCCGTTGCTGGCGTGGACGATGCGGATGTCCTCGACGAAGACGTTGCGCACGCCGCCCGAAACCTCGCTGCCGATGCAGAGCCCGTTGATCTGCGTGTCGAACGTGCAGCGGCGGATGATGACGTTCTCGGTGGGCTGGCCGGCGCGCCAGGCATCGGCGTCGCGGCCCGACTTGATGGCGATGCCGTCGTCGCCCGTGTGGAAGAAGCACCCCTCGATCAGCACGTCGCGGCACGATTCGGGGTCGCAGCCGTCGTTGTTGAGGTTGGTGCTGTCGACCGTGACGTCGCGCACGATGACGTTGCTGCACGACAGGGGATGGATGGTCCAGAACGGTGCGTCGACCAGACGGACCCCTTCGATCAGCACGCCGTCGCACAGCACGGGTTCGAGCAGCGCCGGACGCAGGTAGTGTCCTGCGCCGTAGAGCCGCTCCCAGAGGGGTGTGCCGGCCGAACCCTGGGCCCGCAGGCGGTGCTGGTCCTCTTTCTGGCGGGGTTTCCATGCGGCGAAGTTCTCCGAACCCCGGCCGTCGATCGTGCCGCGGCCCGTTACGGCGATGTTCTTCGCTCCCCGGGCGTAGATCAGGGGCGAGTAGTTGAAGAGTTCGGTCCCCTCCCAGCGGGTGAGGACGGCGGGCAGGTAGTCGTTCGCGTCGGAGCTGAAGAAGAGCACGGCGCCCTCTTCGAGGCGGAGGTCGACGTTGCTTTTCAGCACTACGGGACCTTTGCTGAAGTAGCGGCCTGCGGGCAGGACGACGTGTCCGCCGCCGGCATCGGCGCATCGGTCGATAGCGGCGAGAATCGCCGGACGGTCGTCGCTGCGGCCGTCGCCGGCAGCTCCGAAGTCGCGCACGGAGAACTCCGCGTCGGGGAATGCGGGGGCGACGATCCGTTTCTCGATGCGTCGCATCTGCCTCCACCCTCCGGCAGCGGCAGGTCGTGCGGCTGCTGCGAGCAGCGCGCAGAGTATCAGAAGTCTTTTCATGATTCGGTGTCGGTTTCGAAAGTGACGGTCACCCGTTGGCGGCGCAGGGGCTCCCGCACGGGAACCTCGACGACGATCGGCAGGGCGATGAGGGCCGGGTAGATCGACTGGTGGAGCGGCGCGGCGAGCGAGTCGATCCGCAGTGCTGCGGCGTCGCCCGCGAGGTGCATTACGACGCTGCGGCCCGGGCGGACGATCCGCAGGCTACGCTCGTCGAGGCGTTCGATGCGGGTGTCGCCGAGCAGCAGGAGCGGTTCGACGATCCGCACGGTGTCGTCGGAAGTGTGGTGCAGGATGTCGTACTCCTTGACCAGCCGGGTGCGCTCGAAGCGGTGGCTCCGCACGTAGCCGATGCCGCACGGCCGGCCGTCGCGGTCGCGCAGCAGGCCGCCCGCCGCGCACTGCACGGCGTCGGGGGTCTCGGTCGTTTCGGACCAGGCGTCGTATTCGTACAGGTCGGTGTGCGCTCCGCACTCGATGCGCGGCGTGAGCGGACGCACGTCGGGCATCTGCGGGAAGCTCATCGGCTCCCAGCGACGGTACTCGGTCTGCGACGAGGCTTGCAGCAGGCCGAAGCCCTCGATCCAGAGCGCCGTGAGCGCGCCGCCTGCCGGACGGTGCATGTATTTCGAGGCGGCGCCTTCGCGCGCCTTGTAGCCGTAGGCCGAGACGGTGCCGCAGAAGGGGCCGCGGCGCACGACGGTCGTGCCGAGCGTCCGGAACCGGCGGCAGGTGTCGCAGTCGGTGGGGAGCGCTGCGGCCGTCGTCTCCGAAGGGCTCCATAGCAGCAGCATCGCCAGGCTCTTGGCCTTGGTGAAGGTGGGATAGATGCAGGGCGGGGTCTGTTTGATCCGGTCGTAGTCGGGACCCGGACCCAGCAGGCCGGAGGCGGTGAAGCTGCGTTCGAGGCAGCCGATGTTGCGCAGGGCAGCCTCGGCGAATGCCGGATTGCGGTCGCACAGCAGGGCGCAGAGCGGGTGGCAGCCGTCGCTGGTGCCGCTGCCCCAGAGGGTCCATTTGTTCGACCGGATGCCTGCCGAAGCGTCGAGCATTCCGTCGGGGTAGATGAACCAGAGGTGTTGTTCGGCGCTGCGGCGCACGGCCTCCGCGACGAGCGTGTCGCCCGTAATCTGTGCGTATCGGCCCACTCCCCAGAGCGACATTTCGAGGTTATAGCCGATGTCGACACCGTACTTGTAGGCCCCCTCGCGTCCTCCTTCGCCCTCGATGAACCATTCGGCGTTCATCTTCGCGACGATCATCCGGGCCAGCTTCCGCGCCTTCTCGGCGTAGGCGGCTTTCGGCAGGAGCCGGTGGACCTCGGCGAGCGTCGCCGCGGTGGTGGCGCAGTAGTTGATGCTCGCGAAGCGGTTGTCCATCACGCGGACGAGGTAGTCCGCGGCGCGCTCCATGCCCTGCATCCAGCGCGTGCGCTGCGCAGCGGTGAGCGCGGGTTCGACGAGCGGATAGGCCAGGGCCAGCATCAGCAGCTGATCGGTCGTGGTGCCGGTCCAGGTCTCGGGTGTTTCGATCCATTCGCCCTCGTCGCGCTGCTGCTGCAGTAGCCAGTCGCCCAGTTCGACGGCCTGCCTCAGGCGCGTGCGGTCGCCCGTAAGCGCATACTCCGCGGCGAAGGGGAAGAGCGCTTCGGCGGCCCGTGTGTGGTAGAGCCCGCACCCCGGACACCGCAGCGCTCCGCGGTCGGGGTCGGCGGGGTCGGTGCACAGGTGGGGCGCAGCGGCGGCGTTGAGCCGTTGCAGCATCGCCAGGGCACGGTCGTGCAGGGCGTCGGCCCGGGTGAACAGGGGCGCGGCGAGGAGGAGCGGCAGAAGGAGTCGGCGGATCTTCATGGTGCGGTGTCGGAAATAGGCCGCCCGCCCCGTTGCGCGGACGGAGCGGGGCGGCCCGGTGTCAGAACTTGTAGGAGAACCCGCAGCGGGCCGTGGCTCCCGAGTAGCGGAGCTCGTAGACGCGCGAGGAGTTGCCCATGTATTGGAATTTCTTGTCGTTGAGTACGTTTTGCGCCTCGATGTAGAACGACAGCCCCTTGCAGAGCTTGACGCTGCCGTTCAGGTCGAGCTGCCAGCGGCCCTGGAGCCAGACGTCCATGTCGGCGTTGGCACCCAGCGACATGATGTACTCGCCGATGTAGTTGTACGAGGCCTGGAGCGTGAAGCGCTTGCATGAGTAGGCCAGTGCGATGTTGGCCGTGTGTGCGGCCTGGCCGGGGAGGCGGAGCTTGTCCTTGACCGATTCGCCCGGAGCGTCGTCGCTCATGCGCTCGACTTCGGCCGAGGAGTGCACGAAGGTGTAGTTGCCCGTGAAGACGAGGTTGCGGAGGAAGCCGGGCAGGAACGTCAGCGAGCTGTTGAGCGTCACCTCGGCGCCGTAGACCGTGGCCGTCTTGCCGTTCATCTGCTTGCGCAGCATGGTGTAGGGCGAATCGTCGTAGTAGTAGCGATTGTCCGTCGGCAGGGGCATCTGCGAGAGGTAGTGGAACTGATCGATGTTCTTGAAGAAGAAACCGGCGGAGATCAGGCCCACGTTCTTCAGGTAGTGCTCGCCCATGATGTCGAGGTTGTGCGAGTAGGAGGCCTTCAGATCGGGGTTACCCACGGTGATGACGCCTGCGTTGAGGTTGCGCGAGGTCTTCGGCACCAGGTCGATGGCGTTCGGACGCGAATAGCCCGTGGTGTAGGCCAGACGGAAGACCGTCGAGGGGTTCAGGTCGTACTTGAACTGGAGGTTGGGCAGAATCTCGGTGTAGCTCTTCGAGTCGGCCGTCGGGGTCTTCAGGTAGGCCGTGTAGACGGGCTCTTCGGCGTCGGGCAGCTGCCCCGAGGGGTACTGGGCGAGGTCGACCGAGGCGTCGTAGCTGAAGATATCGTTGGCCTTGTACTTCACCTTGTTGTGCTCCACGCGGGCGCCGGCCAGGATCATCAGCTTGCGCAGCTGGATCTTCTCCATGACGTAGGCGGCCCAGATATTCTCGCGGGCGTCGAACCAATAGGCGTCGCTCTGCTCCTCGGCGGTGTTGTTGTCCTCTTTCATCTTGTCGCCGAAACGCTGCTGGCGGAAAGCGTGCAGCTTGGCCGGGTCGAGTGTGTAAGTGTACTGCATGTGGCCGTCGAGGTAGCTGTCGGTCTGCAGCTCGCTCTTCAGGAAGTTGCGCATGGCCAGCGCGTCGTCGCCCAGGGCGTTCTTGGGCAGCGAGTAGGAGAAGTTGCCGCCGTCGGTGGGCGACCAGCCGTTGTTGTGCAGCATCTTGACCTTGGCGCCGAACGAGAGCGTCGAGGAGTTGCCGCCGATGAAGTGGTTGAACGAAGCGTTGGCGCGTGCCGTGATGTTCTCGCCCTCGGTGGTGTGGTTCCACTGCTCGACGCCGGTCATCCAGTAGTTGTCCGTGCCGCCCAATCCCTCCTGGAGGTAGTCCAGGGTCAGGTAGGGGCTCGTTACGTCGGGCACGTAGCCGATGCGGGTCTTCTTGGCGAATTGCAGGGCCGGGTCGCCCGTGCCGTTGATCGCCTTGGCGTTGGCGCGGTAGTCGGGCGTCGAAAAGGTGTAGGCCATGCTTTCGTAGACGGTTTTCGAGGCCGTGTAGCCGACCGCCCCGTCGATCTTCCAGTTGCCGACGACGGTTTCGCCGGTGAGCTGGAGGTTGTAGTTGGTGGTCTTCTCGTCGACGTCGGTGTACTGCACCGTCTGCGACACGCGGTCCGTGGCTACGGCGTTGGGCCCGAAGCCCTCCTCGTCGGCCAGGCTCCAGAACGAGCCGCGGAAGCGGTTGCGGTTGCGATGACGGTCGGACTCCGTGTCGTAGGAGTTGAAGCTGCCCAGCAGCACGAACTTGGTGTTGACCGTCGGGGCCCAGTCCAGCACGACCGAACCGCCGTGGCGCACCGAGTTGGTCTCGACGTAGCGGTAGCGGAAGTCGGTGGGCATGTACTGCTTGACGCTGCCGTCGCCGGTGGCGACGTCGTTTTCGAGCCAGGCGTTGGCGTCGAGGCGGTCGTAACCCGACCAGGAGTTGAAGTAGCTGTACTTGGCCGAGATGCCGAACGTGCCATAGGGGTTCTTGTCAGTGGGCCGGAAACGCTGCTCGTAACCCGCCTTGCCGTTGTACATCATCTTGTCGCGCAGGAAGTTGTATCCGGGTCCGACCTCCACGTTGAAGCGGGGCTGGAGCGAACGCGCTTCGCTCGACCGGAGGTTGATGACGCCGCCGATGGCATCGCCGTCGTTCGACGGCAGCAGCGTCTTCTGCACCTCCATCGATGCCAGCACGTCGGACGGGATGAAGACCAGCGACGGCGTGCGCATGCCTCCCTCGCCCGTGCCGACCAACTGTTCGCCGTTCATGTTGATGTTGGTGAAGTTGCCGGGTGTGCCGCGCAGCGAGATGCTCTCGCCGTCGGAGGTCACGCCGCTCACGCGCTTGAGGGCGTCGGCTACGTTCAGGTCGGGGAAGAGGCCGATCTGGTCGGCTGAGATGACCTGCATCTGGTTGTCGGCCATCTTCTGCTGGCTCAGGGCGCGCTGCTGGCCGTCGATGATTGCCGTGACGGTCACCTGCTCGATGCCGTGCGCGAGGTTCGAGAGCACGGCGTCGTAGATCTTCGTCTGGCCGGCCTCGATGTCGAGCGTTGCGATCAGATCCTCGTAGCCGAGGTAGCGCACCGTGATGCTCTGCTGGCCTGCGGGGATGTTTTGCAGCAGATAGGCGCCGTTGATGTCGGTCGGCGTGCCGAGCGTCGAGCCCGTCACGATCACCGAGGCGCCGGGCAGGGCGTCGCCGTTGGCGTCGCGGACGGTGCCGCGGAGGTTGCCGACGCTCTGGGCGAAGAGGGTCGTCGGAAGGAGTCCGAAAAGAAGCAGTTGAAGAGTTCGTTTCATGGTGGGGAAGTTTTAAGTGTGTTTTCGGGTTCAGAGCAGCGCCGCGGCTTCGCGGTCGAGGAAGAGGGTGGCGTCGTCGTGCAGGCGCAGGATCGACGCGGGGCAGGCTTCGGAGATGGTGTCGGTGAGCGTGCGGCGCACGGCTTCGGCCTTGCGGCCGTTGGGGACGATGCAGATCAGCGAGCGCGAGGAGAAGAGCGCCGGGACGGTGAGCGTGTAGGCGCTGCGGGGCACCTGGTCCAGCGAGGCGAACTCGCCGTCGTTGACCTGCTGCTGGCGGCAGGTGTCGTCGAGCGTCGTGCGGCGCACCCAGCGCGGATCGTCGAAATCGGCTTCGTGGGGGTCGTTGAAGGCGATGTGGCCGTTCTCGCCGATGCCCAGACTCGTGATGTCGATCGGGCACTGCCGCAGCAGGGCTTCGTAGCGGCGGGCTTCGGCGTCGATGTCGGGCGCTTCGGAGCGGATCAGATTCACGCGGGCGAATGGCTGGCGGGCGAAGAGCCGCTCGGAGAGGAAGCGGCCGAACTTCTGCGGGGCCTCCTCGCCCAGACCGAAGTATTCGTCCATGTGGAACGCGTCGATGCGGGCGAAGTCGATGGTGCGGTCTTCGGCCAGACAGCGCAGAAATTCGTCCTGGGAGTGGGCGGCGGCGTAGACGGCCCGCACGAGCGGCTGCTCGTCGAGTCGTTTTTCGACGCGCTTCCGGTAGAGTTCGTAGGCGGCGCGGCCCATCTCTTCGCGGGTGTCGCAGATGCAGACGTCGAGCTTGTCGACGCGGAAACAGATTGTCATGGCGGTGTTATTTTTCGAGTTGTCGCAAATAGGCGGAGAGGAAACGCAGGCCGAACGAGGTGCCGACGTCGCGCTGGGTCATCCACATCGTTCCCTTGCGGAAGCGCATGCGCGTGTTGACCACGGCGCCGCGCAGGTTGGGGTCGGGGTGCTCGGTCGAGAAGCGGTTCTTGACGAGCCAGTCGGCGCTGCGGTCGACGTTGGCTGCGAACTCGTCGAATCCGTACCCTGTGAGCCGCATCCAAAGGATGCCCGCCAGGGCCACCTCCGAGCCGCAGACCGAACCCTTGTCGGCCGGGCGTCCGTTGATGTAGTTGTCGTAGAACATCGTGCCGTCCCGGCGCTGGGCCGCGGCGTAGGTGCGGGCGGTGCGGGCCGCCGCTTCGAGGTAGCGTCGGTCGCCCGTCAGGTCGTAGCACTCCAGCAGCGACTCGGCGTACCAGAGGTTGAAGCGCGGGTGGAACGATCCCTCTGCCTTGTGGTTGGGCATGAAGTCCATCCACAGTCCGTGTTCGTCCTGAAAGCGGATCAGTGCGTCGCACAGCAGGATGTGGGCGTCGCGGAACCGTTCGTCGCCACTGAACTCGTAGGCGTCCTTGAAAAGCGACCCCTCGGTGTTGGGGCGCGAGACGTCGAAGAGCGTCTGGTCGGGCTTGCCGCCGTGGAACGGGCTTCCGAGTTTGAGCACCTCGCCCGTGGCCAGGTCTGCAAGGTCGTAGCAGACGCCCTCTTCGGGATAGTAGAGGTTTTCGAGCATCCACTTCGCCGCCGAGGTGGCCAGCGTCGCGTAGCGCTTGTCGCCCGTCACGCGCGAAAGCTCGAAGATGCCCGGCGTGCCGTCGCTTACTGTGGCGAAGACGATCTGATCGTTGCCGATCACGTCGCCGTGCGTGGCCCCGACCATTCCCTTCAGGCGCGGGTTGTCCTTGATTTCGAGTGTCAGCCACCAGTCGCCGCCCCGGCGGGCGCCGTTGAGCCAGGCCCGGTTGCCGGTGGCCTTATAGGCCTCCAGCAGCCCCAGTACGAGCTGGCCCGTATGCCACGGCTCTTCGTAGGGATACCATTCGCCCAGGGTGAGGTTGTAGTCGCAGCGCGACTTGCCGTTCTCGTCGAGCAGGACACCGACAGCGTAGGCGGCGCACTCGTCGATGGCGCGGCGCACGGCCTCCTTCGAGGGTTGTGCGGCGGCTCCGGCCATCGAGGCCGCGAGCAGGAGGGTAAGAATCGGTTTTTTCATGGTCTATGTTTTCAGCGGTTGATTCAGAAGAGGCGCCCGATGCCGGCGATGCCGATGCCGGCCATCGCCAGCGAGAAGAGGATCACGGCGACGTAGACGGCATTCTGCCACGGCGAGGGGCGGTAGGGCCCCATGATGCGTCGGCGGTTCAGCAGGATGGTCATGAAGATCAGGATGAGCGGCGTGGCGATCGCTGCCAGGGTCTGCGAAAGGATCATCACCCGCACGGGCCGTCCGCCGAAGAGGGGAACGACGAGGCTCAGGAGTAGCCCTGCGAAGATGAGCAGCCGGGTGCCGGGGGCTTGCAGGTCGCATCGGCGGCCACGGTAGTCGGCCAACAGCCAGGGGGCCAGCAGCAGGATCGGGAAGAGCGACGAAAGGGCCGCGGCGACGATTCCCGCGACGAAGAGCGACGAGGCGACGTTGCCGGCCAGCGGTTCGATGAGCCGCACCATCTGGATGGCGTTGTCGATCTTCTCGCCGGGCATCGCGCCGGCGGCGCAGGCCATGATGGCGAAACTCAGCAGGAACATCATGCCGACCGAGACTCGTGCGTCGCGCCGCTGCAACCGCATGTCGGCGATGCTCCACCCCTTGTCGCGGACGAGGATCGAACGGACGATGAACAGAATGGCGCCCATCGTCGTGCCGACCATGCTCGAGACGATCACGAAGGCGTTGCCGCCGCCGGGGATCGAGGGGCGGAGTCCTTCGAGGATCGTGGCGGGCGAGGGGGTCACCACGAACATCGTGGCCAGGAACGAGAGGCCCATCAGGAAGACGAAGATGCTGAGGATCTTCTCGAAATAGCTCTGCCGGCCCTGCCACGAGAGGTAGCCCAGCAGTGCGGCGAAGAGGAGCGCGATGAGCGTGCGGTCGAAGCCCAGGCCGTCGGCCGTCAGGGGCCGCGACCACTCGCCGACCGCCTCGACGGCCACGCCCATCAGCCCCATGCTCGACATCGCCTCGGCGGCGAGCATCGACCCGAGGATGAAGAGCGTCGCGGGGGCGCCGAACTCGCGGCGGAAGCTGTGGAGTGCGGTGCGGCCGGTCACCATCGTGTAGCGGCTGAAGGCGATGATGAGTGCGTAGGTGAACAGACACGAGAGCAGCAGCGCCCACGTGAGCGTCATGCCGTACTCGGCGCCGGCCGACGCCATGGTCGTGATGCTGCCGGTACCGATATTATAGCCGATCAGAAAGATGCCGGCCGAGACGGACGACCACAGCAGGGCGGCTTGTGAGAGAAATTTTTTCATGTTCGGAGTGGGGCTGGTCGTGTGAAACGGTGCTTTCGTAGTGAAATTATTCGTGTCTTTTCGATTATTTGTCTATATTTGCAGAGGTTGTTCGGGGGTAATTCTTGATTTTTGTAATTCTTAACTTATTATTATATAGTATATTAACGTTTGATTTTGTGTTGGTTTTATTACCGTGTTCGAACACGAAGATAAGGGAATA
>CAMWWU010000007.1 GCA_947178025.1 uncultured Alistipes sp. | reverse complement strand
GGGCGATACGCATCATGCTTTCGGGTAGTCCCGACGACATGCAGCGCATCGTGCGCGAAGGGCGTTTGGACGAATGGTGCACTGATAACATGAAATACCTTGCTGCGACGTTCGGCAGGGAGAATATCGTATCGGCCGACCTGCATCTGGACGAAACGTCGCCGCATATCCATGCAACGCTCGTACCTATCATAACAACCGAACGGAAACGGAAGAAACAAGAGGAACGTGCAATCAAACGCTACCGCATGAAATCTGCCACCCGTCCTCGGTTGTGCGCCGACGAGGTCATGTCGCGCGTTAAACTGAAAGGGTATCAAGACACCTATGCCGAAGCAATGTTCAAATACGGATTGAAACGAGGTATCGAAGGCTCCGAAGCCCGACATGTCGACACACAGCAGTTTTACCGAGAAGTGAAGGCAATGACCGATACGCTGAAAGCCGACGTAACGGAATTGCAGAAACAGAAAGAGACAACGCGGGAGGAACTGAACCGGGCGAAAAAGGAGGTACATACCGAACGGCTGAAAGGGGCCGCGACTGCTGCCGCAACTAACATCGCCGAAAGCGTCGGTGCGATGTTCGGCAGCAACAAGGTCAAAACGCTGGAACGGGAAAATATCGCCCTGCGTCGGGAGGTCGTCACGCATGAAGAAACCATCGAAACCCTACAAGCCAAGATACAGACCATGCAGGCAGACCACAGCCGAGAACTGGCAGCAATACAAACGCAACATACCACCGAGACCGCGAACCTAACAAAGCAGCACAAAAAAGAAATGTCGCTATTGAAAGCAGTCATCTCGAAAGCCGTAAATTGGTTCCCCTATTTCCGCGAAATGATTCGAATGGAAAGCGTTTGCCGAACGGTCGGGTTCGATGACGAACAGACTGCGACGCTTATCAAAGGTAAACCGCTCGAATACAGCGGCGAACTCTACTCCGAAGAACACGACTGCAAATTCATAGTCGAACAGATAACGGCGCAAATAACGCCCGACCCGGCCGACAAACGAAAACTACAACTTAACATAGATAAAATGCCGTTTAAAGAGTGGTGCAGGAAGAAGTGCGAGAAATTACGAAATACCTTTCACTCCACGCGCGGACAATATGGCCATAAAAGGCAGAAAATTTAAGGTTTCATTGTGAAAACGCAAGCAAAATGATAAAATATCACGGCTTTTAATTAATTTTGTAGTGGGATTGGGGAAACTCGTTCCAGACATATTGAATAAGAAGCGTTATGCTCATCAAGTATTTGGAAACGTAGGAAATTTTCAAATTGCATACTCAGATGGCATAGTGGTTCTCACGCATATAGCGTGGGCTGCTATCACTACATCTGTATGCAAGGTTTCCTACGACCTCCAAATAAAGACGTGGCATTGCAGTTCCACGCTTCGTGGTTAATAGTGGTTCTTGTGGGGACTGGAGAACATGTAACTTATTGCGTATGATTTTGCTTAAAAGATTGATCCTCGTATTGCTTTTTGTAAACGTAGCTTTGGTTTCGTCTGCACAAGGTTCTTCGGTTTACAAAATGTATAAAACACGGAATTACCACAATCAACTTCGGTTAAATACAAAAACGGGTGAGGTTCAACAAATTCAAGATGATGGTCAATCTTGGACGGTTTGTAGTGCCCGAGAAATATTAGGAAATGCCGTGGGGCGATTCTGCCTCTATGAAACACAAAATATGTGGACATTCATTATGCTTGACACATATACAGGTAAAAACTGGCAGGTTCAATTTAGCGTAAAAGGCGAGGATTACATGTTTGCTGTCCCTATTAACAGATACTCTCTTGCTTTTCCATCCGAGGATTCAAAATGGACGAATAGATTTCAAATGTTTGCGACTCAGAATATGTGGACGTTTGTATTATTGGATTCTTATAACGGTAAATTATGGCAGGTACAATACAGTTCGCAGGATTTAGATAATTTAATGTGTATACCCATCAATAGCCGTGAATTGGTTTCTGATAATGAAGAATCTATCTTCTCCATTCAACCTTTAACAAGTATGTACCAATATTATCTCATCAATGACAATACTGGAGATATGTGGAAATTTCAGTGGAGTACAAAAGGGGATGATTACAGGTGGATTGAGCGATTTCGATAGAGCCGCTTTTTGATATGCCGAATCTGCCTATTATAGCTATTTGCCTTGTCGCTATTTTACTCACAATCATAGCGGCAAGACGCATACACCTGAAAAAGCAGGCTGAACAACTTACCGCAAAGATTCGTCGTATTCCATCCTACGAAAGCAATCGGATAAACGAGGAACAAAAGTTCGCAATCTCGGCACGCAACGAGTGCTTTTCCGTTGATATTGCTACGGATTTAGAAACAAGTTTCGGGAACTGCTATATAACCTTTTTACAAGAAAAGGAGTTTTCCCGTTATTATACGGATTATTACAGGGAAGCGGATGCACTTGTTCCACAGCTCAAGGCTTTCGGTATCGAGCCGTCGGAGGCTATCGTGAAGTTGATTCGGGATTTCAAAAATATTGACAAGCTCGTCAGATTGCATAACCGGCAAGTTATCCAAAATTCGCTCGATAGGCACAAACTGTTTTTCGATCATTGTTTGAAATATCCGTTGGACGAACAGCAGAGGCGTTCCATCGTATCGGAAGAGGATAATTGTCTGGTCGTAAGCAGTGCCGGAAGCGGCAAGACATCCTCCATCGTAGGAAAGGTCAAATACCTGATTGAAATAAAGAAAGTCGATCCGACACGGATTCTTCTTATCAGCTATACGAACAAGGCTGCCGCCGAGCTGACCGAACGAATGGGAATCGAGGGCTTGCGCGGCTATACATTCCATAAGTTGGCCCTTGATCTGATCGGGCAGCAAACAGGTAATAAACCTTCGATCTGCGACAATACGGATGCGTTGTTCGTGAAAATATAACGCGATTTGCTGGCCGATTCGCGATTCCGCAAACATGCGGTCGAGTATTTCGTCGATTATCAAGCCAACGTGGCGGATTGGGAGAAACGGAAAAATGAAAGACGGCAGCAGCTGTCCGAACAAAAGGACGTGCGGCTGAAAGCCATGGTTCCGGATATGGACGGCAAACAGATTTACGTGCGGAGCGAGCAAGAGCAGAAAATCTGTTTCGTCTTATCGTCCCTTGGCGTGCAGTTCAGATACGAGGAGCCTTACGAGCATCCGGTGGCCGATGCGATGCACTCCCAATATAGACCGGACTTTTCAATCTATTTTGAGCGTGACGGTAAACCGCAGCGTCTTTATCTGGAGCATTTCGGGGTAGATGAACACGGCTTCGTACCCGCATGGTTCGCCAAAGATCGGAATATATCCTACGAGGAGGCCAATCAAAAGTACAACGACGGCATCACATGGAAGCGGGCCGCCCACGAGAAATTCGGAACAAGACTAATTACGACGTCCAGCGTGGATTTTTACCGTTCGGATATTCGTGAGACGCTCAAACAATTGTTGCTCGATGCCGGTATCCCTTTGCAAGAACGAACAGATACAGAGTTGTACAGCATGGTATTACCGGAGGGCAGCAAGCAGGAAAAGGCATTTATTAGATTGATCGCTACATTCGTCACCTTGCTGAAATCGAGTTGTCGATCATTGAAAGACGTCTTGAAACAGACTGACGAAGCCAATGACCGGCGTAGTGAGTTCGTAGTCAAAAACATTTTCCGTCCCGTGTATGAACGCTATGCGGAGGCTTTGCGCAGTAGCGGACAAATCGACTTTACGGATGCCATCTTGCAGGCGACCGAACTTTGCCGGGCAACGCATCCTGTGTCGTATAAATATATCATTGTCGATGAATTTCAAGATATATCCGTTGACCGCTACAACTTTCTCAAAGCCTTGCGCGAGGGAAATCCTTCGGCAAAACTCTATTGCGTAGGTGACGACTGGCAATCCATCTATCGTTTCTCGGGAAGCGATATGGCTCTTTTCAATAATTTCGCAGCTTTTTTCGGCCCAACCGAAATCAATAAAATCGAAACGACCTATCGTTTCGGTGAGCCGTTGGTTGGTTTGTCGGCCCGATTCATCCAACGTAATACGGCTCAAATAAAAAAGAACATTCGGCCGTTCAGCGAGCAAAGGAAAACCGAGCTATCGTTCCAAGCCTACGACCGAAACAGCTATTGCAATGTCATCGGACAGATGATTGCATCCATTCCGGCCGACAAATCTGTGTTCCTGCTGGGGCGGTATTCATTCGACGATTACTACCTCTCGTTCATGTATAAGGGTGTAAAGGAGGGCAATCGGTTTTATTATATCATCGACGGTCGAAAGGTCGAATTTCTGACCGTACACAAATCCAAAGGTTTGGAGGCCGACTATGTTATTCTGCTCCAATGCAACAAGGATACCTATGGCTTCCCCTCACTCGTAAGCGACGATCCGTCCTTGCAGTACGTGCTGACGGCAAGCGACCGCTTCCCTTATGGCGAGGAGCGACGGTTGTTCTATGTAGCAATTACTCGTGCCAAAGTCAAAACATGGGTACTCTACGATGCTCGTTTCCCCTCCATTTTCGTGGACGAGTTCCTCTACCCCGAAAAAGTTACGGAAGACAGTTATGCTAAACATCCGAACGCTAACAAACGTTGGACACGTAGCGCTGACCAATTCCTGCTAACGCTCCATCGCGAAGGAAAGAGCGTCCGATATATTGCGGAGAAAATGGGCCGTAGTCAGACTTCCATCGTCATGCGGTTAGGGAAACTGGAAAATCTGAAATAAAATGTTACCGCGGAAAATAATAGCATAGTTTACCGATTGTTATTACCTTTATAACAAAATCATACCTAATAATGGATAACTTTGAATATAAAGGAATTGGTATTTTCCTAATTGCGAAAATCATCAAGTTGCCAGAATTTTAATTTTCATAGCTAATAATTCTGCGTATCAATTACGATGATAAATCTTATTATGACGAGCCAAAAATCAAAATATCTTCTGGTAAATGTACAAGGCCGATAGGAATATACCGATACACCGTTAAAAACGAAATCGTTAAAACTGCTGCTGTAATTGAATAAATAAACCGTTTAAGAATATGTGATATGAAACCAAGCGTCAACGACTATACCCGCGAAGAAGAATGCATTTACAAGGATGAACGGTACTCGGTTCGTGATAACGGAGCGGTGCTGCGACATCCCCGTGAAGGAAAGAAACCTCGACCAACTGATTGTCAATGGACTTTTGGTAAGCCCAACGACAAAACTGGGTATATGGAAATTGGTTTGGCACGTGTTCATATCATTGTAGCAATAGCCTTTTACGGAGCGCGCGATACCAAAATTTATGTTGTTGACCATATAGACACTAATCGGCAAAACAATCGGATAGAGAATTTGCGTTGGCTGACAAGGCTTGAAAATGTATTATTAAATCCTATCTCACGAAAGAAGATTGAATATATCTGTGGTTGTAGCGCAGAGGAATTTCTTGCTAATCCCCAAAAATATCGGAATCTGATTCAGCCCGACACCGGTTTCGGATGGATGCGGACTGTTACTAAAGAAGAGAGAGACCAATGTTTGAAAAATCTGTTGGAATGGGCTGCAAGCGATAAACAGCCATCAGGCGGATCAATGGGCGAGTGGATCTATCGACCGTTGTCTACAAAGTATAACCCAGTTGAAAAAATACAGAAAGAACCGGATTACGTTATGTCATTAACGCCCGGAGCAGCACAACGCAACTGGCGCACACCCTCTGAATCTCCGTGCACTCCACAAGGGGGGCGGCGATAATCCACTTGCTACCTATGCCGAGAACCTAAAGGGAGGAAATACCTTTGCTCAAAATCAATATGGTGCATCATTGATAATCAATAGTGGATTTCCCAAAGACCGACAAGCTTTATATGTTATGACCGAATCATCCGAGGGTGAGGCTGCTATCAAACGTTATGCACTTGCAAAAATCACCTATGAAGATGGTCTATTCGTTCATACAGGGCACACGTTCTTTACAAAGGAAGGGGCAGAAAAGCAATTTACTCTTGCACAGGGGTTAGAATGGACTGGCGAAGATTCTATAGATGATTATTGCTGATTTTCCATGATATAAAAAACAGGGAAATAGGATTTGGGTATAAGGGGTATTCTTATGTGATTTTAGAGGATATTTGATATTTGGTTGAGGCAAGCCGATTTTTAATAAAATCGATTCGACTTCGGCATTACATCAGAGAATGTCCACCAAGTGATTGAATTGTTAAAGAATAGAAGAAAGTACGAATAATATTTATAGCATAGAAGAATATTCGTACCGCGGATTTTTCGAAAGGCTACGAAAATCTGTCAGATAAGAGAATACTGGTACCAACGTAATTTTCTTACGTTACAAGTGTTCGCATTCAAAATAATTACTACTTTTGCTATTGAGTTCTTTATTAAGATGAAAATTACTGCAAGACAGTGCAGAAGTTCGGTTAACAAATCGTTAACGGTTTGAAACGGCGTTTGACCGCAACTCGCTGACCAACAAAAGAAAAGAGGATTGATTTCTCAATCCTCTTGTTTGTGAGCGGAAAACGAGACTCGAACTCGCGACCCCAACCTTGGCAAGGTTGTGCTCTACCAACTGAGCTATTTCCGCAATTTTATTCGTTCCCGCGCCTCGTGATCATTCATATCTCTCGGTTTGGGATTGCAAATATAGACTGTTTTTTTTATTCTGCAAAATTTTTGACGAAAAATCTCGTCGCAGAGCGAAAAATAATCCCGGGCCGGCATACTCCGGCCCGGGATCGGGGGGGGCTGAAGAGGCTTAGCGCACCTGGAAGCCCTCGTCGGCACGTACCGGGATGGGCATCGATGCGTAATAACCGCTTTCGAGCTTGTCGCGCACGGCCTTGAACGCTTCGAGTGTGTAGTTCACGTCTTCGATCGTGTGGGCCGCCGTCGGAATCACGCGCAGGATGATCTCGCCCTTCGGGATCACGGGATAGATCACGATCGAGCAGAAGACGCCGTGGTTCTCGCGCAGGTCGACGATCAGGTTCGTGGCCTCGGGCACGCCGCCCTTCATGAAGACGGGCGTTACGGGCGAGTTGGTTACGCCGATGTTGAAGCCGTTCTCCTTCAGACCGTTCTGCAGTGCGCGGACGATCGTCCAGAGTTTCTCCTGGTATTCGGGGTGCTCGCGAATGAGCTCCAGACGCTTCAGTGCGCCGATCACCATCGGCATCGGGAGCGACTTGGCGTAGAGCTGCGAACGCATGTTGTAGCGGAAGAGGTTGATGAGCCAGCGGGGACCGCTCACGAAGGCACCGATGCCGGCCATCGACTTGGCGAACGTGTTGAAGAGTACGTCTACGCCGTCCACGACGCCGAAGTGCGATGCCGTACCGCGGCCGCCCTCACCCATCGTGCCGAAGCCGTGAGCATCGTCGACCAGCAGTCGGAACTGGAACTCCTTCTTGAGCGCCACGATCTCGTCGAGCTTGCCCAGGTCGCCTTTCATGCCGAACACACCCTCGGTGATGACCAGCACGCCGCCGTTCTGCTCCTCGGCCAGATCCGTCGCGTGCTGCAACTGGAGGCGCAGCGAATCCATATCGTTGTGGCCGAATACGAAGCGCTTGCCTTTGTGCAGACGCAGACCGTCGATGATGCAGGCATGCGCCTCGGCGTCGTAGACCACCACGTCGCGCGGCGTCAGCAGGCAGTCGATGATCGAGAGCATGCCCTGATAGCCGAAGTTGAGCAGGAAAGCATCCTCCTTGCCGACGAACTCGGCCAGCTCGCGTTCGAGCTGCTCGTGATAGACGGTCTGGCCGCTCATCATGCGGGCGCCCATCGGGGCTGCCATACCGAACTTCGCGGCACCCTCGGCATCCGCCTGGCGCACCTCGGGCAGGTTGGCCAGACCCAGGTAGTTGTTCAGACTCCAGTTGAGCATCTCCTTACCGCGGAAACGCATGTGAGGGCCGATTTCGCCCTCCAGCTTCGGGAATGCGAAATAGCCGTGGGCGTAGGACATGTACTGTCCGATCGGGCCGCCGGCATTCTTCTCGAGGCGTGCAAAAATATCAACCATATGTTTTGAGTTTAAGTTTAGTTTTCCGTTTTGTCGCTTTCTGACCTGCGAAAGTATAAATAAAACGAATTTAGCAGTCAAAAATAGCCGTTTTTTATCAGCTGCCTATACGTATAAATGCGTATTTAGATTCCGGTGCTGAAATTCGGGCGTCGCCGAAACACGGAACGTGCGGCCGGGGCCGGAGACACGATCGCATCCGGAGACGGCTGCTTCGTACAAAAATGTAACGACCCGACAAATCGGGTCGTTACATTTTGATTCCGGCGCCTGCGGGAGGCGCGGTTGCCGCTGGCCGGTCCGCCTATACGAACGGAATCTTCACCACTTCGGCCCGCAGCTGGCGCTCGCGGATCACGACGGCGATCTCCGTTCCCGGCTTGGCGTACTCGGCAGCCACGTATCCCAGACCGAAGCCGACCTTCATGCAGGGCGACATGGTTCCCGACGTGACGTGTCCGATCGGCTCGCCGCCGGGGGCCGCCAGCGTATAGCCGTGACGCGGAATGCCGCGGTCGATCATCTTGAAGCCCACGAGTTTGCGGGTCGCCCCTTCGGCCTTCAGACGCGCCATCGCCTCGCGGTCGATGAACTCCTTGCCCTCGACGAACTTGGTGATCCACCCCAGTCCGGCCTCGATGGGCGACGTCGTGTCGTCGATGTCGTTGCCGTAGAGGCAGAAGCCCTTCTCCAGGCGCAGCGTGTCGCGTGCGCCGAGTCCGATATTCTTGAGCCCGAACTCTTCGCCGGCCTTCCAGAGTGCCTCCCAGAGCTTGTCGCCGTCCTCGTTGGCCACGTAGATCTCGCAGCCGCCCGAACCGGTGTAGCCCGTGATCGAGAGGATGGCGTCGCATCCGGCGACGGGCATCTTCTTGAAGGTGTAGTACTCCATCTGCTCGACCGGCTCGTCGCACATCTTCTGTACGATCTTCATCGCCAGCGGACCCTGCACGGCCAGCTGGCAGATCTCGTCCGAAGCGTTGTAGAGCTCCTTGCCGTGGCCGGCCTCCATGCCGAACGCCGCGCCCTCGCGGCAGATGTGGGCCCAGTCCTTCTCGATGTTGGCCGCGTTGACGCACAGCAGGTAGGTCTCGGCGTCGATGCGGTAGACGAGGATGTCGTCGACGATGCCGCCGCGTCCGTTGGGCATGCAGGAGTACTGCACTTTGCCGTCGTAGAGCTTCGCCACGTCGTTCGTGGTGATGCGCTGCAACAGGTCGAGCGCCCGCGGACCCTTGACCCAGATCTCGCCCATGTGGCTCACGTCGAAGACGCCGGCGCCGTTGCGCACGGTCATGTGCTCGTCGGTGATGCCCGAGAACTCGATCGGCATGTTGTATCCCGCGAATTCGGCCATCTTGGCCCCCGCGGCGATGTGATACTTGGTGAAAACAGTCTCTTTCATTATGATGATCGTTTTAAGGTATGCTATTCACGTCGCTTGACGCCCAGCCGCGGGCAGCGGTGGAACTCTTTTTCGCGGTCGAACAGATAGCGGTAGGTGGTGTGCACCTTGTGGCGCGTGGCGCAGACGTAGGTCTCGATCATGCGGTTCATCACCGGGTTGAAGTCGCCGATCCAGGCCAGTTCGAGGGTCTTGTAGCGCGTCTGACGCTCCATCATGAAGTGCCAGTAGCTGGCCATGATGGCCGACTCGACCCCCTTGCCGTGGAACTCGGGCGCGATGCCGAAGATCACGCCGAAGATGCGGTCGCTGCGCTTGCGGACCTTGAGCTCCCAGAGCAGCTGCAACTTCTGCCACAGTCCGAACTTGCCGTTGAAGCGGCCGATGATGCGGTTCAGGTCGGGGATGGTGATGAAGAAGCCGATGGGCTCGTCGTTGAAATAGGCGAAGAAGATGATGTCGGGGTCGATCACCGGCTTCATCTGCCGCATCATGTGCAGCGCCTCCTCCTGCGACATGGGCTTCACGCCCGAGAAGAGGGCCCACGCCTTGTTGTAGACCAGCCGGAAGTTCTCGGCCTGCTCTTCGAGGTTCTTCATGTCGATCGGCTCGACGTGATATCCCGGCGTCGAATAGAGCCGCTCGGCCCGGTCGAAGATGCGGGCGCTCGCCTCCGAGACGTTGGCGCGCCAGACGAAACTATGCTGGTTGAAGTAGTTGCGGAATCCGTAGTTCTCGAACAACTCCTTGTAGTAGGGCGGGTTGTAGGGGTTTTTGTAGAGCGGCTGGAACTCGTAGCCCTCGACGAGCAGCCCCCACCAGTCGCGCCGCTGTCCGAAGTTGATCGGGCCGTCCATGGCCTCCATGCCGCGGCCGGCGAGCCACATGCGCGCGGCGTCGAAGAGCATGTCGGCGACCTGCTGGTCGTCGATCGATTCGAAGAAGCCGCAGCCGCCCGTGGGCTGCTCCTCGATGGCGGCCTTCTCGCGGTTGTAGAACGCCGCGATGCGCCCCACGACCTGGCCCGAGGCGTCGCGCACCACCCAGCGCACGGCTTCGCCGTCGGCGAAGAGCTCGTTTTTGGCCGGGTCGAAAACCTCGCACACGTCCACGTCGAGCGGACACACCCAGTTGCGGTTGCCGCGGTAGATCCGCTTGGGCAGGTCGAGCCATTCGCGCACCAGCGCCGGCGTCGCGACCTCCTCCAATACATATTTATTGGTATTCATCGTCTGAAAAAATGATCCGATATCGTTTGGTCAGAACAAAGATAACTATTTTTTCTTTATTTTTGCGGTAAAGCACACAACTTTACCGCGCTGTCATGACCACAAGCCTCGAACAGTACCTTCCCGCTTCAGAGCGGTACCAGTTCATGAAGTACCGCATCCACAAAATCCTGCTCGTCTGTTGCAGCTACGACGGCTACATCCTCGAAGAGGACGGGCACATCGAGTCGCAGATCAATCAGGAGTATCTCGACCTGAACATGTCCAACCCGCCCTCGTTCACGCGCGTGAGCTCGACGGGCGAGGCGCTCGAAGCGCTCGCGGCCGACGACTCGTTCGACTTCATCCTCACGATGTACAACGTCGGCGAACCCGACGTTTTCACCTTCGCCCGCATCGTCAAGGAGCGGCATCCGCAGACTCCCGTGGCGCTGCTCACCTCCTTCTCGAAGGATATCTACCGCCGTATCGAGGAGCGGGACCGCTCGGGGCTCGACTACATCTTCTCGTGGCACGGCAATCCGGAGCTCATCATCGCGATCATCAAGCTCATCGAGGACAAGATGAACGCCGCGGAGGACATCGCCGTCGGGGGCGTGCAGGCCATTCTGCTCGTCGAGGATTCGATCCGCTTCTACTCGACCTACCTGCCGGAGCTCTACAAGCTGCTGCTGCTTCAGAACACCGAGTTCCTCAAGGACGCCTTCAACGAGCAGCAGCAGGTGCTGCGCAAGCGGGCCCGGCCCAAGATCCTGCTGGCCACCTCCTACGACGAGGCTGCGGAGCTCTACGACCGCTACAAGCGCAACCTGTTGGGCGTGATCTCCGACGTGGGCTTCGTCCTCCGCCGCGACGACCCGCCCGAGTGCGAGAAGCTCGACGCCGGCATCGACCTCTGTCGCCGCATCCGCGAGGACAATCCGCTGATGCCCGTGCTGCTGCAATCCTCGCAGCTGGAGTTCGCCGAGGCGGCCCGCGAGCTGGGCGTGGGGTTCATCGCCAAGAACTCCAAGACCCTGCTCCTGCAACTGCGCGACTACATCTCCACGGAGTTCGCCTTCGGCGACTTCGTTTTCCGCGATCTGGCGACGGGCGAGGAGATCGGCCGCGCCAAGGACCTCACGCAGATGCAGCAGCTCATCGCTTCGGTCCCCGAGGAGGTCTTCGAGTACCACACCTCGCAGAACCACCTCTCGAAGTGGCTCTACTCGCGGGGGCTTTTCCCGCTCGCGGCTTCGATCCGCCAGTATAACAAGAGCCATTTCGCTTCGGTCGAGGAGCACCGCCGCGTCCTGGTGAACCTCATCCGCGACTACCGCACGCTGCTCGGGCAGGGCGTCGTGGCGCGCTTCGACCCCGAGACCTACTCCGACGCCGTGGCGTTCGCCCGCATCGGCGAGGGGTCGCTCGGCGGCAAGGCCCGCGGTCTGGCCTTCATGAACTCGATGCTCATCAAGTACCGCCAGTACGACAAGCACGAGGGGGTTCGCATCATGATCCCGCGCTCGGTGGTCATCGCCACGGAGTACTTCGACGAGTTCATCCGGCTCAACGGCCTGAAGTACGTCATCTCGCAGGAGTTCTCCGACGAGGAGATCCTCTCCGAATTCGTCTCGTCGACCGTGCCGCCGCGCCTTCAGGAGGCCCTCAAGGCCTACATCCGCACGGTCCGCACGCCGCTGGCCGTGCGTTCGTCGTCGAAGCTCGAAGACTCGCATTACCAGCCCTTCGCCGGCATCTACTCGACCTACATGATCCCCTACGCCGGCAACGAGGACCAGATGCTGCGCCTGCTGCTCAAGGCCGTGAAGAGCGTCTACGCCTCGATCTACTTCGCCGCCTCGCGCGCCTACATCTCCTCGTCGCAGAACCTCATCTCGGAGGAGAAGATGGCCGTCGTGATCCAGGAGGTGTGCGGCACGGAGCAGAACGGGCTCTTCTTCCCGACCTTCTCGGGCGTGGCGCGCTCGATCAACTACTATCCCATCGACGACGAGCGCCCCGAGGACGGCGTATGCAACGTGGCCATGGGACTGGGCAAGCTGGTCGTCGACGGCGGCCGGACGCTGCGCTTCTCGCCCCGCTACCCGCAGAAGGTGCTCCAGACCTCGACGCCCGAGCTGGCGCTGCGCGACACGCAGACCGAAGTGCTGGCGCTGAGCCTGCGCCCCGAGGAGTTCCGCACGTCGATCGACGACGCCGTGAACCTGCGCCGGCTCGACCTCTCGCAGATCGGCGAGCTGCGCAACGCCCGTTTCGTCACCTCGGTCTGGGACCGCGAGAACGAACGCATCTCCGACAGCCCGTTCGATCGCGGGCGCCGCGTCATCACGTTCAACAACATCTTGAAGTATAATACCTTCCCGCTCGCCGAGATCGTCACCGACATCCTCCGCATCGGCGCCGAGGAGATGCGCTGCCCCGTGGAGGTGGAGTTCGCGGTCAACATGGACGTCGCTTCGGGCCGGCAGCACATCTTCAACCTGCTCCAGATCCGTCCGATCATCGACAATCAGGACAACCGCCCGATCGACTGGTCGGAGGTCGACACCGCGCAGGCGCTGATCTACGGCGAGAGCGCCCTCGGCGTCGGCCGGATGCACGACCTCGCGGACATCGTTTACGTCAAGGAGGGGGCCTTCAGTTCGCTCCGCACCGAGCAGATCGCCGACGAACTGCTGCGCTTCAACACCCGGGCGCACGAAGAGGGGCGCCCCTACATTCTGGTCGGCCCGGGGCGCTGGGGCTCCTCGGACCCGTTCCTCGGCGTGCCGGTCAAGTGGACCCACATCTCGGAGGCGAAGGTCATCGTCGAGTGCGGCATCGAGCGGTTCGAGGTCGAACCCTCGCAGGGCACCCACTTCTTCCAGAACGTCACGTCGCTCGGCATCGGCTATCTGACGATCAGCCCGTTCCGCGGCGACGGCATCTTCCGCGCCGACCGGCTCGATGCGATGGAGGCCGTCGCCGAGGGGGAGTTTCTGCGTCAGGTGCGCTTCGACCGGCCGCTGCGGGTCGTCGTCGACGGCCGTTCGAACAAGGGAGTCGTCAGCGAGGCGGCGCCCGGCGAGTAATCGTAAGAAAATTTTCCGGCTCAGATTACAACCTATAAGAAATATTTCTATATTTGTAATAAACAAAAACACCTAACAAAACTTCAACGCTATGAATGTAAACAAACTGATGGCCGACCTGGAGCGCAGACACCCCGGGGAGAGCGAATACCTGCAAGCGGTACGCGAGGTCCTGATGACCGTCGAAGAGGCTTACAACCAGCATCCGGAGTTCGAGGCGAACCGCATCGCGGAGCGCATCGTGGAGCCCGACCGCAGCTTCACCTTCAAGGTGGTGTGGGTCGACGACCGCGGCGAGGTCCAGGTCAACACGGGCTACCGTTTCCAGTTCAACAACGCCATCGGCCCCTACAAGGGCGGTCTGCGTTTCCACCCCTCGGTGAACCCCTCGATCCTGAAGTTCCTCGGTTTCGAGCAGATCTTCAAGAACGCCCTGACGACCCTGCCGATGGGCGGTGCGAAGGGCGGTTCGGACTTCAACCCCAAAGGCAAGTCGGATCGCGAGGTGATGCGCTTCTGTCAGGCTTTCATGACCGAGTTGTGGCGCCATATCGGTCCCGAGACCGATGTTCCGGCCGGTGACATCGGCGTCGGCGGCCGCGAGATCGGCTACCTCTACGGCATGTACCGCAAGCTGGCGCGCGAGAACACGGGCGTGCTGACCGGCAAGGGCATGACCTACGGCGGTTCGCTGATCCGTCCCGAGGCCACGGGCTTCGGCGCCGTCTACTTCCTGCGCCAGATGCTCGACAAGGCCGGCATGGACATCAAGGGCCAGACGATCGCCATCTCGGGCTTCGGCAACGTGGCCTGGGGTGCCGCCACGAAGGCTACCGAGCTGGGCGCCAAGGTCGTGACGATCTCGGGTCCGGACGGTTACATCTACGATCCCGCGGGTCTCGACGCCGAGAAGATCGCCTACATGCTCGATCTGCGCGCTTCGAACAACGACGTCGTGGCTCCCTATGCCGACAAGTTCCCCGGCTCGACGTTCTACGCCGGCAAGAAGCCGTGGGAGGTCAAGGTCGACATCGCCATGCCGTGCGCCACGCAGAACGAGCTGGGCGGCGAGGATGCGCAGCAGCTGATCGCCAACGGCGTGAAGATCGTCGCCGAGGTTTCGAACATGGGTTGCCGTCCGGAGGCTATCGACGCCTTCATCGCGGCGAAGATCCCCTACGGGCCGGGCAAGGCCGTGAACGCCGGCGGCGTGGCCACCTCGGGTCTCGAAATGACGCAGAACTCGCAGAAGCTGGGCTGGACGGCCGAGGAGGTCGATGCCAAGCTGCACCAGATCATGACGTCGATCCACACGGCCTGCCTCGAATACGGCACCGAGCAGGACGGCTACATCAACTACATGAAGGGCGCCAACATCGCCGGCTTCATGAAGGTCGCCAAGTCGATGGTCGAGCAGGGTATCCTGTAGCATCGGGCGATCGCTCGCAACGAGGTGTTCGGCAGTGGCCGGGCACCTCGTTTTTTTGCTCCGCATCCCCGTTTCGGGGAGAATTCCCGTTCGGAAAAATCGCCTTTCGGTGATTGAAAATCCGGGTTCCGTTGAATCGTTTTGGAGCCTTCGACGTGTGTTCCTATCTTCGTGCCGAAACAAATACCACAGAATATGAACAGTTGGAAAAAATTCTTCGGCACGACGCTCTTCGCAGCTGCGCTGCTCGCGTCCGCACTCCTTACCGCATGCAGCGACGACGATGACGCCGCCGCGCTGACGCTCGCCGATCTGACGGGCTCCTATGCCGGTGCGTTCGACTTCGCTCCGTCGCCGAGCGACCTCAATCCCGAGCCGGCTCCCGAACAGGGCGTCGCCGTGGAGTTGCAGGTCGAGAACGGCCGGGTGATCTTCCCCGAGTTCCCGGCAGCTACCCTCGTCAAGGCGCTCGTGGGCGAAGAGGGGGCGGCCGGCCTGGTTCCCATGCTCGGCACCATCTCCTATGAAGCGACGATCGGTACACCGACGGCCGATGCCGCCGTGCTGACCGCTGCGCTCGATACGCCGGTGCTGCGCCTCGATGTCGGCGGTGTCCTCGTCGTCCTGATCACCATCGAGTCGCCGGACGAACTCCGCTATACGAAGGAGGGAACGCTGACCTTCACGCTGAAAACGACGCAATGCCAGTTGGGCGAGGGCGAATCGGCCGGCTCGCCGTTCGACCTGGTGAACGAGCTGAAGTTCACCGTCGCGAAGCGCTGATTCCGCTGCACGGCAAAAAAAAAGGCCGCATCTGCATGGGCAGGTGCGGCCTTTTCGTCTCTTCGGGGCCGGTCAGAACATCGCGCAGACCTCCAGCCCGAACGTGAGCTTGTGCATCCACTCGTCGGAGCCTCGCAGCACGGGCGACGTGAGGTCGTAGTCGACCGAGAAGCGGACGCCGAGGTGTCGGTTCGTGGCGTAGGTCATCGAACACCCCGTGCCGATCAGTGCGCCGCCCCGATCGCCCAGGTCGCCGAAGTCGCTCCGCATCCGCTGGTAATATTCGTAGCCGCCCGTCAGGTGCGCGCCGATCAGCCACCGGCTCGTGAACGGGAACGAAAAGCAGGGTCCCGCGGCGGCCGACGCGCTGTGCTGCGCCTCGTTCTGCGCTACGTCGTCGATCGTCACCCGCATGTTGCCCGCCGAGAGGCGGCCGATGATCCCGACGCGGGGCGTCGCGAACCAGGCGCCCCGGATGCCGACCGTCGGGCCGCTCGTGAAGTATCCGCTCCGTCCGGGCAGCAGGGCGTAGGTTCCGAGCGCGGTCGAGCATCCGACGTGCAGCGAGAGAAATGAGGGGCGGCGGTCGCGGTCCGGCAGGTCCGATGGGCCGAATTCGGTCACTCCCCGGTCCTTGTAGATCAGGTCGGCCAGGAAGTAACCCAGTTCGGCGGTCAGGATGCCGATGCCTGCGCCGACCATCACGTCGCTCATCCAGTGGCGGTTGTTGAGCTGGCGGGTGACGCCCGTCGCCGTGGCGGCCGCATAGCCTGCGATGCTGAACCAGGGGCTGCGGTGTCCGTACTCCTTGTGCAGGATCGTCGCAGCCATGAAGGCCGTGGCCGCATGTCCCGAGGGGAAGGAGTTACGGGTCGAACCGTCGGGCCGTTCGACCCGGACGGTGTATTTGAGCGTATTGACGACCGTGGCCATCAGTCCTGCCGAGAAGGCGTTCGAAACGATCATGCGGCCCCACGAGCTGCGGCTTCGCACGCCGCACGCCTTCAGACCCCAGGTCAGCGCCAGCGGGCCGTATTGCAGGTAGTCGTCGTAGTCGTGGCGGAAGCTCTCGGAGTAGCCGTTGCGCAGTTCGCGGAAGTCGCGGTCGAGGGGCATCATCGCCATGCCGCCGACGATGAGCGGTGCCGCGACGAATGTCATCCGGTAGGCTTTCGTCGCGGTGCTGCGCTCCATGCGCAGCCGGAAGGGCTCTCTGTTGCCGCCGAGGCTGTCGCGAGCCTCGGCGAGCAGGCCGGTCGGCAGGAGCAGGCCGATGGTCAGCAATAATTGGATTCGGGTCTTCGTCATCTTGATCGGGTTTCGTTGTTCGGGGCAACAAAAAGCGTGGAACACTTCACACTGTCCACTGATGAGGTCTTGGCGTACCCGGTGTAGAGACGATGCAAATGCCCACGCCGAAAAGACGACGCGAGCATCAACCTTGCCACTCCTACACCTAAAAACCGCCAAGTTTCATCAGTAAGAAAGTAAAGCCGATGCGCTTTTTTGTCCGAATGTCCGCAGTCCGTCGCAGACTGCCGAGGCAAAGTTACGATAAAAAAGTGGAATACGGAAGAGATAAGCGGGGGATGGGGCGGCATCTGCCGCCGGGCTGCCGGCTGCGTTCGCCGGCCCTTCTCGAATCGTTGTGCTCCTGCTCGGGAGGGCGGCGCTTTCTGCCGCAAGCCGCCGGCGGAATGACTTGCCGAAGAGCGGCCGCGATTCCGGCCGATGGCCGTAAACGCAAGAAAGAGAGTCTTTTGGACTCTCTTTCTTTAGTGACACCGACAGGACTCAAACCTGTAACCTTCTGATCCGTAGTCAGATGCTCTATTCAATTAAGCTACGGTGCCGAATTGCGAGTGCAAATATAGGGCGAAAAAATCATTCGTGCAAATATTTCGATGTAAAAAATCGAGAGAAATGGATAATTTTTTTGCCGTTCACGATCATCTGTTTGATTATCGGGATGTTGTCGTTTTGGTGTTCGGCCGCCCGATAGGAGGGGTGTCGACCGGTTTTTCGGGGCAGATGGTGCTGTGCCGGGCGACTCTCCGATCCGGGGGAGCGGCCGGCATGGGGCTTTCGGAAGAGAACGCAGGAGGGGAGGCCGGCTCCCCGACGGTTATTTCACCTCCCGGTCGGGGTGGGCGCGGAGGAACTGCTCCCAGCTCTGCGATCCCCCCTTGGAGGCGGCTTTTTTGCCTCCTCCGAGCCCTTTGACCCGTTCGCTGCCCAGGGCGGCATGGAGCGGGCTGGCGGTGGTGAAGTGGTGGCAGAGGGCTACGGCCATGCCGTCGGTGGCGTCGAGGCGCCGGGGCGGCCGGTCGATCGCGAGCATGCGGCAGACGATTGCGGCGACCTGCTCTTTGGTGGCGGCGCCGCGGCCGGAGATCGACTGCTTGATGCGTGTGGGGGCGTATTCGGCGACGGAAAGGCCGCGGCTGAGAACCGCTGCCATCGCCACGCCCTGCGCCCGTCCGAGCTTGAGCATCGACTGGACATTCTCGCCGAAGAACGGGGATTCGAGGGCAGCTTCGCGCGGAGCGTATTCGTCGACGAGGGCGCCGACGCGCTCGAAGATGTAGCGCAGTTTGGCGTAGGGATCGGTCAGCCGGTGCAGGTCGATGTCGCCCAGTACGACCGAGCGGAGCGTGCGGCCTTCGATCTCCAGCACGCCGTAGCCCATGTAGTTCGTGCCGGGGTCGATGCCCAGAATGCGGTATGTTTCGGGAGTGTTCATGGTGCGGGGATTCGTCGAAAAAAGCCCCTCCGGACGGCGAACCGGATCCGAAGGGGCTTGTCGAACGGCCGTTGCGGGCGATTTATTCGGCCAGCAGCTCGGCGATCTTCTCGTAGAGCGCTTCGCCGCGCAGATTGGTGGCGACGATCGTGCCCTGGGCGTCGATCAGGAAGTTCGACGGAATGCCCTGGACGGCGTAATCCTTGGCGGCCTGGTTGTCGAAGCCGTTCAGCTCGCTGACGTGCACCCAGTTCATGCCGTGCTGCTTCACGGCGCCGAGCCACTTCTCGCGGTCCTTGTCGAACGATACGCCGTAGATCTCGAAGCCTTTCGCATGGAAAGCGTCGTAGGTCTGCTTCAGGTGGGGTACTTCGCCCATGCAGGGGCCGCACCACGATGCCCAGAAGTCTACGAGCGTGTATTTGTTGGCCGGATTGTCGATCACCGACTTCAACGATACGGTTTCGCCTGCGGCGTCGGTCTGCGCGATGTCGATGTAGGGCTCGCCGATGTCCGTGCGCATCTTCTGCTCGGCGCTGGCCTTGAGCTTCGTCAGGATGTCGGTCGCTTGCAGTTCGGCGGAGAATTTGGCGATCTCGTCGAGCAGCTCGCGGCCCGAGAGTTCGTAGCTCATCTGCTGGGCGAGCAGCTGGGCGCCGAAGTAGTTGCCGCGGTTGGCCTCCATCGTCGTGCGGGTCAACTCGTCGTACTCCTTCTCGATCGCCTCGCGGCGCTCGTCGGAGGTCTCCTCGGCGCGGTACTCCTGGATCAGCGCCTGGCCGGCCTGGCGGTAGGCGTAGTTGGCGTCGTTGGCCGGGGTGCCGCTCACCCGCTGGTCGGGATCGGCCGAGATGACGATCGTGCCGGGCTCGAGGAAGAGCATTCGGGCGAACGAGGCCGGGGCGTTGTCGCGCGAGTCGGAGACGAAGACCAGGGCCGGGGTCTCCACCGTGCCTTCGAAGCGGAAGGCGCCGTTCTCCACGGCGGCCGAGTCGAGCAGGTTGCGCTCCGTGTCGTAGAGGTAGACCGTGCCGGCGAGCTCGTCGGCGCTGCCTTCGATGACGTAGCGGTTTTTGCCGGCGCAGGCGCACAATGCGGCCGCTGCGGCGAGAATCAGGATTTTTTTCATCTTATCTGTCGTTTTTGAGTTTTTCGATCTCTTTCTGCAATTCGCGGACCTGACGCACCAGGTCGGGCAGCGTCTTGAAGACGGCGGCCGAACGGTGGTACTGCATGCCCGGCAGAGCGGGGTAGCCGAAGCGGATCTCGTCGTCGGGGACGTTCTTGTCGATGCCGCTCTTCGACCCGACCTTCACGCGGTCGCCGATCGTCACGTGGTCGGCGATGCCGACCTGCCCGGCGAGGAAGCAGTTGCTGCCGACCTTCGAGGTGCCGGCGATGCCGGTCTGGGCCGACGAGACGGTGTTTTCGCCGATGCGGACGTTGTGGCCGATCTGGATCAGGTTGTCGAGCTTCACGCCGCGGCAGATCACCGTCGAGTCGGTCTTCGCGCGGTCGATGCAGGTGTTGGCGCCGATCTCCACGTCGTCCTCGATGACGACGTTGCCCAGCTGGGGGATCTTGTCGAACCCGCCCGCGGCGTTGGGCATGAATCCGAAGCCGTCGGCGCCGATCACGGCGCCTGCGTGCAGGATGCAGTTGCGGCCTACGCAGCACCCTTCGTAGATCTTCACGCCGGGGTAGAGGATCGTCCCCTCGCCGATGCGGACGCCGGTGCCGACGTAGACCTGGGGGTAGATCTGGCAGCCGCGGCCGATCTCGGCGCCCTGCTCCACGACGGCGAAGTCGCCGACGTAGCACTCCTCGCCGAGCGTAGCCCGCTCGGAGACGGCGGCGCGCTCCGAAATCCCCTTGCGGCGGGGCTTCGCGGCGTTGTACATTTCGAGCAGCTTCAGCACGCACTGCGCGGCGTCGTCGACCTTGATGAGCGTCGCTGCGACGGGCTGCGACGGGGCGAACGATTTGTCGACCAGTACGATGCTCGCTCCGGTCGTGTAGAGGAACGGTTCGTATTTGGGATTCGTCAGATAGGCCAGCGATCCGGCCTTGCCCTCTTCGATCGAGGAGACGGTGTGTACTTTGGTCTGTTTGTCGCCGACGACTTCGCCCGAGAGAAATCCGGCGATCATTTCGGCTGTAAATTCCATCATGATTCTAAATATTGGTTGATATCGATGCCCCGGGGCATGAACTCCTCGACCGTGCGGCCGAATGCCAGCACTTCGCGCACGGTGGACGACGCGATGTCGGCCACGGCGGCCGGGGTGAAGAGCATCACGGTGGTCAGGGCGGGGTAGATGCGGTGATTGGTGGCTTCCATGGTTCGCTCGTACTCGAAGTCGGTGGTGTTCCTCACGCCGCGGATGATGGCGCAGGCGCCGACCGATTCGGCGAATTCGCCCGTCAGGCCCGTGTAGATGCGGGCCTCGACGCGCTCTTCGGCGGCGTATACGTCGTCGATCAGGCGCTTGCGGGCTTCGACGGTCAGCAACCCCTGTTTGGCGGTGTTGTTGCCGATGCCGATGACCACGCGATCGAACAGATTGAGCGCCTCCTCGACCAGTGCGGCATGGCCGCGGGTGAAGGGATCGAACGATCCGGGAAAGATGGCGATGCGTTCCATATCGGACAAAGATAGGAAAATTTAGGAACATGGGCCCTCGTTTTTCCGTTTTTTTGCGGTTCGGACCTCGTATGTCCCGTCGGAAGCGGTTCATCGCTCGATGCTTACGTACTCCGAGCAGACGATCCGCGTGTGGGGATTCGTCGATACGACCTCCTGCCGCAGGGCCTTCGTGCCCCAGCGGATGAAGAGGAAACGTCGCGGGATGCGGTGGACGACCTGCCGCAGCGTGTCGATGCTTTCGATGCGGCACCGCACCGAATCGGCCTCGATCGCCCCCTCGACGCGCACCCAGGCGTCGCGCCAGCGGAAGAGGCGGATCGTGTCGCGGACGAACAGCGTGTCGCGCTGCCGGATGACGATCGTGTCGCGCAGCGGGGCGCGGGCCTCGATCTGCGTCGCCGTCGCAGTGGCTGCCGCGGCTTCCAGCCGGCGGAGTTTGATGCCCAGGGTGCGGATGCGCTCGGCATCGGCGGCCCGCAGCCGTTCGAATTCGGCGCAGCGCAGGCGCAGCACCTGCACCGAGGCGGCCTCTTCGTCGCAGCGGGTGCGGTAGTGTTCGGTTTCGGCGCAGAGGGCGCTCTGGTTTTGCAGCAGCCGCTGCGTTTCGCTCCTATGGCGGCTGTAGCCGGCTGCGAGCAGCGCCGTCGCGAGGAGGGCGTAAAGGAGGAGAAGTCGTTGCATGGGGATATGAGATGAAATATCCCCGAAGATACGCTTCCGGCTGAGAGAGCGGTTTCTATTTTTTCGGAAAAAGCCCCTCCATCGCCTCGGCGACCCGTTCGGCGAGGAGCGACATGAGCGGCTGCCCGTCGCAGCGGGAGAGGGCCGTGACGCCGCGGTGGTCGACCCAGAAGAGCTCTTCGAGCTGCGGCAGTTCGCGGCGTCCGAACGGTGTGTCGAGCAGCTCCAGTCCGGCGGCGCGGACGGCGCGTGCTGCGAGCGTGCGTTCGACGCTCGCGGGGCCGGGGGCCAGCAGCACCGTGTGCCCGCAGACCCCGAGCAGCGGCGCTTCTTCGGCCGCATGGAAAAGGCCCTCCGCATCGCAGCGGACGGCGGCACGGGCTCCGGCGCGTTCGGCGGCGGAGCGGGCCAGCAGCATCGCCGCCTCGCGGGCCGAGGTGGGGGCATCGCTCAGCGGAAGTTCGTAGCGGAGGCTCACGGCCTCGGGCGAGAGGCTGCGCAGGGCGTAGCCGTCGTAGTAGGAGATGCCGGCGGGCAGCAGACGCTCCCGTCCGTCGGGCAGGAGCTCCAGCCGCACGAAACACGATACGTCGACGGGGTAGCGCCGGGCTGCGGCCTCGGCTTCGATGCGGCGTGCGAGCTGCCGCGGGTCGGGGGCGTATTCGATGTCGAAGAGCGTGCGGGCCGCAGCCGCCAGCACGGCGACGTGTTCGGCGACGCAGCGCGCACGGCCCCGGCAGAGGTGCACGGTCTGGTAGAGGTAGAGTTCCGTCACAGCAGGAAGATCTTGAGCAGCAGTTCGCGCAGCAGCTCGCCGTCGGGTGCGCCGCCCGAGTCGATGCCTTTGCTTTTGCCGTCGTACTCGCGCAGCAGCCCCAGCACGCCGAAGACCTTGCGGTTGTCCCAGCGGGCGGCGGCCTGCTTGATCTCGCCGATGACGAATGCGTTGTTCTTGCGCAGGATGCGCATCAGCTCCTGGTCGGACGGAAAGTGCTGCCCCTTGCGGCGGGCGAGCCAGCCGAGGTAGTTGACGACGAACATCTCCTTGAACTGCCCGAAGAGCGCCATGACGGTGAGCAGCAGCGGGTTGTCCTTGGGGTTGCGGGCGAAGTGCTCGGCGATCCGCAGGGCGCGGGCCATGTCGCGCGAGACGACGGCCTTGCAGAGCTCGAAGTTGTTGAAATCCTTCGAGATGCCGATGTTGGCCTCGATGTCGGCATCGGTGATGCGCTTCGTCCCTTCGGGCAGCGAGACGGTGAGCTTGCGCAGTTCGTTCTCGATCTTCGAGATGTCGGTGCCGAGGTGGTCGGTGAGCATCGAGAGCGCCTTGGCGTCGATGGCGAGCCCCTTGCCGGCGATGAACTGCTGCAACCACGAGGCGATTTCGTAGTCGCGCGGACGCACCGATTCGAAGACCGTGCCGTGGGCGGTGCAGCCTTTGTAGAATGCCGAGCGCTTGTCGACGTTCTTCTCCTTGTGGCAGACGACCAGCACGGTCGTCGGCGAGGGCTTCTGCGTGTAGAGCGAGAGTTTCTCGATGCCGCGCAGCTGCTGGGCCTCCTTGAGGATGACCACCTGATAGGAGCCCATCATGGGCATCTGGCGGCAGAGGTTGATGATCTGCCCTGCGTCGGAGTCCTTGCCGTAGACGGTGAGCTGGTTGAACTGCCGGGCGGCCTCGTCGAGCACCGTCGTCGCGAGCTGCTCGGCGAGGCGGTCGATGAAGTAGCTCTCCTCGCCCATGAGCAGGTAGACGGGCGAGAACTGCCGGGCGGCGATCGCCGCGGCGATGCGCTCGTATTCGGCTACCGAGTCGCGGAAGCGTATGGTCGATTTTGCCATGGTCAGACGATCTCTTTGGTGATGCGCAGCACGTTTTCGGTGGCGGGGGTGAGGCGGTAGCGGTCGTCGATGCGGCGGCCTACGAGCCAGACGATCTCGTCGCCCGACAGCAGCACGAACTGCCGCTGCTTCTCGGCCAGCGAGAGTTTGCAGTCGATCAGGAAGTCGCTGACCTTCTTGCGTCCCGTCATGCCGAACGGGACGAACCAATCGCCTTCGCGCCAGCGGCGCAGCGTGAGCGGATATTGCAGTTTGTCGGCGTCGACCTGGGCGATGTGCTCCGGGACGCCGAAGTTGCGGATCGTGTCGATGTCGCAGTGCTCGTAGTAGAGCACCGCGTTGCCGCAGTAGCTGCGGGCGGCGCCCCGTCCGACGGTCGTCAGGCAGTCGTCGCCGTCGGCGATCGGCGCCACGACGATCGTGCCGCGGTCGATCGCGGCCACCCGGTCGCGCGAGTAGAAGCGGCGGCCCGTGGCCCCCTCTTCCAGGGCGCGGCAGAGGGCGTCGGTCACGTCGCCCTTGAAGCCGTAGGCCGAGCTGAGGAGTTCGTAGATGACGAATCCGCGCGGGAAGGCGTCGTCGATGCGGTCGGGGTGGATCGTGTCGATCTCGCCGTCGGAGGTGACGGCCGTGGCCCGGATGCACTCGATGCTGCGGTCGATGAAGCGTTGGGCGTCGGCCAGACGGCCGAGGTTGCGGCGCATCAGGGCCGTGAATTTGGGGTTGATCTCGCGGATGCGGGGGATGAGCCCCAGGCGGATCTTGTTGCGCAGGTACTTGGTCGAGCGGTTCGACGAATCCTCGCGGAACGGAATGCGGTGCGCCACGGCGTATTCGAGGATCTCCTTGCGCGAGGCGAACATCAGCGGCCGGACGATCCGCCCGAGCTGGGTCGAGATCCCCGTCAGGCCGCGCAGGCCGGTGCCGCGCAGCAGGTTGATGAAGAAGGTCTCGATCGAGTCGTCGGCGTGGTGCGCCACGGCGATGGCGTCGTAGCCCTCCGTGCGGCGCAGTTCGTCGAACCAGGCGTAGCGCAGCCGCCGGGCGGTCATCTCCATCGATTCGCCCGTGCGCTCCATCTCGGCGAGGGTTTCGAAGCGGCGGTTGTAGCAGGGCACGCCGTACTTCGCGGCCTCGCGCGCCACGAGCTGCTCGTCCTCGTCGCTCTCGGCGCCCCGGAGCTGGAAGTTGCAGTGGGCGACTCCGATCCGGTAGCCGCACTGTATGAAGAGCGCGAGCATGACCATCGAGTCCACGCCGCCCGAAACGGTGAGCAGGATGCGGTCGTCGGGGGCGATCAGCTCGTGATCGGTGATGTATCGCTGAAAAGCGTCGCAGAGATTGTTCATTGCCGGACGTGTTACAGGATGTTGACCTCCGTGTCGATCGCTATGCCGAAGCGTTCGCGGACCCGGGTCTGCACCTCGCGGGCGAGGGCCAGCACTTCGGCGCCCGTGGCGCCGCCCAGGTTGACCAGCACCAGCGCCTGCCGCTCGTGTACGCCGACGCGTCCGCTGCGGTAGCCCTTCATGCCGGCGCGGTCGATGAGCCAGCCGGCGGCCAGCTTCACCCGGCCGTCGGGCGCCGGGTAGCGGGGCAGGTCGGGGTGCTCGGCCGCGAGCCGTTCGGCCGTCGCGGCGTCGACCACGGGGTTTTTGAAGAAGCTCCCGGCGTTGCCGAGAACGGTCGTGTCGGGGAGTTTCGCCCGGCGGATGGCCGAGATCGCCTCGCGGATGTTGCGCAGCGTGGCGCCGCCGCGTGCCTCGACTTCGCGCTCCACATCCCCGTAACCGAGCTTCGGGCGGGGCGTGCGCGACAGCCGGAAGTCGACGGCCGTGATGATCGCGCGTCCTTTCAGTTCGTGCTTGAAGACGCTCTCGCGGTAGCCGAAGGCGCAGTGCGCGGCATCGAGCGAGAGCCGTGCGCCGCTCTCGACGCAGAACAGATGCACGCGCTCGATGGCGTCGGCCGCTTCGCAGCCGTAGGCCCCGATGTTCTGCACCGGGGCGGCCCCGACCTTGCCGGGGATGAGCGAGAGGTTCTCGATGCCCCACAGTCCGCGGACGACGGCCCATTCGACCAGATCGTCCCACTCGACTCCCGCGTCGGCACGCACGCACACGTCGTCGCCCCGGTCGTCGAGCACCGCGATGCCCTGCGAGACGGGGGTGAGGATCGTGCCGTCGTAATCCGCGGTGAAGAGGACGTTGTTGCCGCCGCTCAGCACCGTCCAGCGTTCGGAGAGGCCGCTGTCGAAGAGGGTGCGCAGGTCGTCGGCCGTTTCGAACTCGACGAGGCGCGCGGCCTGCTGCTCGACGCGGAAGCTGTTGCGCGCACGCAGGCTGATGTGGTGAAATTCCCGGATCATGATGTGCAAAGTTAGGAAATTTTATTAACTTTGAAATGATTTACGGCAACCGAGCTGAAAACGGATCGGACGGCCGTCCGTCCGGTGCCGGTGGAATCGTGTGTCCGGTCGGGAAGCGAGAGACAACCTGAAAAACAAAAATACCTATGTTTACATCCGAAGATTTACGACAAATCGAAAGCCACGGGCTGACGCCCGAAGCCGTCGAGCGGCAGATCGAAAACTTCCGCCGCGGATTTCCTTACCTGAAAGTGGTGCGTGCCGCCTCGTCGGGCGACGGCGTGATCGTCGCCGACCAGGCGCAGGCCGACGCGGCCGTGGCGCGTTACGAAGCGGCGGCCGGCGGACTTTCGGTCGTGAAGTTCGTGCCCGCCTCGGGCGCTGCGACGCGCATGTTCAAGGAGCTGTTCGAGTTCGTCAACGACGACAAGCGCGGCAAGGGGATCGATACGCTGCTCGACAACATCGAACGCTTCGCCTTCTGGCCCGAACTGAAGCGCGTGCTGCCGGAGGGCGCCGACGACAAGACCGTCGTCTCGGCCATCGTGAAGGAGGGCCTCGGCTACGGGAAGAAGCCCAAGGGGCTCGTGACCTTCCATGCCTACCCCGAGGGGGCCCGCAAGGCGGTCGAGGAGCATCTGGTCGAGGGGGCTGCCTACGCCGCCTCGAACGGTACGGCGCGCATCCACTTCACCGTCTCGCCCGAGCACATGGAGGGCTTCCGCGAGCTGCTCGCCGAGAAGATTCCGGTTTACGAACAGCGTTTCGGCATCCGTTACGACATTTCGTTCTCGGTGCAGAAGTCGTCGACCGACACCATCGCCGTGAACCTCGACAATACGCCTTTTAGGCAGGACGACGGGACGCTGCTGTTCCGCCCGGCGGGCCACGGCGCGCTGATCGAGAACCTCTCGGAGATCGACGCCGATCTGGTCTTCATCAAGAACATCGACAACGTGACGACCGACGCCCGCCGCGGCGACACGGTTCGCTATAAGAAGGTGCTGGCCGGTCTGCTGCTCGGGTTGCAGGAGCGGGCGTTCGGCTGCCTGCGGGAGCTGGAGGCCGGAACGGCCGATCTGGAGTCGATCGCGGCGTTCGTCGAGCGGGAGCTCTGCGTGAAGCTCCCCGCGGAGTACGATGCGGCGCTGCTGCGGTCGATCCTCGATCGTCCGATCCGCGTCTGCGGTATGGTGCGCAACGAGGGCGAACCGGGCGGCGGTCCCTTCTGGGTGGCCAATCCCGACGGCACCGAGTCGCTCCAGATCGCCGAGTCGAGCCAGATCGGGCCCGACGATATGCCCCTCATGAAGTCGGCGACGCACTTCAACCCCGTGGATCTGGTCTGCGGCGTGCGCGATGCGCAGGGGCGGAAATTCGATCTGCGCCGGTACGTGGATCCTTCGACGGGCTTCATCTCGTCGAAGTCGAGCGGCGGCCGCGATCTGCGCGCCCAGGAGCTGCCGGGGTTGTGGAACGGTGCGATGGCGTGCTGGAACACGGTGTTCGTCGACGTGCCCGTCTCGACTTTCTCGCCTGTGAAGGTCGTGCAGGATCTGTTGCGGCCTCAGCATCAGTAATCGACTGATAATCGGATAGAGTCGCCTGCTGGCGGCTCTTCTTTTTCGGAGCGGTCGGAGCGGTCGGGCGTGCAAAAAAAATCGCCGATGATTTGTTCGTGACGAATTTGTTCGTATATTTGTGGACGAACACAGCAGGTGTTCGTGAATCCGAAACAAATAGAACCGATTATGAATGAATTGTTTTCCGTAAAGGACCGCGTGGTCGTCATGACGGGTGCCTGCGGGGTGCTCGGAGCCACGATCGTCAAACATTTTGCCGCCGAGGGGGCGAAAGTCGTGCTGCTCGACCTGGAGCGGGTGCGCGAGGCCGGCGAGCAGCTGGCGGCCGAAATCGTGCAGGCGGGCGGCGAGGCCCGTTTCTTCGCTACCGACGTGCTGAACCGCGAGGTGCTGGAGCGCAACTACGAGCAGATCATGGAGGCTTACGGCACGATCGACGTGCTGCTCAACGCCGCCGGCGGCAACATGGCCCGGGCGACGGTGCAGCCCGATCAGACGATCTTCGACCTCGACGTCGAGGCCGTGAAGCTCTGCACGGAGCTCAACCTCTTCGGTACGATCTATCCGACGATGGTCTTCGCCCGGGCGATGGTCGAGAAGAAGTGCGGGTCGATCATCAACTTCGCCTCCGAATCGGCGCTGCGTCCGCTGACGCGCGTGGCCGGCTACGGCGTAGCGAAAGCGGCGGTCGTCAACTGGACGAAGTACCTGTGCGGCGAGCTGGCGATCAAGTTCGGCAGCGGTCTGCGTGTCAATGCCATCGCTCCGGGCTTCCTGCTCACCAACCAGAACCGGGCACTGCTGACCAATCCCGACGGGTCGCTCACGCCCCGTTCGCATACGATTCTCGGTCATACGCCCTACGGCCGCTTCCTGGAGCCCGAGGAGCTGGTCGGTACGTTGCAGTGGCTCGCCTCGGATGCTTCGAAGGCCGTGACCGGTACGCTGACGGTGATCGACGGCGGCTTCGACGCCTTCTCGATCTAAGCCGAACGTCGGGCCGCGCCTGCGGCAGGGCTAATGGTGCGGACCCGATCGGGCCTTCAGGCCCGGCGGGCTGCAGCCCTCCCCCTGCGGAGGCCCGCATCTGGCGATGCAGTCCCCCGCAGGCAGCAAGGGTGGGGCCGTCTGCTATGCAGAATCGAACGACAAAAACGTATTAACGAATATTAAACCTCGCAAAAAGTCCCCTCCGAGGAGGGGATTTAGGGGAGGGTCAGATTTGTAAATGCGGCCGCAGGCCGCAAAGGCAAAACCGTCTGCTATGCAGAACCGAACGACAAAAACGTATTAACGAATATTAAACCTCACAACTAATGTATCTTTGCAAACAATCCTGGCGGTGGTACGGGCCGAACGATCCCGTATCGCTGTCGAATATCCGGCAGGCGGGTGCCACCGACATCGTGCACGCACTGCATCATATCCCCAACGGGCAGGTGTGGCCCGTGGAGGAGATCCGCGCGCGGCAGCAGCTGATCGCCGAGGCCGGCCTCGTGTGGTCGGTGGTCGAGAGTGTCCCCGTGCATGAGCACATCAAGACCCGCACGGGCGATTTCCGGCAGTATGTCGACAACTACAAACAGTCGATCCGCAACCTGTCCGCGTGCGGCATCAAGGTCGTCACCTATAATTTCATGCCGGTGCTCGACTGGACCCGCACCAACCTGGCCTATACGGTCGAGGACGGCTCCAAGGCCCTGCGTTTCGAGCGGGCGGCCTTCCTGGCGTTCGACCTCTTCATCCTGAAGCGTCCCGGCGCTGAAACGGAGTACAGCGAGGCCGAAAAGGCGATCGCCCGGGCGCGCTACGAGCGGATGGACGATGCCGAAAAGGAGCTCATCACGCGCAACATGATCGCCGGACTCCCCGGCGCCGAGGAGAGCTTCACGCTCGAACAGTTCCGGTGCGAGCTGGAGCGCTATGCGGGCATCGACGCCGAGACGCTGCGCGGCAATCTGATCGCTTTCCTGAAGGAGGTCTGCCCCGTGGCCGACGAGGAGGGCGTCGAGCTGGTGATCCACCCCGACGATCCCCCCTATCCGATCCTGGGCCTGCCGCGCATTCTGTCTACGGCCGAGGATTTCCGCAAGCTGATCGCCGCCGTGCCCAACGCCTCGAACGGGCTGTGTCTCTGTACCGGATCGTTCGGCGTGCGCGCCGACAACGACCTGCCGGCCATGATGCGCGAGTTCGGCGACCGCGTGGGCTTCGTCCACCTGCGTTCGACGCGCCGCGACGCCGAGGGTAATTTCCAGGAGGACAACCACCTGGAGGGCGACGTGCCGATGTACGAGGTGATGAAGGCCTTCCTGGAGATTCAGCAGAAGCAGGGGCGCTCCATCCCGATGCGTCCCGACCACGGACACCAGATGTGCGACGATCTGAACCGCCGCTCGAATCCCGGTTATTCGTGCTACGGCCGCATGCGCGGCCTGGCCGAGCTGCGCGGTCTGGAGCTGGGCATCGCCCGCTCGCTGTTCGAGAAGTGATCCGGCCGAGGGGCCGATTCGGAGCGTCCGATGCGTCGGACGCTCTTTTTTTTGCTCGTTGCGGTGTGTTTTTTGTCCGAATGACGCAAACCGTGTTCCGGCCTTGGATTCCGCGGAAACTTTCACTATCTTTGTGCGCGCATACGGAAATCAATCAAACAACAACATAACGCTATGGAAAACAAATTGCAACAGTTGACCCAGAAGCTCTACGACGAGGGGTTGGAGAAAGGCCGCGCCGAAGCGGACAAACTGGTCGCCGATGCGAAGGCTCAGGCTGCGAAGATCGTCGCCGAAGCCGAAGCGCAGGCTGCCGCCATCGTGGCGAAAGCCGAGGCCAAGGCCGAGGATGTCGCCAAGAACACGATGACCGAGATCTCGCTCGCCGGCAAGCAGGCCGTGGCGAAGATCAAGTCGGAGATCGCTTCGCTGATCGTTGCGAAGAGTACTTCGGAGGGCGTCAAGGCCGCCGGTATGGATCCCGCGTTCGTCAAGGAGATGCTGCTCGCCGTCGCCAGGAACTGGAACGGCGCCGACTCGGGCAAGGTGGAGTTGCAGGCGATGCTGCCGGAGGCTGCCCGCGAGCAGCTCGACGCCGCGTTCGCGAAGAGCGCCGCGGAGTTGTTGGCCGCCGGTGTCGAGGTCGGCTGGTCGTCGCAGGTGAAGACGGGCTTCAAGGTGGGCGCCAAGGACGGCGGCTACTACATCTCGTTCTCCGACGCCGATCTGGAGGCGCTGCTGGGCGAGTATCTGCGCGAGAAGGTTTCCCGAATGCTCTTTAAGGCTTAGGCGATGTTCCGGACCGATTATTACGCGCTGGTCGCCGGGTTCCGGGAGTATGCGCCCGACGGCGATACGAAGGGCTTCGACGCTGCGGCCATCGTCGCCGACGTGCTCGACGAGGTGTCGGCTTCCGACGCCCGTCAGGTGCGCCTGCTCTACGGCTATTACGACTGCGAGAATATCGCGGCCCTGCGCGCGGGACGTTCGGCGCACAATCCGCTGGGCAACTTCACGCGCGAAGAGCTCGCCGAGGAGCTGCGCACGCCGGATCGCCTGCCCGAGGCCGTCGCCCGCGTCGTGCGTGCGTATGCCGATCCCGAAGGCGAAGATGCCGAGACGGTCGACACCTCCCGGCGCTTCGAGGCCGAACTCTTCGAGGCCTATTACGATACGTGCCGCCGCGAGGGGAGCCGCTTCCTGCGCGCCTGGTCGGAATTCGACCGCACGCTGCGCAATGTCACGGCCGCCGTCACGGCGCGTGCCGCAGGCCGTCCGATCGAGGAGGTCACGGTCGGCGAGGGCGATATCGTGGAGCAGCTGCGCCGCAGTTCGGCCGCCGACTTCGGTCTTCGGGGCGAGCTGCCCTGGATCGACGCGGTGATCGCCGCCGTGAACGACGAGGCCAACCTCGTCGAGAAGGAGCGCAAGATCGACCGCATCCGCTGGGACGAGGCGGTCGAACTCTCCGTGTTCGACTATTTCGACATCGACGCCATCCTCTCCTACCTGGTGCGGATCGACATCGTCGCCCGCTGGACGCGGCTCGATGCCGCCCGCGGCCGCGAGATGTTCGCGCGCCTGATGGCCGAACTGGACGGCAAGGAGCTCATTGACACGAAATAAACAATAAACACATACGATGAAAACAACAGGACGAGTTAACGGTATCATCTCCAACATCGTCATCGTGAAGGTCGACGGAGCCGTGGGCCAGAACGAAATCTGCTACGTGTATGCGGGGGATACCAGAATGATGGCGGAGGTCATCAAGGTCATGGGCGACAACGCCTATGTCCAGGTTTTTGACAGCACCCGCGGTCTGAAGATCGGCGACCGGGTCGATTTCGAAGGCCACATGCTCGAGGCGACGCTCGCCCCGGGTCTGCTGTCGCGCAACTACGACGGTCTGCAAAACGACCTCGAGAAGATGGACGGTCTGTTCATCGCCCGCGGTTCGATCACCGACCCGATCGACTTCGACGCCGAGTGGGATTTCACGCCCCTGGCCAAGACCGGCGACAAGGTGACCGCCGCCGCCTGGCTCGGCGAGGTGAAGGAGCAGTGGGTCATGCACAAGATCATGGTTCCTTTCACGATGACCGGCGACTACACGGTCAAGAGCGTCGCCGCGGCCGGTAAATATAAGGTGACCGACACGGTGGCCGTGGTGACCGACGCCGAGGGGCGCGAGCATGCGATCACGATGGTCCAGAAGTGGCCCGTGAAGCAGGCCGTGCGCTGCTACGCCGAGAAACCGCGTCCGGCACGCATCATGGAGACCGGCGTGCGTCCGATCGACACCTTCAACCCGATGGCCGAGGGCGGTACGGGCTTCATCCCCGGGCCGTTCGGCGCCGGCAAGACGG
>CAMWWU010000006.1 GCA_947178025.1 uncultured Alistipes sp. | reverse complement strand
CCTGCTCGCGGAAGGCGGCGAACTCGCGACGCGCCAGCCGCGGGAGCTCCTTCTCAGCCTGCGCCTCGCGGATCGTGCGGATCGTCTGCTCGATCTGCCGGTTGGCATCGGCGATGAGCTGCTGCGCCTCCTGCTTCGCCCGGCGCAGAATCTCCTGCCGCTCGGAGCGGATCTTCGCGAGCTGCTCGGCGTAGCTCTGCTCCAGCTCCTCGACCTTGCGGTCGGTCACCCGGATCCGGTCGCGCTTCTGCTCCCAGTAGTGCTTGTCGCGCGCGATCTCGCGCAGCTGCTTCTCGATGTTGATGTGGTCGCTGCCGGCCTTCTCGCTCGCAGCCCGGATGATCTGCTCCGGAAGCCCGATCTTGCGGGCGATCTCCACGGCGAACGAACTGCCCGGCTTGCCCGTTTCGAGACGGAAGAGCGGCCGGATATGCTGCACGTCGAACATCATGGCGCCGTTGGCGACCCCCTCGTTCGACGAAGCGAAGTACTTGATATTGGCGTAGTGGGTCGTGATGACGCCGTAGCAGCCCCGTTCGAGCAGCCGTTCGAGGATCGCCTCGGCGATCGCCCCGCCGATCGTGGGCTCGGTGCCCGACCCGAACTCGTCGATGAGCGCCAGCGTCCGCGCCGACGCCCCGGCGAGCAGGTGTTTCATGTTGAGCAGGTGCGAGGAGTAGGTCGACAGATCGTTGTCGATCGACTGCTCGTCGCCGATGTCGAGGAAGATGCTCTCGAAGACGGGCAGCTCCGAAATCTCCGACGTCGGCACCGGAAACCCGCACTGGAACATGTACTGTACGATGCCCGTGGTCTTCAGACACACCGACTTGCCGCCGGCATTGGGTCCCGAGATGACGAGGATCCGCTTGCGGGCGTCGAGCTGCATGTCGAGGGGCACGATCTCGCGGCCGGCGGCCCGGAGGGTCTGTTGCAGCAGCGGGTGGCGGGCATTTCGGAGCACCATCCGGTCATCGGTCGAAAGGATCGGCTTCACGCAGCCGTTCTCCGAAGCCCAGCGCCCCTTGGCGCGCAGCAGGTCGATGTCGGCCAGGTAGTCGCCCGAATCGGCGATCAGCTCCGCGTCGGGGCGGATCTCCTCGGTGAACTCCGTGAGGATGCGGACGATCTCGCGCCGCTCGGCATACTGGAGTTCGCGCAGCTCGTTGTTGAGCTCCACGACCTCGACCGGCTCGACGTAGAACGTGCGGCCCGTGGCCGACTCGTCGTGGATGAAACCGTTGAGTTTGCGTTTGTTGGCTGCCGAGACAGGAATCACCGTCTTGCCGTCGCGGACCGACAGCTGCGCGTCGGCCTCGACGATTCCGGCGTTCTTGGCCGCCGTGAGGACCTGTTGCAGCCGTTTGGCCGCCTGTCCCTCGCGTTCGCGGATCGCCCGGCGGATCTGCGCCAGCTCGGGCGAAGCGCCGTCGCGCACTTCGCCGAAGTCGTCGACGAGGCTGTCGATACGCTGCACGATGGCCGGAAAAGCCTCCACGCCGCGTGTCCGGGCGTAAAGGGCCGGATAGCGCTCGCGCCGATTGCCGATGAAGGCCACGACAGCGCCGATATGCCTCAGGGCCCGGCGCAGCAGCACCGTCTCCTCGACGTCGAGGAATGTCCCCTCGACACGCAGCTTGGCGACCACGCCGTCCACGTCGGGGTACTCGCCTCCGGGGAAGTCGCGCTCCATATCGAGCACGAGGCGCATCTCGTCGGCGAGCGACAGCCGCCGCTCGATCTCGCGCGGCGAGGCGGTGAACCCCTCCTGAGCGAGCCGCTCGCGGGCGGCCCGCATCGTGCAGAGCGCCGCGACCTGCGCACGAAGCCGGTCGAACCCTATTTTCTGTTCGAATGATGCAGGATAGATCATCGGATCGTATTTTTACGGACTACTCCTCCGCCTTGGCAGCCTTTTTCGCGGCACGCCTCTCGGCGCGCTCCTTCATCTTCTCGGGATCGCGGCCGAAGAGCGAGAAGTGTACGTAACGGGCGGGGTACTCCTTCAGGTCGGCCAAAAGCGCCGCCAGATTGCCCGTGGCCTCGTTGAGCGAGTCGTAGAGCTGCTGATCGGTCATCAGCTTGCCCACCGTGCCGTCGCCGCGCTCCATGCGGCCCAGCAGCGTCGAAAGATCGTCGGCCGCCTGCCCCAGCTTGCGGGCCAGCTGCTCCTCGGCGAGCTGCGAGGTGAGCGCATGCAGGTCGCCGACGATGCTGTCGACCCGCCCGGCGTTGTCGCCCAACATCTCCGAAAACTCGGACAGACCGCCGATCGCGGTGCGCAGATGCTGCTTCTCGGCGGCCAGCAGCGACGCCAGATCGCCCGAGAGGCTGTTCAGATTGCCGAGCGTGCCGGTGATATTCTCCGTATTGGCCTCCAACAGCCGGTTCACGTTGTCGAGCGTGCGCGTCAGGTCGGAAGTCACCTGCGAGAGCCGCTGCTTGACGAAATCGAGCTCCGAGCCCGCCACGTCCATCAGGTCGCGGTCGCGGCCCGAACGCAGCGTATCGCCGCCGTGCAGGAAAACGGGCGAGGCGCCGTAGGCGATCTCGATCGCCTTGCCGCCCATCAGCCCGTTGCTGACGATCTTGGCCTCGGAATCCTCCGGAATGCGGTACTGCCGCCGGATGGTCAGCCGCAGCACCACCTTGTCGCTCCGCGCGGGGTCGAACTCCAACCCCGTCACCGTACCGATCTTGACACCCTTCATCATGATGGGCGACGCCGACTGCACGCCGTTGATCTGATCGTAGGCGGCGTAGTACTCCGTATTGCCGCCGAAGATGTCGAATCCTTTCAGAAAACGGATTCCGCCCCAGGCGACACCGATCATCGCCACGGCGAAAATTCCGATCTTGACTTCTCTTTTCATCCTATTTCCTTAATTTATTTATCGATCCGCGAGCCCCGGCAGCGCACCACGAACGCATCGGGGAACTCCTTGCGCACTTCGCGCAGTTTGCGCTGCGCAGCCGAAGCCTCGGCGAACTCCCCTACGCAGTATTTGTAGCGGAAACGCCCCTCGGCGGTATACTCTTTCACCTCGCCCCGGAAACCCTTGAAACGCGCCGAGGCGAGCGGCATCGCCTTGTCCGAGGCGAGCAGCTGCACGGCATAGTGCACCGTCTCCGTCTTCGCAGCCGGCTTCTCCGATGCTGCGGCCGGCGCTTTTTCGGGCTTCTCCGCCACCGTCTCCGTCCGGGACTCCGAAGCCGTTCCCGCCCGCAGCCGCGACAGATGCGCCGAATACTGCTTCACGCCGCGCAGCAGCGCCTGCACCACTTCGTCCAATCCCTTTTCCGAACCGAGGTAGGCCCGCTCCTTCGCATTGGAGAGGAAGCCGATCTCGGTCAGCACGCTCGGCATGTCCGTACCGTAGAGCACTTTCAGCAGCTGCGGCTTGATTCCCAGGTTTCTGCCGTGGATCGTCCGGTTTCCGGCCCGGTAGCTCTCCTGGATGCAGCGCGCCAGCGCCATGCTGTACTGCCCGTAGGTGAACTGGAGGTTCTGAATGTAGGCCCGCACGAGCGCCGCCTCGTGCTCGTCGGACATGTCGATCAGGTCGTCGCGGTTGTTTTCGAGCAGTGCACTCGAATTGTAGCTCTGCTCCTTGGCCGATTCGCCCATGACGAGCGTTTCGACGCCGCAGGCCGCCGTCGACTCGGCGGCGTTGACATGCACCGACAAAAACAGGTCGGCGCCGGCCTTGTTCGCGACAGCGGTGCGCGCCTGCAAATCGGCCGCCTTGGTCGCCCCCAGCGCCTTGTCGGTCGTGCGGGTGTAGACGACCTTCACGCCGGGCATCTCCTGCTCGATCAGACGGCCCAGCCGAAGCACCACTTTGAGCGTGATGTCCTTCTCGCGCATCCCGTTCCGGCAGGCCCCCGGGTCGGAGCCGCCGTGCCCGGCGTCGAGCACCACGATGCGCACCCCGTGAGGAGCATCGGCCGCCCGGGCGACGTTAGCCAGGAGGCATGCCGCGAACAGCAAAAATACGAGGATCGGTCGTGTGCGCATATTTATCAGGGTCGGATGCGGGCTTTACGCAAATTTTCACTATCTTTGCCGGCACCGAAAACGCCCGCCGAAGCATCGGGAAGAGCATTTCGGGCGTTTTGCCGACTTGTCGGCAAAGTTACGGTTTTTTTTTGAATTTTGAACGGACTGAAGTCAAAATATCTCGCATCGGCGCTGCTCGTGCTCCTCTTCGCCCAGGCGGTGCTGGGCGGCTCGACGCCGCACGGTCTCGATGCCCCGGAGGGCCAGGACACCGCGCTCCGCATCGCAGCAGCCACTGCCGACAGCGCCGCAGCCGCCCTGTCGGGCCAGCTGATCGACCCGTCTCTCTCGCGCACCGAGCGCCGCAGCGCCCGGCGAACAGCCCGCGAGCAGGCGCGCAACCGCGCCGCATTCGACGCCCTGCCGCAGGAGGAGCGCGACTCGCTCTTCAGCGCCCAGGTCGACTCGCTCGTGGCCGAGCGCAGCCAGCCCGATTCGACCCGCAGCGGCTCGGCGCCCGAGCCCCGCGAACCGGGAGCGTTCCTCGACGACCCGATCTCGGGCAAGAACACCGACTCGCTGGTCTACGACGTGCGCAACAAGCTGGTATACATCTACAACGAGGGCGACGTCAGCTACCAGTCGAGCAACCTCAAGGCCGACTACATGCGCATCGACATGAACGACAAGATGATCTATGCCTACGGCAAGGCCGACTCGCTCGACGGCAAACCGATCGTCACGAAGCCCGAATTCACCGAGGGCGGCGACACGTTCCAGATGGACACGATCACCTACAACCTCGACTCGAAGAAGGCCAAGATCAAGGGCGTGGCGACGCAGCAGGGCGACGGCTGGCTGGTGGGCGGCAGCGTCAAGAAGATGGCCGACAACACGATCAACATCGAGCACGGCAAATACACCACCTGCGACGAAACGGATCATCCCCACTTCTACCTGGCGATGACCAAGGCCAAGGTCATCCCCGGCAAGAAGGTCGTCACGGGTCCCGCCTACCTCGTGCTGGAGGATGTCCCGCTCTACCCGCTGATGATCCCCGAAGGCTTCTTCCCGATCAGCTCGGGCCCGAAATCGGGTCTGCTCATGCCCACCTACGGCGAGGAGTACATCAAGGGCTTCTACCTGCGCGACATGGGCTACTACTTCACGCTGGGCGACTACGCCGACCTGGCGCTGCGCGGCGGATTCTACACGCTCGGCTCGTGGGAGGCGTCGGCCGCCTCGCGCTACATCAAGCGCTACAAGTACAGCGGCAGCTTCAACATGCAGTACTCCAGCGTCAAGACGGGCGAGAAGGGCGAGCCCGACTACCTCAAGCAGAAGAACTTCCGCGTACAGTGGACCCACTCGCAGGATCCCAAGGCCAATCCCGGCTCGACTTTCTCGGCTTCGGTAAACTTCGCGACGAGCGGCTACAGCCGCTACTCGGCCACGAACCTCAACGACATCCTCTCGACGCAGACCAACTCGACGATCGCCTACTCGAAAAACTGGGCCGGCACGCCCTTCTCGCTCTCGGCCAATATGGCCGTGTCGCAGAACTCGCAGAACCAGACGATCTCGATCACGCTGCCGACGCTGGTCTTCAACGTCTCGCGCGTCTACCCCTTCAAACGCAAGGAGAAGACCGGCAAGGACCGCTGGTACGAGAAGATCTCGATGCAGTACACGGCCAAGATGACCAACTCGGTGACCACCACCGAGTCGGAGGTCTTCTCGAAGAACACGCTCGACAACATGAAGAACGGCATCGAACACTCGCTGCCCATCTCGGCGTCGTTCAACCTCTTCAACTACATCAACGTCTCGCCGTCGTTCAACTACAACGAGAAGTGGTACTTCAAGAAGGTCGAGTTCGAGTGGAACCCCATCACGAACCGCACCGACACGCTCCCCTCGCAGTACGGCTTCTACCGCCTCTACAACTACCAGATGAGCGTCTCGGCCTCGACCACCGTCTACGGCATGTACGACTTCACGAAGAAGCGCCGCGACCGGAAGATCCAGGCCATCCGCCACACGCTCACCCCCTCGATCGGCTTCTCCTACGCCCCCGACTTCTCCGATCCGAAATACGGCTACTACAGCACCCGGCAGATCGACTCCACGGGCCGCACGGCGACCTACTCGCCCTATGCGGTCAACGCCTACGGAGTCCCCTCGTCGGGCCGCTCGATGTCGATGAACTTCTCGCTGTCGCAGAACCTCGAAATGAAGGTGCTCTCGAAGCGCGACACCTCGGGCGTCAAGAAGATCAAGCTCATCGACGAGCTGCGCATCAGCGGTTCGTACAACTTCCTGGCCGACTCGATGCGGCTGTCGACCATCCCCATCTCGTTCCGCACGACGATCTTCGGCAACTTCGGCATCAACCTCTCGGCAACGCTCGACCCCTACCGCGTCACCCCGCAGGGCGTGCGCTACGACAAACTCTTCTTCCCGGGCCGCATCGTCTCGACGGGCTGGTCGTTCGGCTACACCTTCAAGCCGCGCCAGGACCGCAGCCAGACCGCCATCAACGACATCACGAGCATCCCGCCCGAGTACATGAACCCCTTCTTCGACCCCTACGGGCACATGGACCCCGTGCTGCGAAGACAGTACATGTCGCAGAGCTACTACGACTTCTCGCTGCCGTGGAACCTCGGCTTCAACTACACGGTCAACTACTCGATCAGCTACGTCAACAACGGCACCACGGGCTACCGCAAGAACGTGACGCAGACCGTCGGCTTCAACGGCTCGATCAACCTCACCCCGAAAACGGGCGTCACCTTCCAGGGCGGCTACGACATCATGAAGAACAAGCTGACCACCTCGTCGATCTCCATTTCGCGCGACCTGCACTGCTGGCAGATGTCCTTCTCGTGGATCCCGTTCGGCTACCACCGTTCGTGGAGCTTCAACATCGGCGTCAAGGCCGCGTCGCTCTCCGACCTGAAGTACGACAAAACGCAGTCGATGTACGACAACATGTACTGATGCGGGGTCCTTTCGGAGTCTCTGCGCCCCGGAAAATTCGATATTGTTGATCTTCTTTCGATAAATACCGACGTTTTTCGGTACAACCGCACGCATTTATGCGTAACTTAGCGGAGTCGAAAATTCCAAAACCAACATATTATGAACACCAAACCCATCAAATTCACCCCGAGGGGGGGGGAATTTGCCTACGCGGCACCCACCCTCGAAGTACTTGAAATCGCCATAGAACGCGGTTTCACCTTAAGTCGCGATCCGGAAGAGATCGAAAATCCCGACTACGACGACGACTATTCCGAAGACTATTTCTAAACTCCGAACAGCAAATGAAACGAATTTTTTCTCTGATGCTGTTCGCCGCCTGCGCAGCAGCATTCGCCGCCTGCTCGAAAGACCAGACCGAAACCGTCACCCCCGACACTCCGACCGTCACATTCCGTTTCTCGGCCGACACCGATCCCGAAACGGACCAGTCCGCAATGAACGCCACGACTCGCACTGAGTTCGACGAGAACTACCAGCTCAAGTGGTGCTCCAGCGACGAAATCGGCCTCTTCATTGCCTCCGCCGACCCGACGAACAATGCCGAGGCTATTCCCGACCTCACGATCAGCCCCACGGTTTTCGAAGCCTCGGTCAACCCCTATTCCGTCGGCGACAAGGTCTACGCCTACTATCCCTACGATCCCGCCCAGACCTCGACGACCGTCGCACTGACCGTCCCGGCCGCTCAGGAATCGCCCGCACTCGACAAATTCAACGGTGCTTACAACCCGCTGGTAGCCATTCCGACCGAAACGACGGATTCAGATACGGAATACGCCATGATCGAACAGCTTTGCTTCCGTCAGACGGCAGCCATGGCGGCATTCAACATCTACACATCGACCGAGGAATATGTCGACGAAACGATCGAATCGATCTCTTACACCAACACCGGTTCCGATGCTCCTATCGCCGGCACGTTCTCCGTCGACCTGACCGCAGTTCCTTCCCGAGGCGACATGCCGGCCATTGAATCGATAGAAAACGGCAGCAAGACCATCGAGGTAAACTTCACGGGAAAGGGCTACCTGCTCGACGTCAACGACAAGGAGACCAATATCGTCTACATGTCCGTCCTCCCGGGCGAATACGAAGGTACGGTTGTCGTAACGACCAACAAGGCCACGTATACGTTCCCCGCCAAGAAGCCGCTCCCGCTCCCGCGCGCCTATGTCCGCAAGATCGCGCTCGACCTCGCCAAGGCGACAGAACGAAAGCCCAACCAGTCAGGTGCAGAAATCAATACTATTAACATTGCCTCCATAGAAAATGCCGGTATAACACTTAACTCAGGGACTTATATTAAACAAGAAACTTCTTGGAACCAAAACGGGATCGAATATAGCGCCAATTATATAGCAAAGAACACCAAAGACGGTACTGGAAATATATTAATGGGGGCCAATCAATTCTTGCAGTTCCAGAAAAACACCGGGTACATACAAAACATCACGGAGCAATCGATCAAACAGATTGTCGTATACGTACATCCTCAAAAAGACGGCTTTACGCTTGAGACGGGAACCGATAAAAATACTCTGGCATCGGCAAATCCCCTCAAGGAAACGACGACCGCCAATGTAACGGACAATAACGGCAACGCAAAAGATATCGAACTCAATGTCTATACATATACAGCAGTCGGAAATATCAATATATTCAAGATTGCAGCAACAGCAACGCTTTGGATTTACAAAATCGACATTGAATATGGACAACCCGCACCGGCGATAATCCTTTCAGAAGCCACAGAACTTACCATCCCGTCGACTGATCTTGAAGAACATACATTCGTTGGCAAAATAACCAATTCGGAGAATGATGCAACCCTCGCTCAGGACACTGAGTCGAAAGATTGGCTTTCCGTATCGAAAAGTGAAAAAGATGCAGCCAATTCGTTTACGGTGACTTACTCCGCAAAATCGGAGAATACGACCGGTGCCGACCGCAAGGCCTATATTACGCTCGCTATCGCCGACGGAACACCCGTCGAGGTCACGATTACCCAGAAAAAAGGTGCAACTGCTCTCACGATGAGCGAAGTCTCGGCCAGCGCGACCGCTACGAGCGTTACGCTTAACTGGGATAAAGTGAACGGCGCGACCAGCTACGGTTACGCGTTGCAGCAGGCAGACACGCAGATCGCCGCAGGCACTACCGAAAATCTGACGATCACGATTCCCGATCTGACGGCATCCACGACCTACACCTACTCGGTTTGGGCGATTGGCGATGATTTGGAATGGGCAAACTCCCAACCCGTAACGGCAGCCATCAATACATCCGACCCTGCCAATGAAGCGACGATCATATTCGACCTGACAACAACGGCTATGTCCGCAGCGAACGGTCAGAATCCGATGAAAGGTGCAGATGCTTACATCTACGACAACACTGCCGCCAAAAACATCGGTCTGGTATTCGGCCTCGGAAAAGGTACGACGGATCCTTATTATTACAAGTCGACCAGTTCGAACACCCAGCTCAATGCTAACAATACATTGACCATCGAAGGCCGCACCATGAAGCAGATCAAATTCAAGACCCAGTCGGCAAGCGGCACCCTTACGGCAAGCGAAGGCACCTACTCCGACTGGATCTGGACCGGCTCTGCCAATAAGATCGTATTCACAGCAGCATCCGGATATATCCGTCTTACCGAAATCGAGGTTACCTACGACCCGACGACGCCCGCAGAATTTACTCCGGTCATTCTATCGATTTCACCCGAGCCGATCGGGTTCGAAGCAACCGGCGGCGAACAGACATTCTCTGTCTCGGCTATGAATACGGACGGATATACGCTTACGGCGAGCGGTCTGTCAGCTCCCCTCTCTGCGAAAGTCGAAGGCATGACGGTTACCGTCAGTGCAGCACAGAATACGGGTGACGCCATCTCCCAGCAACTGATATTGACCCTCGGCTCCAGCAAGCTCGAAATCCCGATCAAGCAGGCAGGCGGAAATGGCGGTGGCGACACGGGCCAAATATTCATAGAGAAATTCTCAACTATTCCGGACGTTGGTACTACTACAGGCTATGGTGCACTAGCAGAATCAATGGGTGATGTTTGCAAATGGACCGGAACGAATGTATCTACTAAAATGAATGGTGCTAATGCTACCATTAGTACCTCTACCTCAAAAATTGTAGTTCAGGCTTCATCAGGCATCTTAACTTCCGAAATCTTACAAGGAGGAATAAAAACTATCCGTTTCGATTGCAACGGTAACAAAGCAAACACTGTCATAAAATTAACCGTATTGTACGGAGAAAACTTCACCCAAAAAGTAGAACTAACTCAAACTGTAAAAACCAAAGGTACTGCAGTGCTGATGACTGATGAAACAGCATTCGATTTGGCTCAATATGCTATCACAGGAGAATATAAACTTCAATTTACGTCAGCCACAGGATATGGTGCAATCACCAACGTAGTATGGACGAATTAATCTACCTTAATTAGTTGCAGAAAAGCGACCGCCCCGAGCAATCGGGGCGGCCTCTTTTTTGCAGCACTTCCCAATAAATCGGCGGCTCTTGGAGCCGCGCGAGCCGTAGCCTCCCCCGGCGGAGGCTCGCTTTGCTCGCCCCGCAGGCTACGACTCGCAACAAAGCCTACCGACAACCGAGCAACGGACCATGGATAAAGATGCCAAGCAAATGGGGGTTAAGGGAGCAGCCTGCCGCCCGCCGGCTCCAAAAGTGCCGAAAAGACACAAGCCCGGGGACAATAGGCAACAAGAAGCAAGAACGGGCACCATCTCCCCCTAAAACCCGGCTCTTAGCCGGGGGGGGGAGGTAACAAAAAAAGAAGCCCTTTCGCAAGGGCTTCTTCAGTTGAGCTACCAGGATTCGAACCTGGAATAACAGGACCAGAATCTGTTGTGTTACCATTACACCATAGCTCAGTAGCGTTTTGGTGATGCAAAAGTAGAACTTTATTTTTCATCTGCAAAGAAAAATCGCAAAAAAATCATATATTTGTTCTGACTTTTTCCGCACCGGAATCGGCCTAAAACAGAAAACCGCATAAAATCAATTTATTATGGGAATCAAACTTCGGCTCGTCCTGATGAACTTCCTCCAGTTCGCCGTCTGGGGATCCTACCTGGTGTGCATCGGCAACTTCCTCGGCCGCGTAGGGCTGGGCGACTACATCGCATGGTTCTACGTCGCGCAGGGCGTCGTGTCGATCTTCATGCCGGCGATCATCGGTGCCATCGCCGACAAATTCATCGAGCCGCAGCGGCTGCTCGGCATTTCGCACCTCACGGCGGGAGCCGCCATGCTGGCGGCCGCCTGGTTCGGCTATCAGGCCACGATGCAGACCGCGGCGGGCGCCGCTACCTCGATCGCCCCGATCTTCGCCGCCTACTGTCTGAGCGTGGCGTTCTACATGCCCACGATCGCGCTCTCGAACACCGTGGCCTTCTCGATCCTCAAGCGCAAGGGCTACGACACCGTGAAGGATTTCCCGCCGATCCGCGTCTTCGGCACCGTGGGCTTCATCGCCGCGATGTGGTTCGTCAACTTCGTCGGATTCGGCGGTCTCGGCATCCAGACCGAAGTCGCCGAAAACGGCGCCAAGCTCATCCGCCTCGTGCCGCTGGCCGCACAGTTCACCTACATGCAGCTCATCGTCTGCGGCGTGCTGGGGCTCCTGCTGGGTCTCTACGCCTTCTCGCTCCCGGCCTGCCCGATCGACCGCACGGCCGCCACGGAGCACAAGTCGCTCGCGCAGCGCCTCGGTCTCGACGCCTTCGTGCTCTTCAAGCAGCGCAAGATGGCCCTCTTCTTCATCTTCTCGATGCTGCTGGGCGTCTCGCTCCAGATCACCAACGGCTACGCCACCCCCTACATCAACAGCTTCGCCGCCTCGTCGCAGAGCTGGTTCGCAGCCAATCCGACACTGCTCGTCTCCGTGTCGCAGGTTTCGGAGGCTCTCTGCATCCTGCTGATCCCGTTCTTCCTCAAGCGATTCGGCATCAAGCGCGTGATGCTGATGGCGATGTTCGCCTGGGTGCTGCGCTTCGGATTCTTCGGCATCGGCACGACGGAAACGACCGTCGGCGTCATGCTGCTCTTCCTCTCGTGCATCGTCTACGGCGTAGCGTTCGACTTCTTCAACGTCTCGGGAGCGCTCTTCGTCGAGCAGGAGGCCGCCAAACCCATGCAGGCGAGCGCTCAGGGTCTCTTCATGCTGATGACCAACGGCATCGGCGCCTCGGTCGGCACGTGGATCGCCGGCCGCATCGTCAACCGCTACTGCACCTGGGAGGGCGGCTACCTGGTCGCTCGCGAGGGCGTTGCCGGCGGCTGGCCCGCGACGTGGCTGATCTTCGCCGGCTATGCGCTCGTCGTGGCCCTGGTCTTCGCCGTAGTCTTCCGCTACAAGCACGACCCCGCACGCATCGAGGTGAAGCACTGACCTGCGGGCAGCCGCCTGCGAAGCCCGGCACGAACGAAGCGTGCGGGTCTCCGCACCCGGAGGCTGCGGCCCGGACGGCACGAAGAGCCGCGAACGAAAAATCCCCGCCTTTCGAGGCGGGGATTTTCGTTCGCACGGGGCGGCCCGGAATTACTTCCCGAGCCCCATCTTTTCGATCAGCGCCTTGGTTTCGGGCTTATGACCGCGGAAGCGGACGTAGAGCGCCATCGGATGCTCCGAGCCGCCTTTCGAGAGGACGTTCTCACGGAACGACGAAGCGACCTCGCGGCTGAAGATCCCCTTCTCCTTGAAGAGCGAGTAAGCGTCGGCCTCAAGCACTTCGGCCCACTTGTAGCCGTAGTAGCCGGCTGCATAACCGCCCGAGAAGATATGGCCGAACGAGGGGGCCATGGCCGTGCCCGCGATGACGGGCATCACCTGCGTGGGAGCCATCGAAGCGACCTCGAACTCCTCGACATCGCCCTCGAAAGGCTCGGTGAGCGTGTGCCAGGCCATGTCGGTCAGACCGAACGAGAGCTGGCGCACGTTGGCATAGGCCGCCAGGTAGTTCTGCGCGGCGACGATCCGGTCGACGATCTCGGCCGGAATCGGCTCGCCGGTCTCGTAGTGCTCGGCCCAGAGGTCGAGGAACTCCTTCTCGGTAGCCCAGTTCTCCATGATCTGCGAGGGCAGCTCCACGAAGTCGCGGTAGACGCTCGTGCCGGTCAGCGACTCGTACTTACCCTCGCCCAGCATGCCGTGGAGCGAGTGTCCGAACTCGTGGAGGAACGTTTCGAGCTCGTCGAAGGTCAGCAGCGCCGGCGCCGACTCGGTGGGCTTCGTGAAGTTCATCACCAGCGACACGAGCGGGCGGGTCTCCTTGCCCTCCTCGATCTTCGCACCGCGGAACTCGGTCATCCAGGCCCCCGAACGCTTCGAGGCGCGCGGGAAGAAGTCGAGGTAGAGCACCGCCATGAAGCGGCCCTGCTCGTCCGTCACGTCGTAGGCCGTCACGTCGGGGTGGTAGACCTCGATGTCGGGATTGGCGGTGAAGTTGAGCCCGTAGAGCTTGTTGGCGAGCAGGAAGACGCCCTTCTTCACCTTTTCGAGCGACAGATAGGGCTTCACGAGCTCGTCGTTGAGCGCGTACTTCTCGTCCTTGTACTTCTCGTTCCAGTAGGCCCAGTCCCAGGGCATGAGCTCGCCGGCGAAACCGTGCTCGGCAGCATACTCGCCGACCGTGCGGTAGTCGCGGTCGGCATACTCCTTCGTGGCGTCGAGCAGCTCGGCGAGGAAGCTGCGCACGGTCGGCGTATTCTCGGCCATGCGCTCTTCGAGCACGTAGTCGGCATAGCAGTCGTAACCCAGCAGGTTGGCGATCTTCAGACGCGTATTGGCGATCTGCTTCACGATCTCCGTATTGTCGAACTCACCGCCCAGCGCCCGCGAGTTGTAGGCGCGCCAGAGCTGCTCCTTGAGCGTCCGGTTCGACGAGTAGGTCAGGAACGGAATGTAGCTCGGGGCCTGGAGGGTCACCATCCAGCCCTTCTGACCGCGGGCCTTGGCCTCGGCGGCCATCGACTCCTTCACGAAGCCCGGCAGCTCGGCGACCTTCGCCGGATCGGTGATGTTGAGCGTAAAGGCGTTGGTCGCGGCCAGCGCATTCTGGCCGAACTTCAGCGTCAGCGCCGAGAGCTCCGACGAATAGGTGCGGTAGAGCTCCTTCTCCTCGTCCGAGAGAGCCGCACCGTTGCGGGCGAAGCGCTTGTAGGTCTTCTCAAGCAGACGCATGTCTTCGGTCGTTCCGCGCTTCTTGCTCTCGTAGACGCTCTTCACGCGGGCGAAGAGCGCGGGATCGAGCGAGATGTCGTTGGCCAGCTGCGTCAGCTTGGGCTGCACGCGCAGCGCGATCTGCTGCATCTCGTCCGACGTCTCGGCCTCGAGCAGGTTGTAGAAGATCCCCTCAATGCGGGCGAGGAGCGCACCGCTGCGCTCCAGCGCGACGATCGTATTGACGAACGTCGGCTTCTTGGGGTTGGAGACGATCGCCTCGATCTCGGCCCGCTGGCAGGCGATCGCGGCGTCGAACGCCGGCTCGTAGTGCGCGAGCTCGATCGCCGAGAAAGGCGGGGTCTGATAGGGCGTCTCCCACTGCGCGAGCAGCGGGTTCGCGGTATCCAGTTCGGGCAGCTGCGCCTGCGGAATCGCATTGTCGGCGCATCCTGCCGCCATTGCGGAGAATGCCATGATGAAGAGTGTTTTTCTCATTTTTTATAAAGGTTTATCGGTTTCTTCTGCGTTTCGGTTACTCCTCGGCGGCGGCTTCAGCTTCAGCTTCGGTTTCCGTTCCGGTCTCCTCCTCGGGTTCGGGATCGCTCCACAGACCGCGGCCGCGCAGCATCGCCCGCTTGTCGGGCTCCTTGCCGCGGAACGCCCGGTAGAGCGACATGCCGTCCTCCGACCCGCCCCGGGCCAGCAGCTTGCGGCGGAACGCCTCGGCCGTGCGCCGGTCGAACAGATCGCCGCTCTCGCGGAACGCCTCGAAAGCATCCTTGTCGAGCACCTCGGCCCACGTATAGAAGTAGTAGCCGGCCGAATAGCCGCCGTTGAAGATGTGGGCGAAGTAGGGATAGCGGTAGCGGGGCTCGATCTCGGGAATCAGACCGCGGCGTTCGGCCAGCGCCCGACGCTCGAAAGCCACCGGATCGAAGGGTTCGTACTCGGTCATCGAGTGTATGTCCATATCCGACAGCGACGCGGCGATGAGCTCCGTCGTGGCGAAGCCCTGGTTGAAGAGCTCGCTGCGGCGCAGCTTCTCGACCAGATACTGCGGGATGACCTCGTTGGTGCGATAGTGCACGGCGTAGTGCTTGAGCATCTCGGGTTCGAACGCCCAGTTCTCCATCACCTGCGAGGGGAGCTCCACGAAGTCGCCCTCGACCTCCGACAGACCGCGGTACTTCACGTCATGGAAAAGGAAGTGCAGGGCGTGTCCGAACTCGTGGAAGAGGGTCTCCGTCTCGTCGAGCGTCAAGAGGGCGGGAGCTCCGGCCGTCGGACGCGTGAAGTTGGCGACGATCGACACCACGGGCGCCACGCGCTCGCCGTTCTCGTAGCGTTGCTCCACGTAGTTGCCGCACCAGGCGCCCTGGCTCTTGCCGGCGCGCGGGAAGTAGTCGAAATAGAGTACGCCGAGGTGCGAACCGTCGGTGTCGAGCACCTCGTAGGCCGAAACTTCGGCGTGGTAGACGGGCACCGAGATCGGCCGGAACGTAATGCCGTAGAGGCGGTTGGCCAGGAAGAAGATGCCGTCCTGCACGTTCGACAGCGAGAAGTAGGGTCGCAGCATCTCCTCGTCGAGCGAGTAGTTCTGCTTGCGCACCTTCTCGGCGTAGTACCACCAATCCCAGGAGGCGAACTCCTGACCCGGGTTATCCTTCTCGAAGAGGGGCTTCATCTCCGCCAGTTCGCCCTTCGCCCGTTCGAGCGCCGGGGTCCAGATCTCCTCCAGAAGGGCGTAAACCGCCTCGGGCGTGCGGGCCATCTCGTCGGCCGTGACATAAGCGGCATAGGAGGGATAGCCCAGCAGGTGGGCCTTCTCCGTCCGCAGACGAACGAAATCGTTGACCAGCTGTTTGTTGTCGTTCTCGTTGCCGTTATTTCCGCGGTTCAGATAGGCCTTGTAGAGGCGTTCGCGCAGGTCGCGGCGGTTCGAGTAGGTCAGAAACGGCAGCAGGCTCGGCTTGTGCAGCGTGAAAGCCCACTTGTTCTTCTCGCCCAGCTCCTGCGCCTTTTCGCGGGCCTGGTCGCGGACGCCCGAGGGCAGTCCGTCCAGCTCGTCGGCCCCGAGCATCATTACGAAGTCGTTGTTCTCGGCAAGCAGGTTGTTGCCGAACTTCACCGAAGCGACCGACAGCTCCTCGTTGATCCGCTTGAGCAGCTCCTTCCGCTCGGCATCGAGCAGCGCTCCGGCACGCACGAAGCCGTCGTAGGTCTTCTGAAGCAGGCGGCTCTGCTCGGCGTCGAGCTCGAAGCGCACGCGGTTGTCGTAGACCTGCCGCACCTTCTCGAAGAGCCGTTCGTCGAGCCGGATCCGGTCGGCATGGGCCGCCAGACGGGGCATCACCTGCTCTTCGAGAGCCTGCAACTCGGGCGTCGTCTCGGCCCCGCACAGCATGCCGAAGACCAGCGACACCTGTTCGAGCATGCGGCCCGAATCGTCGTAGGCGAGGATGACGTTCTCGAACGTCGGCTCGTCGTTGTTGGTGACGATGGCGTCGATCTCCGCCTCGTGCAGCGACATGGCCCGCTCGAATGCGGGCAGGTAGTGTTCGGCACGAATCCGGTCGAACGGCGGCACGCCGTAGGGCGTGTCCCACTCCGTGAAAAAGGGATTTTCCCCGCTCTGATGCCCGTTTCGGCACGATACGACAGTCATAAGCAAAAGAAGTGTTGTGAATAATCCTGCGATACGTTTCATCTATTCTTGTTATTTTGATTAACTTTGCGGCCGATCCGGAACGCCCCCGCAACGTCCCGGCATATCCGATGCAAAGTTACTAAATTATCATAGGTATGCAACTATTTTACGCCCCCGACCTCACGCCTCCCGAACACACGCTCGGCGAGGAGGAGTCGAAGCACTGCGTGCGCGTGCTGCGTCTCGGCGTCGGGGCGAGCATCCACATCACCGACGGCCGGGGCACGCTCTACCGCTGCGAACTGGTCACGGCCGACGCGCGCCGCTGCACGGTGCGCGTCGTCGAAGCGCAGCACGACTTCGAACCCCTCCCGGCGCATCTGGTGATGGCCGTGGCGCCGACCAAGAACGCCGACCGGTTCGAATGGTTCCTCGAAAAGGCCACCGAGATCGGCGTCGGGGAGATCCTCCCGCTCGAAACGGAGCACAGCGAACGCCGCGTCTTCAAACCCGAACGCGGAGGCAAGGTCGTCACGGCGGCCATGAAACAGTCGCTCAAGGCCTACCGGCCCGAGCTCCATCCGCTCACGCCGTTCCGCGAGGCCGTCGCAGCCCCGTTCGAGGGGCGCAAGCTGATCGCCCACTGCGCCGCCGCACGCTCCGAGGCGGGCAAGAGCTATCTGGCGCAGACCCTCCGCCCGGGCGAAGCGGCCATGATCCTGATCGGCCCCGAGGGAGATTTCTCGCCCGCCGAGATCGACTTCGCACTGGCCCGCGGATTCGAGGAGATCACCCTCGGCACGCAGCGCCTCCGCACCGAAACCGCCGCGGTCGCCGCGACGGTGATGTTCTCGGTCGTCAATGCAAAACCCTGACCACGACACGTACAACACCATCATAAGCATGTTATTCTATCTCTATTCGCTCATCGCCTTCGCGGCGGTCGTAGCCCTGATCTTCGCCGTGCCCCTGCGGGCCAAGGCGTGGGTCTCGCTGGCCCTGACCGCCGTCGGCGCCCTGGCCGCCTCGACCGAGGCCGTCCGGGTGCTGGCCTGCGGCGTCCGCTCGCGGCTGTGGCTCTTCGAAGGAATGCCTTTCGACGGCGAAACCGCCTCGATGGACCCCCTCTCGGCCCTCTTCGCACTCGTCATCTCGATCGGTTCGGTCGCCGCCGTGCTCTACTCGCAAGGGTATCTGCGGCACTACCTCGACAGCAAATCCCCTGCCCACGTTTCGCTGCACTACACCTCGCTGGTGACGATGTGCTACGCCATGCTGGGCGTCGTGCTCTGCGACGGCGGCTACTCGTTCCTCTTTTTCTGGGAGCTGATGACCATCGCGTCGTTCCTGCTGATCCTCTTCGACGCCGAACGGCGGGAGGTGCGCCGCGCCGCGCTCTCCTACCTCATCATGATGCACATCGGCTTCGTGCTGCTGCTCATCGGCTTCGTGCGCGTCGACGTCGCTACGGGCAGCGCCACGTTCGGCGCGCTGGGCGAGTGTCTGGCCGCGCATCCCGAGCAGCAGCTGCCGCTGTTCGTCCTCTTCCTGCTCGGCTTCGGCATGAAGGCGGGCCTCTTCCCGATGCACGTCTGGCTGCCGGAGGCCCATCCCGCGGCCCCGTCGCACATCTCGGCTCTGATGTCGGGCGTGATGATCAAGACGGGCGTCTACGGCATCCTGCGCGTCATGCAGCAGCTGGCCGACCTCCCGACGCTCCACACCGCTGGACTGATCCTGCTCGGCGCAGGCATCGTCACGGGCCTCTGGGGCGTGATGCTCGCCGCCTCGCAGAACGACATCAAACGCCTGCTGGCCTACTCCTCGATCGAGAACGTGGGCGTCATCCTGATCGGTCTGGGCATCGCCGCACTGGGCATGGCCGAAGGCTTCCGCATCATGGCGCTCTGCGGTCTGGCCGGAGCGCTGCTCCACACCGTCAACCACTCGCTCTTCAAGTCGCTGCTCTTCTTCGGGGCCGGCAACGTCCTCTCGAAGACCCACACCACGTCGCTCGACGCCCTGGGCGGTCTGGCGAAGCACATGCCCGTCACGGCGCTGCTCTTCCTCACGGGCACGGCGGCCATCTGCGCCCTGCCGCCGCTCAACGGATTCGTATCGGAGCTGCTGATCTACCTCGGCATGCTCGACGGCATCGCTGCCGGCCAACAGCCGCTCGCCGCCATGGCGGGCCTCGTGGCGCTGGCGCTCATCGGCGGCATCGTCGTGCTGGCCTTCACGAAACTCTTCGGCACGGTGTTCCTCGGCTCGCCCCGCACGCACGAGGTCGCCGAAGCCTCCGAAGTCGACGGCGTGCGCATCGCGGCCATGGCCCTGCCGCTGGCGGGCATCCTCGCCGTGGGCCTCTTTCCGCAGGGAGCCGTCGCCGTCGTGACGCGGGCCGCCGAAGTGCTGCTGCCCGATGCCGCCGCAACGGCTGAAGGGGCTCTCCCGCCCACCTTCACGATGCTCTGCCGCACGGTCTGGATTCTGGTCGCCGTCATCGCCTGCCTGATCCTGCTCCGCGCCCGGCTGCTGCGCGGCCGCACCGTCGCCGAGGGTCCCACGTGGGGCTGCGGCTTCACGGCCCCCAACATCCGGATGCAGTACACGGGCGAATCCTACTCCGAGGGGCTGCAATCCATCGCCCGCCCGCTGACGCACGACAGCGGCGAGGGATCGCCCGTCAGCAAGGGGGAGATCTTCCCCGCGGCGCACCGCTTCGACATCCGTCACCGCGACCGCATCGGCCGGCTCTTCTCGGCCTGGTGGGTCGAGGCGCTGCGCATGATCAACGGCCGCGTCATGCGGCTCCGCACGGGCAAGATCAACCACTACGTGCTCTTCGCCCTGGCGTTCCTCACCCTCGTATTCCTGCTTTCGATTCTTAATCTGCTCTGACGATGAAAGCGCTCAATCTCCTGCTGCTGCTCCTGGCAGCCCTGGCCATTCCGGGCCTCATCAACCGCACGCGGGCACGCCTCGCGGGGCGCAAGGGCATCCGGTTCCTGCAACACCTCTACGACGTGCGGCTGCTCCTGCGCAAGGGGGCCGTCTACTCCACGACGACCTCGGCGCTCTTCCGCCTCGCTCCGTCGTTCTACCTCGGCGCAGCCCTCACGGCGCTGCTCTTCATCCCCGTGGGCGACCTGCCTCCGGTGCTCTCGTTCGACGGCGACCTGGTAGCCTTCGCCTACACGCTGGCGCTGGGGCGCGTGGCGCTCGTACTGGCGGCCCTCGACACGGGCAGTCCGTTCGAGGGCATGGGCGCCAGCCGCGAAGCCCTCTACGGCGCACTGGCCGAACCGGCGCTCCTGCTGATCCTGGCCACGCTGGCGCTCGTCACGGGCTTCACCTCCTTCGGGTGGATCTTCAGCCTCGCCCCCGAGCTGCGCTTCACGGTCGTACTGCTGCTCGCGGCCTACGTCCTCGTGAAGCTCGTCTTCACCGAGAGCGGCCGCGTACCGGTCGACGACCCGCGCACGCACCTCGAGCTGACGATGATCCACGAAGTGATGTGCCTCGACTATTGCGGCACGGACCTCGCGTACATCAAGATCGCCGGCTGGCTCAAGACCGCCGCCCTCTCGATGCTCGCCGCCGACGCCGCCGTCGCCGCCTGGGGTCTCCGCTGGTGGATCGCGGCGCCGGCCGCCGTGCTGCTCACCGGCCTCTCGGTGGGCATCGTCGAGTCGACGCAGGCCCGCAACAAACTCGTCCGCAACACCACGTTCATACTCACCGTCGCCGTACTGGCCGCCCTGGTCTTCTTCACGGGCTACCTGCTGCAACTAAATCTCGTCATCCGATGATCGCCGCACTCATACTGCTCTACGTCGTGACGCTCGTCTATCTCTCGATCACCGAGCGCTTCCGCAATTTCGCATCGATCATTTCGCTGCAAGGGTGGCTGCTCTTCGCCGTGGCGCTGCTGCGGCTGCACGCCATCCACCCTGCCGAGCTGATCTTCATCTCGGTCGAGACGCTGCTCTTCAAGGCGATTCTGGTCCCGGCGATCCTCTTCGCCGTGATCCGCCGCACGAAGATCAACCGCGTCCGGACCTCCGGCTCGTCGCAGTTCGGATCGCTGCTCCTCTCGCTCACGGCCCTCGCCGTCAGCGTTTCGCTCACCTACTGCATCGCCGACTCCGCCGTCGATCAGGTCTTCTTCGCCGTAGCGCTCTACGCCCTGCTGAGCGGTCTGACGCTCATCGTGCTGCGCTCGCGGCTCTTCTCGCACATGGTCGGATTCCTGGTCATCGAGAACGGCGTATTCCTCTTCTCGACGGCCATCGGCGTCGAGATGCCGCTGCTGATCAACATCGCCATCCTGCTCGACATCCTCATGTCGGTGCTCATGCTGGGCATCTTCTTCACGCGCATCGACCACAAGATCCACGCCGACGACGCGGATTCGCTCACCAACGTAAAAGACTGACGCCATGATCGTTTATCTTACACTCAGCATCCTGATCGCCGCCTCGGCGTTCCTGCTGCGCAGCGAACGGCAGCTCTTCGCCGCCGGTGCGGCGTTCTACGCCGTGCAGGCCGCCTTCGCCGTCCGGATCCTCTGCGGGCTCTACGGCACGACCTCGGCCGGCGTATTCGCCTTCGACGCCGCAGGCACGCTCTTCTACCTGCTGCTCACGGTCGTCTCGGCCTTCGCCTACTTCCACTCCGAGGCCTACCTCAAGGGGAGCGACATCCGCCAGACGCGCACCTACTCGGCGCTGCTGATGCTCCTGACGACGGCCGTCGCCGGGGCCTACTTTTCGAACAACCTCGCCGTGACGTGGATCCTGCTCGAAGCCACGACCCTCTGCTCGGCGGGCATCGTCTACCACCGCCGCACGGCGCAGGCGCTCGAAGCGGCGTGGAAATACCTCTTCGTCTGCTCGACGGGCATCGCCGTGGCCTACCTCGGTATCCTGCTGCTGTGCGCCGCCACGAAGTGCGACTCGCTCTCCTACGAAGCCGTCGCCGCTGCGATTCCGGCCGCCAACCCGCTCTACCTGAAGACTGCGTTCCTGCTGATCCTCTGCGGATACAGCTGCAAGGTCGAGCTCTTCCCGCTCTACACGGTCGGCGTCGACGCCAACTTCGCGGCGCCGTCGCCCGGCTCGGCGCTGATCTCGACGGGTCTGGTCAACGCCGGATTTCTGGCCGTCTTCCGCGTCTACAAGCTCCTGGCCGCCTCGGAAGTCTTCCCCTGGGTGCGCAACGTCCTGCTGCTCACGGGCGTGCTGTCGCTCGTCATCGGCGCACTGTTCCTCCGCCGCACGAACAACTACAAACGCTTCCTCTCCTACTCCACGGTCGAGAACATGGGCATCGCGGCCATCGGCCTGGGTATCGGCGGCATCGGCGTCTGGGCGGCGATCTTCCACGTCGCCTGCCACACGCTCGTCAAGAGCAGCCTCTTTCTCCAGATGGCCGTCGTGCGTCAGGTCTACGACGGATACCGCATCAACCGCCTGGGCGACTACATCCGCATCAACCGCGTGGGGGCCGTCGGCCTGCTCACGGGCATGGTCGTGCTGGTGGCCTTCCCGCCCTCGCCGCTCTTCTTCTCGGAGCTGCTGATCCTCAAGCAGGTCGTGGCCGAGAGCAACTGGTGGGTGATGGCAGCCATGATTCTGCTGGTCTGCATCGTCATCTACTCGTTCTGCTCGCGCATGATCCGCCTCTGCTACCAGCCCAACCAGGATCAGCTGCACCCCTCGAAAGCCGACCGGGCACTCTCGTGGTCGGCGCTCGTGCCGCTGGGAGCCGCCATCGCGCTGGGCCTCTGGCGTCCCGAAATCCTGACGGAGCTCATCTCCCAAATCGCAACCTTATGATGACATACCACATCACCGACAATACGGCGGCAGCCATTCCGCTGCGCGACATTCCGGAGGTCCCCTACGCCGAGTTCCACGCCGACCTCGCGGAGAAACTCGCCGACCCGCGCTACCACGTGGCGCACTACTTCGCCCTCCCCGAGGAGGGACGCATGCGCTTCTACTGCCTGCTGCTCGACGACGCGACGTCGCAGGTGCTCGTCGCCTCGCACGTCATGGAGTACTACGACGAGGGCGTGCTTCCCTCGCTCACGGCGATCCATCCGCAGCTGCATCCCTTCGAGCGCGACATCGCCGAGCGCTACGGCATCCGCTTCGACGGCATGCCCTGGCCCAAGCCGCTGCGCTTTCCGTTCGACCGCTACGACCGCTCCGGCTCGATGGACAACTACCCGTTCTACACGATGCAGGGCGGATCGCTCCACGAGGTGAACGTCGGGCCGATCCACGCCGGCATCATCGAGCCGGGCGCCTTCCGCTTCATCTGCAGCGGCGAGCAGGTGCTGCATCTCGAAATCGCCCTCGGCTATCAGCACCGGGGCGTGGAGCACGAGTTCGCGGCTACCGGCAACCGGCTGCGCCAGACGTGTCTGGCCGAGGCCGTCGCGGGCGACAGCGCCGTAGCGCACGCCACGGCGTTCACCGAAGCCGTCGAGAAACTCTCCGGCCACGAACGCCCCGCACAGCTCGACCGCGAGCGCGGCATCGCCCTCGAACTCGAACGCATGGCGATGCAGATCGCCGACACGGGCGCCCTGTCGATGGACGTGGGTTATCAGCTGGGGCAGGTGGCGTGCGAGGCGCTGCGCACGATGACGATCAACACCACGCAGGCGTGGTGCGGCAACCGCTTCGGCAAGGGGCTGATCCGCCCCCACGGCACCGACCACCCGCTCACGGCCGAGAAGTCGGCGATGATCCGCCGCAACGTGGCCGAGATCGCCCGCCGCTACGACGAGGTGCGCCGCGACATCAAGTCGTCTCCCTCGCTGCTGGCCCGCTTCGAGCAGTGCGGCATCGTGCCGCGCGACCAGATGGCGGCCATCGGCGGCGTCGGGCAGGCGGCCCGCGCGAGCGGCCTCGCGCGCGACCTGCGGGCCACGCATCCATGGGGCGTCTTCGCCAAGCACATCAGCCACGAACCGGTCGTCAAAACGCAGGGCGACGTGATGGCCCGCCTGACGGTCCGCTGCCGCGAGGTGCTCCAGTCGGCCCGCTACGTCGACCGGCTGCTGGAGATCTACGAACAGAAATACGCCGCCGGCCCCTCGCCGTGCCCGGCTCCCGACTACGCGGCGCCGCTGGCACCCTCGTCGCTCGCTTTCGGACTGGTCGAGGGGTGGCGCGGCGAGATCTGCCACGTCGCGATCACCGACCCCGAAGGCCGGATCGTCGCCGACCGCATCAAGGATCCGAGCCTCCACAACTGGATGGCGCTCGCCCTGGCCGTGCGCGGCGAGGGGATCTCCGACTTCCCGATCTGCAACAAGAGCTTCAACCTCTCCTACTGCGGACACGACCTTTAAAGCACCCGGCATGCCGGATTAGGAAAATCTTACCATAACGATACCATGATACTCCCCAAGATAAAAGTCCTGCGCAGCCACGGCCGGCAGGCCATACCCGATCTCGACGCCGTGGAGCTGACCCCGGAGTTCCGGGGACGTCCCGAACTCACCGCCACCGGCGACACCGCGGAGCTGGAGCAGGCGGCGGCGATCTGCCCCACGGGGGCACTCTCCGTCACGCCGTTCGCCCTCGACCTGGGGCGCTGCCTCTTCTGCGGCGAATGCGCCCGCCGGGCTCCGCGCAACATCCGCTTCACCAACGACTACCGCCTCGGCTCGCCCACGCGCGAGGGGCTCGTCGTGCGTCCGGGCGACCGGTGCGTCGCGTTCGACACCTCCGCGGTGCGTCCCGAACTCAGCCGCTGCTTCTCGCAGGCGCTGCAACTGCGCGAAGTCTCGGCCGGCGGCGACGCCTCGATCGAGATGGAGCTCGGCGCCACGGGCAACGTCAACTTCGACCTCGGCCGCTTCGGCATCGGCTTCACCGCGTCGCCGCGCCATGCCGACGGCGTGGTGATCACGGGTCCCGTGTCGACGAATATGGCAGAGGCTTTGCAGATCTGCTACGACGCCGTGGCCGAGCCCAAGCTACTCGTCGCCTGCGGCTCGGAAGCGTGCTCGGGAGGGCTCTTCGCCCGAAGCCGAGCCGTCGACCGCTCGTTCTTCGAGCGGCACCGCGTCGACCTGTGGCTTCCCGGCGCCCCGACGCACCCGATGGTCTTCATCGACGGACTGCGCACGCTGCTGGGCAAAAAACAACGAGAATAACCATGCGCCAACTCTTCGGACTTTTCTGGAGTTTCTTCAAGATCGGACTCTTCACCTTCGGCGGAGGCTACGCGATGATCCCGCTGATCCGCCGCGAGGTGATCGACGTCAAAGGCTGGATCGCCGAACGCGAATTTCTGGACCTGCTGACCCTCGCGCAGTCGGCCCCGGGCCCCATTTCGCTCAATACGTCGGTCTTCGTCGGCTACAAGATGCGCGGCTACGCGGGCGCCGTCGCCTCGATCCTCGGGGTCGTCGTCCCGTCGTTCGCGATCATCCTGCTGATCGCCCTCTTCTTCACCGACGTGCGCGACAACCCCGTCGTCGACGCCGCGTTCAAGGGGATGCGCCCGGCTGTCGTGGCGCTGATCGTCGGTCCGGTGCTCTCGCTGGCCCGCGGCATGCACCGGGCCATGTATCTCGTGATCGCCGCCACGGCGCTCGCGGTCTGGGGATTGGGCTGGTCGCCGATTCTGATCCTGATCGCGGCCGCCGCGGCAGGCATCGCATGGACACTCTTCACCGCTAAAAAATCGGCCGAATGATCTTCTGGCATCTCTTCGTAAGCTATCTCAAAATCGGATTCTTCGGATTCGGGGGCGGTTACGCCATGCTGTCGCTCATCCAGAACGAGGTGGTCGTGCAGCACCGGTGGATGACCAACGCCGAGTTCGCCGACATCGTGGCCGTGTCGCAGATCACTCCCGGACCGATCGCCATCAACTCGGCGACCTACGTCGGCTACACCGTCGGCTCGCAGGCCGGCGGAACGGGAGCGGGCGTTCTCGGCGCCGTCATCGCGACCCTTGCGGTCTGCCTCCCGGCGCTGACGCTGATGCTGCTCGTCACGCGCTTTTTCCTGAGGCTGAAAGACAACCCGCTGATCGAGGGAGCCATGCGGGGCATGCGTCCCGTGGTGATCGGCATGATCGCATCGGCAGCTCTGCTGCTGATCTTCCCGCACGACGCAGCCCCCGGCGAACGGAACTTCATCGACGCCTGGAGCTGGGTGCTCTTCGCCGGCGTCTTCATCGGGTCGATCCGCAAGATCAACCCCATCCTGCTGATCGTCCTTTCGGCCGCGGCAGGAATCGCCATCTATCTGTAACCGCTACGCCAGCAGCGCGGCAGCGCCGCCCAGCAGCAGCAAGAGCAGCATGCCGAGGCACAGCAGCCCCGCAAGGGCCAGCAGCACGCCCAGACACCCCCAGCGCTTCTCCCGCCCGGGAAGCGGATCGCTCAGCAGGGCGACGACGAGCCCCGCGAGGGGCGTCAGGAGGATGCTGACGAGAAACGTCCAAGTGAAGCCGATCCGGCGTCCGCTGCCGAATATGCCCACCAGCGCGGAGAGGAAACAGTCGCCCAGCAGCCCGAAAAGAAGAATCGGAACGATCATCGGTTCGAAGATTCAGCGTTTCATCCGGTAATAGGTTCCCAGGGGCAGCTCCTTGCCGGCACGGTCCGTGAAGCAGAGTTCGCCCCACTGCTCCTCGCGCGGCACGCCGAAAGCCTGCCGCACGGCCGTGCGGGCCAGCGTCGACGAGAGCCCCATCGAGTAGAGATTGAGCACGAGAAACGCCCCCTGCGGAGCGAGCAGCTCGGCGCATCCCGCAAGCATCTCGCCGATGTTCTCCTCCAGAATCCACTTCTCGCCGTTCGCACCGCGGCCGTAGGCCGGCGGATCGAGGATGATGCCGTCGTAGCGGCTGCCGCGCCGCACCTCGCGGCGCACGAACTTCAGGGCGTCCTCGACGATCCAGCGCACCCCGTCCAGCCCGCTCTGCTCCATGTTCTCGCGGGCCCAGGTCACCACCTGCTTCACCGAGTCGACGTGCGTCACCTCGACCCCGGCGGCCCGGGCCGCCAGCGTCGCGCCGCCCGTGTAGGCGAAGAGATTGAGCACCCGGGGAGTCCGGCCCGAAGAGCCGGCCGCCCGGCAGGCGTCGCAGATGAAGTCCCAGTTGGCCGCCTGTTCGGGGAAGATCCCCACGTGTTTGAACGACGTGAGCGCCAGCCGCATGCGAAGCGTCGCCCCGGGCAGCGCATAACCGATCGTCCAGCGGTCGGGCATGCCGGGGCGCAGACGCCACTCGCCGCGCTCGTCGCTGCGGCCGTCGCGCAGAAACGAGGCGTGCGCCTGGCGCCGCCACTCCTCCTCCGCAAGCGAACGCCGCCAAATGGCCTGCGGCTCGGGACGTCGCGTGACGTAGGGTCCGAAGCGTTCGAGTTTCTCGAAGTCGCCCGTATCGATCAGTTCGTAGTCCCCGAAATCGGGGGTCAGCTGTTCCTGCATATCTCTTAAAAAAAGTTCAGTTTCTCGCACCTTTCCCGTCCTTGCCTCCCGTACTACTGCGCGAACAGTCCACCACGGACATCTCGCACCGCTCGCAATCGAACTCCAGCCGATAGCGGTGCGTGCCGCGCTCCAGGAAGAGGGGGCCGCGCAGCGTCGGCCGCTCGCGCAGACACTCGCCCATCTCGCGGCGGATGCAGTAGGAGGAGTGCATGACCCGATGTCCGACGGTCGTCGCCGCAAGCTCCAGCGGCGCCTCGATCCGCGTCACGCCGTGGTCGCGGTAGAAAGCCTCGGCCAGCCGGTTCGTGACATTCTCCTCAGCCGTCAGCCGATCCGACGGATAGCGGACCGCCCGCTCTTCGGGCAGGATGCGATGCTCCGGCCTCCGCTCCCGACGCGCTTGCAGGAGCTTGTCGAGCCCCTCGCGCCGCAACTCGGCGGCCAGCGATGCCGGGACGAACCGAGATGCCCCCTCGACCGCCGTCTCGCGCACGACGAAGATCGTATCGCCGCTCCGGGCCGCCTGCGCACGCAGCGCCGCGGCGTTGGCCTCGGGACTCTTCGCGGGTTCGAGCGCCGCGCGACGCTCTGCGGCGGCGGTCACCCCTTCGCAATCCGTATATTCGATCCGCACGCGGTCGGCCGACACCTCGACCGAGGCCGTGATCGGAATCACGCGGCGCGTGCGGCTGCGCTCCAGCGCGAGGTTGAAGAGCCGGTCGCTGTTGCGGTAGACCTCGGCCCCGACAACGATCCCCTCCGTCCGGTTGGGCTCCACGAGCCCGTCGCGCACGGCATTGACGTTCGTGCCGACCAGCCCGCCCCGCGCGAGGAAGCAGATGCCGTCGCCCGCCGCGAGCGTATGGGATCCGTCGATCCGGAACCCGCGCCGCTCGACCCGCGCGACGCGCCCCACGTATTCGCCCACCGCCTTCGGGGTGTCGAACGACGCGACCCCGGCACGCTTGCCGTCGAAGAAGTATTGCGACTCGCCGCGCGTGAAGCTCTTCGCGGGGTCGGGTTCGAAGTCGGGGATGCTCTCCCCGACCGATGCGCGCCGCAGGGCGGGACGCTCGGCCAGCGCCTCGTCGACGGCCCGGCGGTACCAGGCCACGACGTTGCGGATATACCCCGTATCCTTGAGACGACCCTCGATCTTGAACGACGTGACGCCCGCATCGAGCAGCTCGCCGATGCGCGCCGACAGGTTCATGTCCCGCACCGAAAGCAGGTGCTTGCCCGCGACGTAGCGGTGCCCGCGGCCGTCCGTGAGGTCCCACGCGAGGCGGCAGGGCTGGCTGCACGCCCCGCGGTTGCCGCTGCGCGACGACATCGAACGCGACAGGAAGCAGCGGCCGCTGTACCCTACGCAGATCGCCCCGTGCACGAAGCACTCGACCTCGGCCGTCGTGGCGGCGCAGATCGCCCGGATCTCGTCGAGCGAGAGCGCCCGCTCCAGAATCACGCGCGCGAAACCCGCCTCGCCCAGAAACCGCGCCCCCTCGGGGGTGCGGTTGCAGACCTGCGTCGAGGCGTGCAGTTCGACGGGCAGGTCCATACGCCGCAGCGCCATGTCCTGCACGATCAGCGCATCGACACCCGCCGCAATCAACTCGCGGGCCTGCCGCTCGGCCGCTTCCAGCTCGTCGTCGCGCAGCAGCGTGTTGAGCGTGGCGTGCACCCGCACGCCGTAGCGGTGAGCATACTCCGCGACGCGGGCGATCTCCTCCGCGCCGTTGCCGGCGGCCTGCCGCGCTCCGAAGCGCGCACCGCCGATATAGACCGCATCGGCACCGTAATCGACGGCAGCGACGGCGGAGGCGTAATCTTTGGCGGGAGAGAGCAGTTCGACGGTCTTCACGGATACGAAACAGTTAAGAAGCAGTCAAAGGTACGATATTTTTTGCAGATACGGCGCATTATCGCTAAATTCGTCGGACCGAAAACACGACCTATGAAAAACCCTTCGCTTCCGGGACTACTGCTGCTCGCAGGGGCCTCCGCAGGCTGCTCCGAACATCCGACCGCCCCCGCACGCCCCAACATCCTCTTCATCCTCGCCGACGATCTGGGCTACGGCGACCTGAGCTGCTACGGACAGCAGCGCTTCGCCACCCCCTCGATCGACTCGCTGGCGGCCGCCGGCCTGCGCTTCACGCAGTGCTACGCCGGGACGACCGTTTCGGCGCCCTCGCGCTCGTGTCTGCTCACCGGCACCCACTCGGGCCACACGCCCGTGCGCGGCAACCTGGAGCTGACGCCCGAAGGCCAGTATCCGCTGCCGGAGGGTGCCGCGACGCTCTTTCGGACGCTCCGCGAGGCCGGCTATGCGACGGGCGTCTTCGGCAAATGGGGACTCGGATTCATCGGCACGACGGGCGATCCGGCCCGGCAGGGCGTCGACCGCTTCTACGGCTACAACTGCCAGCTGCTGGCCCACAGCTACTACCCCGACCATCTGTGGAGCGACGGCAAGCGGGTCGACCTGCCGGAAAACGACGTCGCGCCCTACGGCTCCGGAAGCTACGCCCCCGACCTGATCCACCGCGAAGCGCTGCGCTTCCTCGACGAACGCACGGCCGACGAACCGTTCCTGCTCTTCTACCCCACGACGATCCCCCACGCCGAGCTGATCGTCCCCGAGGACGAGATCATGCAGGAGTTCCGCGGGCGCTATCCCGAAACGCCCTATCGGGGCTGCGACGCCGGGCACCCCGCGTTCCGCAAGGGCGGCTACTGCTCGCAGACGCACCCCCGGGCCGCATTCGCGGCGATGGTCACGCGACTGGACCGCTACGTGGGCGAACTGGTGGCCAAACTCCGCGAGAAGCAACTGCTGGACAATACGCTGATCGTCTTCGCCAGCGACAACGGCCCCCACCTGGAGGGCGGCGCCGACCCCGACTTCTTCGACAGCAACGGTCCCTGGCGCGGCTACAAACGCGACCTCTACGAAGGGGGCATCCGCGTGCCGATGATCGCCGTATGGCCGGGACACATCGCCCCGGGCGGCGAAACGGACCTGCCGTGCGCCTTCTGGGATCTGCCGGCGACCTTCGCCGAACTGGCCGGAGCCGAAACGCCGGCCGGCGACGGCATCAGTCTGGTGCCGCTGCTCGAAGGGCGACCCGAGGAGCAGCCGCGCCACGACTGCCTCTACTTCGAGTTCATGGAGCTGGGCGGCAGGCAGGCCGTGCGCCAAGGCCCGTGGAAACTGCTCCGGCTGGATATCCGCTCGGCGGCACCCCGCTACGAACTCTACCGGATCGACGAAGACCCCGCCGAGACGCACGACCTGGCGGCCCGGTACCCCGAGCAGGTCGAAGCGCTGAAAACGCTGCTCGACGAGGCCCGCACGGAGGATCCGGCCTGGCCGCTTTTCGGGAAATGACGAAAAAAACGCCCCGCGGCGAGCAACATTGCGGCTAATTTTGTAATTTTGCCATTCGTAACGCGAGAAACTCAAAATCACGAAATACCATGCTTACAGTCAAGCAAATCCGCGATGACATGCAGGCCGCTGTCCGCAAGCTGGCCAAGAAGGGCGTCGACGCCGCGCCCGTCATCGAAAAGATCGTCGCTCTCGACGACCGCCGCAAGGCCCTTCAGACCGAGCTCGACGAGACGCTCGCCGCCCAAAACAAGGCCGCCAAGGAGATCGGCGCCCTGATGGGTCAGGGCCGTCGCGACGAGGCCGAGGAGCGCAAACGCTTCGTCGCCGACCTCAAGGCGAAATCCTCGACCCTCCAGGCCGAATCGACCGCCGTGCAGGAGGAGCTGCAGGCCGCGATCGTCTCGCTGCCCAACTTCCCGGCCGAGATCGTTCCCGAGGGCCGCACGGCCGAGGACAACCTCGTCGTGAAGCTCGTCGAGACCTACACCGCGCTGCCCGAGAATCCGCTGCCCCACTGGGAGCTGGCCCGCAAGTACGACATCATCGACTTCGACCTGGGCGTGAAGCTCACCGGCGCCGGATTCCCCGTCTACAAGGGTCAGGGCGCCCGGTTGCAGCGTGCGCTCATCAACTACTTCCTCGACTACAACACCGCCGCCGGCTACCGCGAGATCGAGCCGCCGGTGATGGTCAACGAGGCCTCGGGCTTCGGCACGGGACAGCTGCCCGACAAGGAGGGCCAGATGTACCACGCTACGGCCGACAACTTCTACCTCGTGCCGACGGCCGAGGTGCCCGTGACGAACATCTTCCGCGATGTGATCCTCGACGAGAAGGATTTCCCGGTCAAGATGACCGCCTACACCCCCTGCTTCCGCCGCGAGGCCGGATCCTACGGCAAGGACGTGCGCGGTCTGAACCGTCTGCACCAGTTCGACAAGGTGGAGATCGTGCAGCTCGCACTGCCCGAGAACTCCTACGAGGCGCTCGACGGCATGGTGGCCCATGTCGAGGGGCTCGTCCGCTCGCTGGGGCTGCCCTACCGCATCCTGCGGCTGTGCGGCGGCGACATGTCCTTCACCTCGGCCCTGACCTACGACTTCGAGGTCTACTCCGAAGCCCAGAAGCGCTGGCTGGAGGTTTCGTCCGTTTCGAACTTCGAATCGTTCCAGGCCAACCGCCTGAAACTCCGCTACCGCGACGCCGACAAGAAGACCCGCCTGGCCCACACGCTCAACGGCTCGTCGCTCGCCCTGCCGCGCATCGTGGCGGCGCTGCTGGAGAACTTCCAGACCGAGGAGGGCATCCGCATCCCCGAGGTGCTGGTTCCCTACACGGGTTTTGATATTATCAAATAAATAGCTATATTTGCACCCACACACACATTAACCATAAACAACAGAACACAATGGCTTACAAAATCACTGATTCGTGCGTTGCCTGCGGTACCTGCCTCGGCGAGTGCCCGGTAGAGGCCATCTCGGCCGGCGACATCTACGTCATCGACGCCGACAAGTGCATCGACTGCGGCACCTGCGCAGGCGTTTGCCCGAGCGAGGCTATCGTCGCCGAGTAATTCGGAACGAAAGCACATAAAAACGGTCCGGAATCCCGGGCCGTTTTTCGTATCGCCGGCCGCAGCCGGCCGACCGCCGTCGAAACGCCGGCACATACGGACCGCCCCCCCCGGCCTCTCGCCGGACGACAACGAATTTAGCATGGACGATCTCGAAAAAATGCGGGCCGGATACTGGCTCCGCGCCATCACGCCGCAGATCGGAGCGGCACTCCGCCGGGCCGAGGAGCTCTGTTTCCGGCTCAACCAGCTGCCGCCGAGCCGCAGCGAAGCGCGCGAAACGATCCTCCGCGAGCTCTTCGGACACCTCGGTAGCGGCGTCATCCTCCACAGCCCCTTCCGGTGCGATTTCGGGACGCAGATCTCCATCGGCGACGGCTTCGTAGGCAATTTCAACCTGACGATTCTCGACGAAGCTCCCGTCACCATCGGCAACCGCGTCTTCATCGGCCCCAACACGGGGATCTACACCGTCAACCAC
>CAMWWU010000005.1 GCA_947178025.1 uncultured Alistipes sp. | reverse complement strand
GTTGATCCACGACTTGCAGCCGGGGTGTCTGGTCATCAACAGCAATCACAAGACCCCGAGGCCCGGGGGAGATGCCCAGGCGTTCGAGCGCGATCTGCCGGGCGAGAATACCGCCGGCATGTCGGGCCAGGAGGTGAGCCGGCTGCCGCTGGAAACCTGCCAGACGATGAACGGCACGTGGGGTTACAGCGTCACCGATCGCAACTACAAGAGCACCGACGAGCTGGTGCGCTACCTGGCGGGGGCTGCCGGCCGCGGCGGCAACCTGCTGCTCAACATCGGTCCGCAGCCCGACGGCGCACTGCCGGCCGCAGCGCTGGAGCGGCTCTCCGGCATCGGCGAGTGGCTGCGTGCGAACGGCGAAACGATCTACGGCACGGAGGCGGGCCCCGTCTCTCCGCGCGCGTGGGGCGTGACGACCCGCCGCGGCGACCGGGTTTGGGTCCATGTCTTCGACTGGCCCGACACGGAGCTCTTCGTGCCGCTGCGCGGGGAGCGCGTGCGCAGCGCCGTGCACTTCGGCGGCGAAAAGATCGCCTTCCGCCAGAACGACGAGGGCGTGGTGCTCGTGCTGGGCGAGCGTCCCGTGTCGACGGACTTCATCGTCGAGCTGACCGTCCGGTAGCGGTACGCGCCGGAACCGAAAACGATCGGGCCCGCCTCTTCAGGCGGGCCCGATCTGCGTTATTCGATGCGATGGATGCCGGGTTGCGCGAGGGCGATCCGCCGGACGGTGCCGTCGCTGCGGAAGAGCAGGACGAGCGTGCTCTCGGTGCACTGCACCTCGAAGCGGCCGTCGGGCAGGCGTCGCAGCACGTCGGCCGTGGGGCTCAAGGGGAGAACGGCCGTGTCGTCGAAGCAGTGGATCGCGGTGATGCTCCACCGGGGGATGTCGATCGGGAACTCGCGGCCGCCGAAGTGCAGCACGGCCGGCCGCGTGGAGGAAGTGCCGGACCAGTCGTTGTTGAGCACGTAGAGCGTGCGCCGATCCTCTGCGTCCCAGGCCGTGAAGCCGATGTGCTCGGCCGGAGCGATCCATCCCCGCGGCGTTTCGCGCCGCACGGCACGGTCGGCCTCCTCGCGGATCGCCTCCTCGTAGGCGGGGCGCAGCGCGGGGTCGGCCGGGTAGCGCGGTTCGGCGAAGTAGACGATGCGGCCCCGGCCCAGCTGGATGTCGTGGCGGCCCGTGAGGTCGGTGAAGCGGCTGCCCAGCATGCGGCGGAGCCGGCGGAGGTTCTCCGGCAGGCGCGGGGCGGCGTCGGGTTGCAGCTCCGCGTTGAGGTGGGCGGCGCTTAGCAGGAGCGTGCCGCCGCCGCGCACGAAGCGCTCCAGCTGGGCGAAGTCCTCGTCGTCATAGGTGTTCCAGCCGAGGAATACGAGGCAGTCGTAGTCTGCCAGCGTTTCGTCCGGTGCCTCGACGGGGAGCAGGTCGACGGGGCCGTAGGGCGTGGAGGTGAACCACCCCGAGGGGCCGGAGAAGTCGAAGGTATGCTCCGGGTAGAAGAGCCCGAGCAGGTCGAAACTCTCGCAGGCGGTGTCGAAGCGCCACTTCTGGCCCTCCTGCGACCAGAGCGGGGTGCGACCGAAGCATTTCCAAGCGTCGTTGCGTCCCTGGAGCACCGCGATGCGGGGGCGCATGGTGCCGCGGCGGGTGTGGGTTTCGGCGAAGTCCAGCACGAGGTGCTGGGCCCGCAGGTGGGTCTGTCCGGCCTCGGTGTAGCGGTCGTTGGCGTATTCGTCGGTCCAGAGCCCCTCCTCGGTGTTGATGTGGCTCGCCCCGTGGATGTAGGCGACGGCCAGCGAGAGGAAGAAACGCTCGGCGTGCGCCGGGTCGGTGAAGGGGAACGATCCCCACTGCATGGCGTGCAGCGTGCCGAACTCCCGTTTGCCGTAGGCCCGCGAGGCGCCCCGCAGCGCCGAGAGGATCGTCTCCTCGGGACCGTACATCTGTTCGGCGCCGAGCCATTCGTAGCCGGCTTGGTAGAGGTAGCGGAAGGTGGTCGAGGGGCCCGTGTGGCGGGTGCTCTCGCCCCGGGCTGCGGCCAGGCTGCGGACGTAGCGCCCGGCACCGTCGGCCATGTCGGTCACGGCGTAAGGGTCGTAGTGGATGAAGGTGCCGTGGTCGGTGTAGATCGGCGGGTGCTTGGCGAAGATGCCGCCGTAGGGCCGTGTGCGGGCGCACATGTCGGAGCAGAGACCGTCGTGCGGGAAGTGCTGCCAGTAGTAGAAGCAGCCGTCGTTCTCGTGGGCCTGCTTGCCCCGGAACATCGGCCCTGCGAGGGCTTCGAGCGCAGGGTTGATGCGCGATGCGGCGAGCGTGCGGCCCTCGACCTGCCAGGCGTAGGGCATGCGCAGCGCTTCGAGCAGCGGCAGGTAGCGGTGCAGGAACTCGTGCGAGGTTTCGCGCACGCCGCTCCATTGGAACGAAGGGCGGAACTGGTACCAGTTGCCGATGCGGCTGCCGACGTACCACTTGAAGAAGCGGTCGTAGAGCCCGCCGACCGTCTTGTCGAGGTAGATCTCGTCGCCCGACGAGAGGTATACGCCGTCGCGGGACTTCACGATGCTTTGGACGATGCGGCCCGTGCGGCTTTCATCCGCAGCCTGCACGCGGATGGGGATGTCGCGCCCCGGAGCGAGCACTTCGAACGGCACGGCGAGCAGCCCGGTGCTGTCGGCGGCGACGTGCCGGTGCAGCAGCCGCACCTCGGGGCCGGCATCGAGGTCGAGCGCAAGCCCCGGACGGTTGATTTCGAGGAGCAGGGCCGCGGTGTCGCCGACGGCGGGGTAGGCCGGTACGGCGACGAGCTCGAAGTCGCGCCGCGATTCGGTGAGCAGCTGGATGCGCCGCACGTCGTAGGGGAAGGCCGCCTTGCCGGGCTCAGCTTCGAGCGTCAGGGTCAGCCGGCGGGTGCCGTGCAGCGTGTCGGGGAGGTCGACGAACAGATCGGCGACGTTCGAGGCGCGGTCGAAGAGGCGGCGGCGCAGGAGGGTGCGGCCGTCGATATCGAGCCGCCACAGCGGCCAGTTGCGGGTGGTCAGGTTGATGCCGACCCAGTAGTTGCGCGTGTCGGGGCGCCGGTCGTGGGGAACGAACGGCAGGAGGAGGGGAGCCTGTCCCGGCTGGGTCACGGAGAGGCCGTCGACCCAGGCTCGGCCGCCGAAGCCCTCGCCGCCCACCTTGAGCAGCAGGGCACCCACCCCTTCGGGCAGCTCGAAATCCCGGGTGAGGGTGCGGAAGTCGGAGCTTCCGGCCGGGAAGGGCAGGTGCAGGGTCGTGTCGGGGGCGTAGAAGATCTCGTCCGGGTGGCGGTCCGCACGCCGGAGGAAGACCTCGATCTCGATGCCGAACGAGCCCTCCGGACCGGAGAGCTCCTCCTGTCTGAGGTCGACCGAGATGGTCATGCGGCCGGGGCGCAGCCGCTCGCCGCCGATGCGGTTGTAGGCCCTCCGTTCGAACGCCTCGCCCGCGCCCTCGAAGTAGAGCGAGTAGGGGCCGGTCGAGACGTGCACGGAGTCGAGCAGGTCGTCGATGCGGGACTCCCACTGCCGGAAGCGGGTTTCGCCGCGGGCCTCGAAGGGAGCGGGCATTCGCGTGCCGCCGACGATGCGCAGGCTGCGGCGGACCGGAACCCGCTCCTCGCCGAAGCGGACTTCGGCCGAGAACGACTCGCCGGGGGTGAGTGTCAGCGGCCGGTCGTCGGGGGTGTCGAAGAGGGTTTGCCGATCGTGTTGCTGGAGTTGGGCCCGGAGCGTCGCGGGCAGGAGCAGAGCGAGGAACAACAGTGCTTTCTTCATTTTTTTTGTGGATTGTGCCGGCGGGTTTCGGTGCTCGGCAGTTCATCGGAAAAACAACCGAACGGCCCGAATTACTTACGACAGGGTGAAAAAAACACGGTCGCGATCCGTCGCGGCGCGTCGGCGTCAGCCCAAGAGGGTGTCGAGGCCCCACAGCAGCGAGAGCAGGGCGTTGCGCAGCAGCCGGAGCGCCTTGTAGAGCTGCGCTTCGACCGTGCGGCGGGAGAGCTGCATCTCTGCGGCGATCTGGCTGCTCTTCTGCTGGTGCAGATAGGCCTTTTCGAAGATCTCGCGGCACTTCGGCGGCAGCAGGTCGAGGCTTCGGTAGACCTTGTTGAGCATGTATTCGTCGGAAGCGGCCGCGATGTCGGCCTCCAGGAAGTCGATCTCGGCGAGTTGCAGTTCGGTGACGTCCCGGTTGCGGAACGCATTGGTGCGCAGCAGGTGTTTCAGCCGGTTCTTGCAGGCGTTCAGCACGCAGCGGTAGAGGTAGAAGCGCACTTCGTCGGACGGAATGTCGAACCGCCGCTGCCGCCACAGGGTAGCGAAGACGTCGTGCACGATGTCGGCGGCCTCCTCCCGCGACACGAACTTGCAGGCATATCGGGTAAGTCCGCCGACATGCTGCCGGTAGATGCGATTGAAAACGAAGACTTCGGACTCGGTCGTCTCTATTTTCCGTTCGGACTTCATGATGCGCTGTTCCGTTCGACAAATTTAATCATTTATCGGAGAAAATAAGCATCCCGGGCCGTGAATATGTCGCATTTCGTCCGGGTGTACGGAACGGTTTTCCGCAGGAGCGGACGGGTCAGTATTTGCCTTTCCAGAGCGTCCGGATCCGTTCGGCGATCTTCGCTTCGGCGGCGTTCTGGGTGTCGGGCTCGTAGAAGCGCGTGCCCGAAAGCCCCTCGGGCAGGAACTCCAGGTCGGCGAAGTGCCCCTCGTAGTCGTGGGCGTATTTGTAGCCCTTGCCGTAGCCCGCGCGGTCCATCAGCCGCGTGGGGGCATTGCGCAGGTGCAGCGGAACGGGGCGGTTGGTGGTGTCGCGCTCGACCTGAGCCAGGGCTTTGTTGATGGCCGTGTAGGCCGAATTGCTCTTGGGACTGGTGGCCAGATAGATCGTCGCCTCGGCCAGCGTGATGCGCGCCTCGGGCATACCGATCTTGTGCACCGTGTCGAAGCAGGCGTTGGCCAGCAGCAGCGCGTTGGGGTTGGCCAGTCCGATGTCCTCCGAGGCGAGGATCACCAGCCGCCGGGCGATGAACCGCGGCTCCTCGCCGCCGGCCAGCATCCGCGCCAGGTAGTAGACGGCGGCGTTGGGATCGCTGCCCCGCACCGACTTGATGAAGGCCGAAATGACGTCGTAGTGCTGCTCGCCGTTCTTGTCGTAGAGGGCGATGTTCTCCTGGAGGCAGTCGGTGACGTACTTGTCCGTGATCGTCACCTTGCCGTCGGAGGCGCCGACGATGATGTCGAGGATGTTGAGCAGTTTGCGCGCGTCGCCGCCCGAGAGGCGGAAGAGCGCGGCGGTTTCGACGACCTCGATGTCGCGCTCGCGCAGCTCCGTGTCGGTCGTCAGCGCCCGGTCGAGGAGCGTGCGGAGCGCCGGCTCCTCCATCGGACGCAGGATGTAGACCTGGCAGCGGCTCAGGAGCGGCGAGATCACCTCGAAGGAGGGGTTTTCGGTCGTGGCGCCGATGAGCGTCACGATGCCCTGCTCGACGGCTCCCAGGAGCGAATCCTGCTGCGACTTGTTGAAGCGGTGGATCTCGTCGATGAACAGGAAGGGCGGCTTGCGGTCGAAGAACTGCTGCTTGCGGGCGCTCTCGATCACCTCGCGTACGTCCTTCACGCCCGACGTCACGGCCGAGAGGGTGAACATCGGACGTCCCGACTGCGTGGCAACGATCTTCGCGAGCGTGGTTTTGCCCACGCCCGGAGGTCCCCAGAGGATGAACGAGGGGATGTTGCCCGTTTCGAAGAACTTGCGGAATACGCCGTTCTCCCCCACGAGGTGTTCCTGACCGATGTATTCGTCGATCGTTTTCGGGCGCAGACGTTCGGCTAACGGAGCCATACCGGGAAATTTGAGAATTAGCGGTTGAAGAGGGGGCGGCGGGTCGGTTAGAAGTCGAATCGTTCGATCTTCAGTTCGCCGAGCCGTTGCATGCGCGGAACGAGGGCGGTGAAGTGGGCGCTTCGCTCGTGCGCGCTGAGGGACGCGGCGTCGCGCCACGTTTCGCAGATCATCAGGACCTCGGGGCGCGTGGCGCTCGGGAACAGGTCGTAGGCTACGCAGCCGTCGTCGGCGAGCGAGGCGGCGACCAGCTCTTTCGCCGTTTCGATGAGTTCCGCGCGGGCGGATTCCGTGGTGCGGATGAAGACATTGAGTCGGATCATGGTTATTTCGTGTTTTTCGGACTTCAAAGATACGATTTTATTTCCAATTTGCCGTGCGGGGCATGAAGATCGGTTTTTTCGAAAAAAATCGCTATCTTTAGAGCATCAAAAACCATCCCTTAAAAATTAAATCATTATGGAAAACAAAAAAATGTTGGCGGCGCTGGCCCTCGGGTCGCTCGCTGCGGGGTGTTCGTCGCCCCGCGACCGGATTCAGGATTTCAACGTCATCTACATCCTGGCCGACGATTTGGGTTACGGCGATCTGGGCTGCTACGGCCAGCAGAAGTTCGAAACGCCCAACATCGACCGGCTGGCGGGCGAGGGTTTGCTCTGCACGCACCACTACTCCGGCAGTTCGGTCAGCGCCCCCTCGCGTGCGGTGCTGATGACGGGACTGCACACGGGACATGCGCCCGTGCGTGCCAACCGGGGCGGCGTGGGCCGCGGAACGGGAGCCGAAGGGCAGGCTGCACTGCCCGAGGGGACCTATTCGCTGGGCCGGATGTTCCGTTCGGCGGGCTACGCGACGGGCGCTTTCGGCAAGTGGGGCCTCGGGGCCCCCGGCTCGGAGGGCGACCCCACGGAGCATTTCGACGAGTTTTTCGGTTACAACTGCCAGGCGCTCGCCCACAAGTACTATCAGGAGTATCTGTGGCATAACCGCGATACGGTGTGGCTCGAAGGCAACGACCTGGTGAACCGGGCGCAGTACGCTCCCGACGTGATCCATCGCCAGGCCCTCGACTTCATTCGGGCCAACGCCTCCGGGAAGTTCTTCGCATTCCTGCCCTACATCCTGCCGCATGCCGAGCTGATGCCGCCCGAAGACGAGCTGATGGAGAAGTACCGCGGCCGCTTCGAGGAGACTCCCTGGGTCAACCCCAAGCACGTGGGCGACTACACGCCCGAGCAGCGGAGCCGTCACAAGTACTGCTCGCAGCCCGAGCCGCGTGCGGCGTTCGCCGCCACGGTGTCGCGCATGGACAAGTACGTCGGCGATGTCATGGCGCTGATCGACAGCCTCGGCATCCGCGAGCGGACGATTCTGATCTTCACGAGCGACAACGGTCCGCACCGCGAGGGCGGCGCCGATCCCGAATTTTTCGGCAGCAGCGGTCCGTTCCGCGGTCGCAAGCGCGATCTCTACGAGGGCGGTGTGCGCGTGCCGATGATCGTCTCGTGCCCCGGAACGGTGGAGGCCGGCAGCCGTTCGGACCGGATTTCGACCTTCTGGGACGTGCTGCCCACGTTCGCCGAGATGACGGGCGTCGAGCTGCCGGTCGCCGTGGACGGAATTTCGATGCTCCCCGAGTGGCTGAACGACGGCACGCCCAAGGAGCATCCCTATCTCTACTGGGAGTTCCACGAGGACGGCGGTAAGATCGCGGCCCGCGAGGGCGACTGGAAAGCCGTGCGTTTGCAGGTGCTCGCCGATCCCGACGGGCCGATCGAACTCTACAACCTGGCCGACGATCCCGCCGAGCAGCACGACGTGGCGGAGCAGCATCCCGAGGTCGTGGCCCGCATGAAACAGCTCATGCGCGAGGCCCGCACGCCCTGCGAGCTCTTCCCGTTCGGAGCGGTGGATGCGGTCGAGTGCCGATAAATAGCCGATAGCGGACAGCGAAGCCGCGAACCGGCCCGGGCGGAGCATGTGCTCCTGTGTGTCCCGGGCGGGTTCGCGGCGAACTGTGTGAAGGCAGACGGTGTGCGGGGCGGTCCCTCGGAGGGGGGATGGCCGCCGTATTCGTCGAACGGTTTTTTCAGAGACCCTTGCGGGCCAGTCGCCACGCCAGGGCGTCGTAGAGACCCAGCAGCGGGGCGCGCCAGCGGACGGGCAGGGCGTTGAGTACGCGGACCTTGTGCAAGGTGCGGCGGTAGGTGGCCGTGTAGCCGAAGAGCCGGGCGGCGCGTGCGGCCTCTTCGGTGCCGCCCTTGACGCACTGGATCAGGGCTTTGCCCAGAGCGGCGCGGGCGACGAATTCGCGCTCTTCGATCGGCGCGTCGGGGTCGTAGAGCTCCTCGAACGAGTAGGCTGTCCGTTCGGGGGTGTAGATCGACGCCGAGCGGTTCGAGGCCACTTTCGAGTAGCGCACGAGCGGTGCGGGCGAGTAGCAGACCGGGTAGCGGCGGGCGATCTTGATCCACATGTAGAGGTCGCCGGCGATCTTCATCCCTTCGGGAAAGCCGCCCACGGTGTCGAAGACGCTGCGGGGGATGCAGCTGGCCGAGGGAATGGCGATGTAGCGGTGGGCCGAGTCGCGGAAGAAGTTGTCGACCACGCCCCGTCGGTCGAGCCCCCGGGCCCGGAAAGCACCTTCGCGGCTTATGACGGTGAAGCCCGTGCAGTAGACGCCGCAGCCGGGGAACTCCCCGATCAGCGCCTCGATTTCGGCGAGGAATCCGGGTTCCCACTCGTCGTCGGCATCGAGCAGGGCGATGTATTCGCCCCGGGCTTCGGCGATGGCGCGGTTGCGGGCCGCGCACTCTCCGGCATTGGCCTGCGGCACGAGCCGCACGAGCGGCGAGCCGATCGCACGCACGATTTCGGCGCTGCGGTCGGTCGAACCGTCGTCCACGACGACGATCTCGTCGGGCTGCCGCGTTTGGGCCAGGACCGAGCGGATCGTGCCTTCGATCTCGCGCTGTTTGTTGTAGAGGGGGATGATGACCGAAATGGTGATGCTTGCCATGGATGTCGGAGTGTTTTGTTGCGAAGATACCGATCTTTTGCTACATTTGCAAAAAATCCCCGGTCCAGGACCCTCTCCTAAACGATCTTGGGGTTTAGACGAAATGCGTGCGACAGGGCGGTCTGCTTCGCGTGGATGGCGTGGAAGGAGAACTTCCGCGACTACGTCCGCCGGGCCGGGCCGCAGGGCGAGCCGACGGCCGGGATCCTGCTGCTGGCCAACGGCCCTTCGCTCGGCGAGGAGCTGCCGCGGCTGATCGAGGCGGGCGAACATCTGACGCACGACGTGCTGGCGGTGAACTACTTCGCCGAGGATGAGCGTTTCACGGTCGTGCGGCCCGAATACTACGTGCTTTCCGACCCCACGTTCTTTCGCCGCCGCTGCGACTGGGAGCGGGTCGAGCGCCTCTACCGCACGCTGAACGAGCGCGTCGACTGGCCGATGACCCTCTACGTGCAGTATTACAATCCCGACCGGTTCGATTACCGGGCCGCGCTGCCCAATCCGAAGATCCGGATCGTGCCGTTCCACTCGCAGGTCTACCGGGGTTTCCCGTCGCTCGAATTCGCCTGCTACCGCCGCGGGTGGGGCAGCGGGAACTTCGGGTCGGTGATCCAGTGCGGCGAGTTCGTGGCGCTGCATCTCGGATACAAGGAGTTGCACCTCTACGGCGTGGATCACACCTTTTTCGACGGGATGTGCGTCGACGAGCGGAATCGGCTCTGTCTGCGGCGCACCTATTTCTACGATGCCGAGCCGCAGCTCAAACCCCTGCAGCTGACCTCCGTGGAGCCTCCGCAGCCCTATACGGTCCACAGCTATCTGGCCGAGAAGTGCGAACTGTTCCGCGGCCACGAGGTGCTGGCCCGCTATGCGGCGAGTCTCGGCGCGCGGATCGTCAACCACACCGCCTGTTCGCTCATCGACGCCTACGAGCGCGCGGAATAAAACGGGGCGGCACGCCGGATGCTGCGGCCCGTCGGGCTCCGAGGGGCTCGGAATCCCTACTCCTGCACCAGCAGGTTGCACCCCCGTATATCGCTGCGGGCGATGCGGCCCTCGATCTCGAACGAGCCGTCGGCATGGACGCGCCCCGCGTCCTCGGTCTGGAGAAAAGCGCAGGACCAGTAGTTCGTCAGGTCGACGATGTTCAGTCCGCCGCGCATGCCGGCCGGCTGGAGGCAGAACGGATCGTTGATGTCGCGCGTCAGAACCCGCAGCCACGGCGGACACCGGAAACGGTTGCCGCCCGAGGAGTAGGCCTGCGACGTGAGTTCGGCCATGCCGTATTCGGAGTGGATGGCATCGACCCCGAACGCTTCGCAGAGGATGCGGTGAAACGCCTCTTTCGAGATCTCTTCGCGGTAGCCCTTCATGCCGCCCGTCTCCATGATGATCGTATTTTCCAGTTTCGGGGCGTAGCGCTCCGCGAGATCCCACAGCGCATAGCTTACGCCCAGCAGGATCTTGGGCTTCGGGTCGGCGGCCAGGTCGCGCAGCAGCGCTTCGCAGTCGTCGAGGTAGAAGCCGCCCGAACCGCAGTCGGCGATCAGCCGGTCGGCCATGTAGACCAGCGAGGAGCCTTTGCGGCGCAGGTAGTTCGGCAGCAGGGCGTAGAGGCTCCACCGGGCCGGATCGCCGTAGAAGGTGCGGAACGAGGCGCGGAACGCCTGCTCGTAGAGCGCCAGCGAGCGCATCGGGTGGCGGGCGGAGGTCATGCCCGTGGTTGCCGAGGAGGTGAAGACCGCTTCGGGCTCGCGATCGCCGCAGTAGACGTCGTGGCTCTTGAAGAGGCCGATCGGCAGGAACGGGATCTCCGCGAAGCGGAGCACCTGATCCGGGCGGACGCCGATGCGTTCCAGGTATTCGCGGTAGGGCGGGCACTCGGCGGCCTGCCGGCGGAAGATGTCGAGGGCGGCGCGTTCGAACGAGGCGTCGTCGCAGATGCGGAAAAGTTCGTCGGTCGTGATCATCGCTGTGAGTCGTTTGCGCGGGTGGCGATCGGGTGTTCGTCGGTCAGCTCGACCGTGCGCCACGCACCGTCGATGCAGTCGTAGAGGATGGTCGATCCGGCCTGACGGCGGACGTAGGGTGCGCCGTCGATGACGGGATGCTCGGTGCCGTAGCTCAGAACGGCCAGACCGTCGGTGTCGCGGATGCTCAGAGCCGCCGGGCGCTCGGACGAGAACTCGGCCGTGATCCGCCAGCTGCCGCAGCGGATCTCGTTGCCTTCGCGGGTGACGGTGCGGGCCGTGGAGCCCGACGGGATGATCTGGATGAGCGTCAGGATCCGGCTGGCGGCGGAGGGCCCGAACGAGAGGGTCAGGTGCCACTGGTCGGGGCACTCCTGTCCCGGATCGGCCAGGCTCATGTCGGGCGGTACGACGAATCGGTCGGTCTGCTGCATCGTGCAGTCGTCGTCGCAGAACCAGCAGGCCTGGGCCGCGAAACGCTCCCGCAGGGTCGTGACCCGGCGTGCCGGGGCGTTGATCGAGAAGCGCACGGGGCTGTGCAGCAGCCAGTCCCAGCGGACGGGCTCCGAGGCGGCGAGTTCGTCGTAGATGACGATCTGGTCGGGATGCAGCATGGCCACGTGGCGTTTGTAGCGGGTCAGGGGCGTGGGACCGAAGCCGTTTTCGGCCGTCGGGGCGATGCCCAGTCCGGCGAGGATGTCGGCCCACATCGTGTCGTTCTCGCCCCGGTAGGCCTGCGAGGCGTCGCCCAGACAGTAGGTGATGCTTTCGCCGCCCGTGGCGCGCGGCACGTAGCCGTAGGCCTTCGTCGAGAAGGGCTGGCCGATGCCGTCGACGAGCAGCGTGTTATGGGCCCGGGTGTGACGGTAGGAGGTCACGTTGTGGGCGTCCGAGAAGTTGAGGTAGTAACCCGTGCGGGCGAAGACCTCCTGCCCGCCGTAGAGGAGGTTGAAGCTGTTCTGATCCGACTGCGTGTGGCTGCCCGAGCCGAAGGGGCTCGACCGGAAGCTCAGCGTCGTGTTCTCGGCCGGAGCCGTCAGCTTCGAGTGCATGACGACCTCGCCCGCATCGCGGTACCAGAGATACTTGGGGGCGTTGGCCGGGAGCGAGCCGTCGTAGGCCGAGGCGTCGCGGACGATGCGGTAGAGACGCAGCAGGTAGTCGTCGGCGAGGGTCTCGGCACAGGTCCGGGCGTACCAGCCGGCGTAGGCGTCGCCCAGTTCGCGGGCCAGGAAATCGGCGAATGCGATGCGGACGCGCACCGGTGCGTCGCTCTCCTCGGCGCCGTCGCCGAAGCCGGCGCTCTTCGACTCCGGCGGCCAGGTGTAGAGCAGGGCCTGCCCGGCGTTGCGGTACCAGGGGTGCGCCAGGAAGTCGCTGCCCGTGAGGTGTCCGAAGAGCATCGGCAGGTAGTAGAGCGTCTGGATGTTGGCGTCGAAGTAGTAGGCGCCGTTCCGCCACACGCCGCTGAGGTTGTAGCCCGAGTCCGGGGCGCGGGCCGTCCAGAGTTCGTAGTAGTACTCCAGCATCTCCAGGGCCTCCTGCGCATACTCCGCCCGATCGTAGAGCATGAAGGCGCACTGGAACAGCACGCGCATGTTGTGCTGCCAGAAGTGGTTGTCGAAGAGCTGGTTCTCCTGCTTGCCGCGGTATTGGAGGTAGTATTTGCGGGCGACGCGCAGGATCAGCTCCTCGGCGGCAGAACGTTCGGCAGCCGTCAGGCGGTCGTAAAGCAGATCGTAGCCCTCGATGATGTTGATGATGATGTCCGTGGAGCCGAAGTTCGAGGCGAAGAGCTGCTTGTCCGCGATCGGATAGGCGAGCATCGCCCGCAGCGTCGCGAGCATCTGCGCGGCGTACTTCTCCTCCTGCGTCAGCAGGTAGGCCGTGTAGAGAAAGTACGTTTCCCGTTTGATCTCGGCGATCCGATCGTAGGGGTTGCCGACCGAATAGTCCTTGCCTACGGCGCCGTTGGCCCGGTTCGTGAGGCTCTTGTACTCGCGGTGCGAGGCGACCTGCTGCCGGGCCTCCTCCAGCCCGTCGTCGAGGAAGCAGTCGAGGCGCGGGTGGCGCATCGGCAGGTTATCGCGGAAGTCGGCGAACGCCGGGGTGACGAAACGCTCTTCGCGCCCCGTGACCGTGAAGGAGTAGATGTCGCTCCAGGGGCCGGTGCCCGCGTCGTCGATGCGTCGGAAGCGCCAGTACCACGTCCCCTCGTCCAGCTCGCGATGCGGATTGCAGATGCACCAGGGGCGCGCTTCGGAGAGGAGCGTCGAGGCCTCGTCGAAACGTTCGTCGCGCGCGAGGGCGAACTGCAACAGTCCGTCGCCCCGTTCGGCCTGCGGCACCACGAGGGCCGAGGGGTTGATGAAGAGCGTATGCTCCTCGCGGGGGTAGGGCTGGTCGCGCTCGCGCAGGTGTACGGCGTCGGGCAGGTCGTACTCTTCGGCAGGAGCCGGTCCCTCCGGCTGTCGGGGCGGGTCGACGGCCTCCGACGAGCTGCAACAGACGGTCAGCAGCGCCGCGAGCGGAAGCAGGCGGATGAGAGCGTGCGATTTCATGGTCGGGCGGTTTCTTTTCTCGGAAGACAAAGATAGTGTCCTTAATTAAAAATGAAAAATTAAAGATCGAAAATCAAGGGGCAGAGTGCGGCGGCTCTCCGAAGGGAGATTTTGCGGACGAAAAGTGCAAGGGAAAAGATCGGTCGGGGTGCGGACGGCGCTGGTTGCCGCAAGTGCGTTTTCCGGGACGCGTCCTGCGGCATCGGCATCGACGGATGCGGGGCTCCGCTGCGGGAGGCGGCGGGCCGGCAAAACATCGCATGAGAAAGCAAAACGACGACTGCCCGACCGAATCGCTTCGGTCCTGCAATCGTCGTTTCGGAATACGGGGCTGCCGGAGCAGGCGCGCGATTACTTCTTGCTCTTCGGAGCGAGCATCATGTTCATCTTCTTGCCGTCGAGCTTCGGCATCATCTCCACCTTGGCGACCTCTTCGAGATCGGTGGCGAAGCGCAGCAGCAGGATTTCGCCCTGCTCCTTGAAGACGATCGAACGTCCGCGGAAGAAGACGTAGGCCTTGACCTTGGCGCCCTCCTTGAGGAAGTTCTGCGCGTGCTTGAGCTTGAAGTTGTAGTCGTGGTCGTCGGTCTGCGGACCGAAGCGGATCTCCTTGACTACGACTTTGGCCTGGTTGGCCTTGATCTCCTTGGCTTTCTTCTTCTGCTGGTAGAGGAACTTCTGGTAGTCGGCGATGCGGCATACGGGCGGCTCGGCCTTGGGCGAGATTTCGATCAGGTCGAGCTCCATCTCGTCGGCAAGCCGGAGCGCGGCGCGGATCGGCAAGACCTGCGGCTGCTCGATGTTTTCGCCGACCACGCGCACCTCGGGAGCAGTGATCTGCTCGTTGATGCGGTGGGGATTCTCTTTTTCGGGCGGTCTGCGTCCGAATCGGGGGTCTCTTCCGGCGGCCGGTTTCGGCCGATTATTCCCGGGGCTGAACGGCCTCGGCGGGAATGGTTTCGGTGCTGCGATAGTGCTTAAGTATTAAATTGTTAATTAATTCGGTCGCCGGATATCCGGCTTCCGCGGGACACTCCTCGCGGGGTGCCTCCGTTTTTTTGTCGACTGCTCTCCCGGGCCCCGCAGAGGAGGCCCGGGGAGGCGAAGTCTACTCTTTTTTCAGTTTGTTGGCCTCGGTCTCCTGCTTCACCAGGTCGGCGATCAGGTCGCGGAAAGCCTCCATGGGCATCTGACCCTTGTCGCCCTCGCCCTGCGCACGGACCGAAACGAGGCGCTCGGCGGCCTCCTTCTCGCCTACGATGAGCAGGTAGGGGATGCGCTTCAGCTCGTTGTCGCGGATCTTGCGGCCGATCTTCTCGTTGCGGTCGTCGACCTCGGCGCGGACGTCGCTGCGGTTGAGGAACTCGGCGACCTCGGCGGCGTAGTCGTTGAACTTCTCCGAGATGGGGAGCACCACGACCTGCTGGGGCGAGAGCCAGAGCGGGAACTTGCCGCCCGTGTGTTCGAGCAGCACGGCCACGAAGCGCTCCATCGAGCCGAACGGCGCGCGGTGGATCATGATCGGGCGGTGGAGCTTGTCGTCGGCGCCCTTGTACGTGAGGTCGAAACGCTCCGGGAGGTTGTAGTCGACCTGGATCGTGCCCAGCTGCCACTTGCGGCCGATGGCGTCCTTGACCATGAAGTCGAGCTTCGGGCCGTAGAAGGCGGCTTCGCCGTACTCCACGACGGTATTGAGGCCCTTCTCCTCGGCGGCCTGCATGATAGCACTCTCGGCTTTCTCCCAATTCTCATCCGAACCGATGTACTTTTCGCGGTTGTTGGGATCGCGCAGCGAAATCTGTGCCGTATAGCTGTCGAACTTGAGCGTGCGGAAGATGTAGAGCACGATGTCGATCACGCGCTCGAACTCTTCGAGCAGCTGGTCGGGGCGCACGAAGAGGTGGGCGTCGTCCTGCGTGAATCCGCGCACGCGCGTCAGTCCGTGCAGCTCGCCCGACTGCTCGTAGCGGTATACGGTGCCGAACTCGGCCAGACGCACGGGCAGCTCCTTGTAGGAGCGGGGTTTCGAACGGTAGATCTCGCAGTGGTGCGGGCAGTTCATCGGTTTGAGCAGGTACTCCTCGCCCTCGATCGGGGTGTGGATGGGCTGGAACGAGTCCTTGCCGTACTTGGCGTAGTGGCCCGAGGTGACGTAGAGCTCCTTGTTGCCGATGTGCGGGGTGATGACCTGCTGGTAGCCGTAGTCCTTCTGCACGTTGCGCAGGAACTGCTCCAGACGGTCGCGCAGGGCGGCGCCCTTCGGCAGCCACAGCGGCAGACCCTGGCCCACGCGCTGCGAGAAGGTGAAGAGTTCGAGGTCCTTGCCCAGCTTGCGGTGGTCGCGCTTCTTGGCCTCCTCCATCATCTGGAGGTACTCGTCGAGCATCGACTTCTTGGGGAACGAGATGCCGTAGATGCGGGTCAGCATCTTGTTCTTCTCGTTGCCGCGCCAGTAGGCGCCGGCCACCGAGGTGAGCTTGATGGCCTTGATGTAGCCCGTGTCGGGGATGTGCGGACCGCGGCAGAGGTCGGTGAACGCCCCGTTGGTATAGAAAGAGATGGTGCCGTCTTCGAGATCCGAGATCAGCTCGACCTTATAGGGGTCGCCCTTCTCGGTGAAGGTCTTCAGGGCCTCGGCCTTGGGGACCTCGCGACGGACGAGCTTCTCCTTGTTGCGGGAGAGCTCCTGCATCTTCTGTTCGATCTTCTGGAGATCGGCCTCGGTGATGGGCGTCGGCGAATCGACGTCGTAGTAGAAGCCGTTTTCGATGGCCGGACCGATGCCGAACTTGATGCCCGGGTAGAGGGCTTCGAGGGCTTCGGCCAGCAGGTGCGACGAGGTGTGCCAGAAGGCGTGCTTGCCCTCCTCGCTGTCCCATTTGTGGAATTTGACCGAGGCGTCCTCCTCGATCGGGCGCATCATGTCCACCGTTGCGCCGTTTACCGAAGCGGCCAGCGAGTCAGCAGCTAAACGAGGGCTGATGCTCTCGGCCACCTGGTAGGCAGTCGTCCCTTTGGCATACTCTTTTACCGAGCCATCGGGAAAAGTGATTTTGATCATAGGTTCTATAAAATTGGTTTTCGATCCTTTCGGCGCTTCCACAATTACGAGACGGAATACACCTCCGGGTATCTTTTTTTCTTATCTTTCGTTGTCCGGCAGGAAGTCCGTGCGGCAGGGCGAGAAGTTGTCGATCAGCACGCCCGCTTCGAGGCAGAGGCATCCGTGGGCGACGTGCGGGGCGACGTAATAGCCGTCGCCGGACTTCAGACGGCGGGTTTCTCCGCCGATCGTCACCTCGAAAAGCCCGCTCGCGACGTAACTCGTCTGGGCGTGGGGATGGGTGTGGGGCGCCCCTTCGGCTCCGGCTGCGAACGTTACTTCGACGGTCATGAGCGTCGGGTCGTAGCCCAGGATTTTCCGGGTGACGCCCGGTGCGGCCTGCTCTGCTGCGATCGAGTCGCCGAACAGAAAAGCGGGGTTCGTATCCATGGTCGGTCAGTTCTCTTTTTCGTGTTGGGGCAGATCGCGCACCGAGATGTCGCGGCGGCTCTTTTCGCGCTCGGCCCGCGGCAGCGGCGAGGCAGTCCATTCGGCCCAGGCGCGGCGGTGCTGCACGATGTCGCAGGCGGCGTAGAGGGCGTTGCGCATCGACTGGGCGTCGGCCTTGTCCTGCCCGGCGATGTCGAAAGCCGTGCCGTGGTCGGGCGAGGTCCGCACGACGGAGAGGCCCGCCGTGAAGTTCACGCCGTCGGGCGAGAGCGACTTGAACGGCGCCAGCCCCTGGTCGTGGTACATGGCCAGGATGCCGTCGTATTTCGCGTATCCGCCTCCGGCGAAGAGTCCGTCGGCGGCGAAAGGTCCGAACGCCAGCACGCCGGCCTCGAACGCCTCGACGATGGCCGGGCGGATGATCTCCTCCTCCTCGCGGCCCAGCAATCCGCCGTCGCCGGCGTGGGGGTTGAGGGCCATGACGGCGATGCGGGGTTCGACGATGCCGAAATCCTCCTTGAGCGTGCGGCGCAGCGCATGCAGGTCGCCGACGATCTTTTCGCGGGTGATGTTCTGCGGGATCTCCGCCACGGGGATGTGCTTGGTGACCAGTCCCACGCGCAGGATGTCGCTGCAAAGGATCATCATCGGCTCGCCGTCGAACTCGGAGCCGAAGAACTCGGTGTGGCCCGTGAATGCGAAGTCGTCGCCCTGGACGGTCTGCTTGTCGAACGGCGCCGTGACGACGGCGTCGAGCAATCCTTCGCGCAGATCGGCGGCGGCCCGGCGGAGCGCCTCGACGGCGGCCCGGCCCGCTTCGGCGGTCGCCCGGCCCGGCTCGATGCGCGGCACGGAGCCGCAGGCCACCAGATTGACTTTGCCGCGCCGGGCCTCGTGGGCCGAAGCTACGGCGTTGAATGCGATCGGTTCGGTGTCGCGGAGCGTATTGCGGTAATAGGCCGCGGCCTCGGGCGATCCGTAGACGACCGGAGTCAGGAGCTCCGTGATGCGCGGATCGGCGAGCGCCTTGAGGATGACCTCCCAGCCGATGCCGTTGGGGTCGCCCTGCGCGATGCCTATCTTGAGTTTGTATTCAGACATGTAATGTATGCGTTTCAACTCACAAAGTTATAAAATATTCCGGACGATTCGGTTTTTCCGCCGAAAAAATCCTGCTATGGGTGCATTCGGCGACGGAACTCCGCGCAGACGATGCCTGTGGCGATGGCGACGTTGAGCGATTCGGAGCTGCGCCGGTCGGCCGGATAGGGCGGAATGAAGAGTTTGTGCGTCACGGTGCGGGCCGTCGCCTCCGTCAGGCCGCGCCCTTCGTTGCCCATGACGATGATGCCCGCCTCGGAGAGCTCCGAGCGGTAGATGTCCTCCCCTTCGAGGAACGTGCCGTAGATCGGAACCCGGCGTGCGGCGGCGCCCGCGAGCAGCGGGGCGAGTTCGGCGTAGTGGATCTTCACGCGGAGGATCGCCCCCATCGTGGCCTGCACGACTTTGGGGTTGAAGCAGTCGGCCGTGGCGGGCGAGCAGACGATCTCTTCGATGCCGAACCAGTCGGCCAGCCGGACGATGGTGCCCAGGTTGCCGGGGTTCTGCACGTCGTCGAGCGCCAGCGTGAGACGCTCCCCGAGCCGTTCGGGACGGAGTTCGCGGCGGGGTATCTCGACCAGAGCCAGCGAATTGCCCGGGGTTTTGAGCAGCGACAGCCGCTCCATGTCGCGCGGGGCGACGGTTTCGACCTCCCGGCCCTCGAACACCCCCTCCAGGGCGAAGATTTTCCGGACTCGCAGGTGCGAGGCGCGCAGTTCGCCGATGAGCTTTTCGCCCTCGGCGACGAAGAGTCCGTGCTCGGTGCGGCCGCGTTTGTCGGCCAGCGAGCGGACGAGTTGTATTTCGGCTTTCGTCATCGTTCGATTGCTTGTTTTTGTGCCGCCGTTGTTTTCTCTATGGTGAAACGGCGCCCCTCGACGGCGGCGTCGGTCGCCGGGAAGAGCTGCCGGGCCTCCTCGACCAGCTGCCCCTCGTCCTTGTAGCGCGACGAGTAGTGGCCGATCACGAGGCGTCGGGCACCCGCTCTGAGGGCTGCCTTGGCGGCGTCTGCGGAGGTCGAGTGGCCCCGGTCGGCGGCGAGACGCTGCTCGGAGGCCGCGTAGGTCGCCTCGTGGTACATCAGGTCGACCCCCGAACACAATCCGGCCGCCTTGGCCGAGTAGTTCGTGTCCGAGAGGTAGGCGTAGGAGCGCGGGGCGTAGGGGCGGTAGGTCAGCACCTCGTTGGGCAGCACCTCGCCCGTGTCGAGCGCGACCGGCTCGCCGCGCTTCGCGGCAGTGATCTGGGCGATCGAGAGCCCGTATTTCGCGATCTGGAACTTGTCGATGTTCAGCGGAGGCTCCTTCTCGCGAAAGAGGAAGCCGGCGCACGGTACGCGGTGGCGCAGCGGGACGCTCCACACTTCGAGCGTGCGGTTCTCCAGCAGCAGCTCGTGCTGCGTGGTGTGCACCTCGTGCCAGAGGACCGGGTAGGGCAGGTCGCTGTCGAAGTAGCGGAGATGGCAGTCGAGCAGCTCGCCGAACGGCGCCGGGGCGTAGACGGTCAGGGCCGTGCGGCGTCCGTAGAGCCCCAGCGTCGAGAGCAGCGGGAAGAGCCCGAAAACGTGGTCGCCGTGCAGGTGCGAGATGAAGACCGCACGTAGTTTCAGGGGGTTGATGCCGTAGCGGATCAGTTGCTGCTGCACGCCCTCGCCCGCATCCACGAGGTAGTACTGCTCGTGGATGTTCACCGCCTGCGCCGACGGATGGCGGTTGGCGGTCGGTTTGGCCGAGGAGGAGCCGAGGATGGTGATGCTGAAGCTCATCGTCTCTCTTTCGGGGGCGTCAGCGCAGCAGGAAGCGTTCGCAGTCGAGCGCCGCCACGCATCCCGAGCCGGCGGCCGTGATGGCCTGGCGGTAGTGGGGATCCTTCACGTCGCCGGCGGCGAAGACGCCCTCGATCGAGGTGCGCGACGAGGAGCCGTCGACCTTGATGTAGCCCTCGGCGTCGAGCTCCAGCTGATCGGCGAAGAGCTCCGTGTTGGGGTGGTGGCCGATGGCGAGGAAGAAGCCCGCGATGTCGATCTTCGTCTCCGAGCCGTCGTTTCGGCGCAGCAGGGCGCCCGTCACGCCCGACTCGTCGCCCAGCACTTCGGCGGTGTTGTGCTCGAAGAGGACTTCGATGTTGGGGGTGCGGAACACGCGCTCCTGCATCGCTTTCGAGGCGCGCAGATAGGGTTTGCGGACGATCAGGTAGACCTTGCGGCAGAGCGAGGCGAGGTAGGTGGCCTCTTCGCACGCCGTGTCGCCGCCGCCGACTACGGCGACGTCCTTTCGGCGGTAGAAGAAGCCGTCGCACGTGGCGCAGGCGCTGACGCCCTGGCCGCGGAACTTCGCCTCGGAGGGGAGGCCCAGGTATTTGGCCGAGGCGCCCGTGGCGATGATGATGCTCTCGGCGGCGATCTCCTTTTCTCCGTCCACGACGACGTGGAACGGACGCGACGAGAGGTCGAGGGTCGTGACGACGCCCGTGCGGATGTCGGCGCCGAAGCGCTCCGCCTGCCGGCGCATGTCGGCCATCATCTGATTGCCGTCTACGCCCTCGGGGTATCCCGGGAAGTTCTCCACTTCGGTCGTCGTCGTGAGCTGCCCGCCCGGTTCGATGCCCTCGTAGAGCACGGGCGAGAGGTTGGCGCGCGAGGTATAGATGGCGGCGGTGTATCCTGCCGGGCCGCTGCCGATGATCAGTACTTTTACTTCTTCCATGTTGTTATGCGATGATTCGTTATTCGTTTTTTTGTCGTGGCGCAATTCCGGTGCCGGGGCTATTCGTCGAACGCTTCGTCCCGCGGCAGGAACTCCGTGAGCCGGTTGCCTTGCAGGTCGAAACGGGCCCAGAGACCCTCCTGCCGCACGAAGAGGAGGCTTCGCGGGGCGTCGTACTCCACGATTTCGTAGCGGGCGGGGATCACCTCCCGGCCTTCGCGGTCGATGAGCCCCATGCCGTCGGCGGTGCGGATCTCGGCGCGGCCTTCGCGGAAGTCGGCGGCCCAGAGGTAGCGCGATGCGATGACGGGGCGGTTCTGCGCGTCGACGTATCCGTAGCCGGTCGCGTCCTCGACGCAGACGAGCCCTTCGCAGAGCGGGCCGACGTGCAGATGTCCGTCGAAACGGAGCGGCTGCTCCCCGTCGGCCGGTGCGGCGGCGAGCTCCCCGCCGGTGACCTCCTCGATGCGGCGGCGCAGGGCGTCGAAAGCCTCCGCGTCGTCGTCCGTACCCTCGCCGATGCGGGCGTCGTGGTAGCGCAGCAGGACGAAGCGCCCCGCCGACCAGCGCAGGTTGGAGGCCTTGAGATTGCGGTGCGCGAAGCCGATGCGCCGGAGCTCCCCGCGCAGGTCGTCGAGCGCTTGCAGCAGCGGTTCGCGGCGGAGCCGCAGCAGCGCCTCCTCGAAGTCGTAGCCGTCGGGCAGGTGCTGGAGCAGCAGGTCGCAGCAGCGGGTTGCGCCCAGATCGTCCTGCCAGTGCAGCTCTTGCGGCAGCAGGCGGTATTCGGTCAGCGCGGCGCTGTTGAGGCGGCGGACGGCGATAGCCGTGCGTTCGGCACGAAGCAGGGCGTCGTCCCGAAGGGGCAGCGAGAGCAGCCAGCGTTTGCCGTGCCAGACGATCTCGGTTTCTGCGAAGTAGGTCGTGCGCCGCAGGGCGGGTTGCTGGCCGGGCTTCTGCACGGGGCGTGCGTCGGCGAGTTTCGACAGCGAGCGCTCGGGCGTCGACAGGGCCCGGACGAATGTTTGCAGGGACGGGATCATCGTTATTCGGTTTTGACGCTGATGGAGCCGATGTTGAGCATCGTGAGCAGTTCGGTCGCCGAGGCGTTGTAGCAGAAGCCCCGGAACGGCGGGCGGGCCGCCGGTTGTTTCGCGTTGCGGATCTCCCGGTCGAAGCATGCGGGCATCGTGCTCGAACAGTTGCAGAGCAGCTCGGCGTAGCGGTTGGGCAGGGCGGTCGCCTCCTCCTCGGAGGGGAGGAAGATGCTCGGAGCGGCGGCGTGCGCGGCGATGTGGATGTTCACGAGCAGGAGATTGCCGTCGGCCGTGCCCAGCCCTTGCAGCCGGCGGGCTGCGTCGAGCAGCTCCTCGTGGGTGCAGTCGGTCGCCTCGCCGTCGGTGATGTTGAAGACCACGGGCGGGAAGCTCTCGGCGTGCTCGGGGCGGCTGCACCAGGCTGCCGCGAGTTCGCGGGCCTTGCAGAGTGCGCCGAACATGGGCGTCTTGCCGGCGGCCCGGGGCGCGATCCAGTTCGGAACGGTCGAGTAGCGCAGGGAGATTCCTCCGTCGGGCAGGCGGCATTCGGTCGTTTCGTCGTGCAAGGGACAGTCGAAGCCGGCCAGCTCCCGGACGGAGAGCAGATCGCGGCCGCCCGGCAGCAGCGAGCGGACTTCGTCGTCGCCCGAGTAGCTCAGGACGGCGATGTCGTAGTAGTCGCGCACTCCGTCGTCGCGACGGGCGCGTTCGATGAGTTCGAACAGCAGTTCGTTGGTGACGGCGGCGACCGCAGCGGCCTTGGTCATGCTCTGGCCGCGGAAGTCGATCGGCTCGCTCATCGAGCCCGAGGCGTCGATGAGCAGGATGAATGCCGTGCGGTGGTTGTGTGTAATGCTCTGTGTGTACATCGTTGCGTCGTTTGGATTATTTCAGGCCGCGCACGGCGTAGTAGTCGTCGCGGCGTTCCCGTTCATCGTCGCAGTCGAGTCCGTAGCCGACGGCCATGTCGAGCGAGCAGTCGCGGTCGCGGTCGGCATCGGTCGTGCGGCGCATCGCGGCGTGGGCGTTGGCGCCCGCCTCGACGGCTTCGTCGATCTCCGCCCGGGTCGGCGTGCGGCCCAGCAGGGCGGCGTAGGCGGCCAGGGCCCAGCTGCGGGCGTAGTCGTCGTAGTGGAGGTGGAAGTCGGAGAATCGGGCGTCGATCTCCCTGTAGGTCGTCAGCTCGCCCCGCTCGATCGCCTCGACGATGGCGTCGGCCTCGCGTTTGGCGATGTACTGTCCGGCGAGGTCGAGCCAGCGGCCCCGGCCGTCGTGCTCCGTGCTGTCGCTGCCCTTGCCGAGCATCGTGCCGAGAGCCGCCACGATGGCCTTGTTGTAGAGCCCGATGCCGCGGCGGAGGCCGGCGGCCCGGATCTGGACCTTGTTGTAGGCGTAGAGCGCGGCGTCGGGATCCTGCTCTTCGAGGCGGTGGAGCATGTCCACGGCTTGGAGCATGGCCCCCGTGACGTAGGGGTTGTATTCGTCGAAGTCGATGACGTCGCGCCGGATGCGGCGGCGGTCGCGTGCCGGCCACTTCTCGATGTCGCGCACGGCGCCGTAGCTCGTGAGGTTGGCTCCCGGCATGAGGATCGACTTGCCCTCCTTCTCGATCAGATAGGAGTAGGGGAAGATCGAGGTGTCGTGGTGGTAGGAGTGGTGGCCCATGACCATCGTGAAGGCCCCTTCGAGGGCCGGCGACATGACGTAGGCGCTCGATGCGAACTTGCAGCCGCGCAGGTGCACGGCCTGGTGTACGGCGCCGCTCTTGAAGAGGTGGTTGCTCTGGTTCGAGCCGCTGCCGGCGTTGAAGAACGAGAACATGCCCGCGATGAGCAGCGACGACTTGTGGTGCGAAACGGTGTAGGGGCCCGCGAAGATCGAGGCGGCCTCGCCGTTCTCGCAGTGCGAGTTGGCGAAGAAGAGCGATTCGGCGGCCGAGAACCCCTTCTCCAGGATACAGCTCTCGCCGACGAAGCAGCGCTCGACGGTCGCGCCGTTGCCGATGCGGGCCTCTTCGGCCGCGATGAAGTCGTAGGCCTTGACATCCACGCCGATCCGGGCGCCATCGCACAGGGTGCCGTTTTCGAGGATCGAGGCGCCGTCGACGGTCACCCCGTCGCCGATGCGGACCTCGCGGATGAAGCGGGCGCCGGTGATGCGGCAGTCGCGGCCGACTTCGCCGATCTGCGACGAGCTGGCGGCGGCGTAGTCGTCGATCATGCGCTCCAGGGCGGCGATCAGGGCCGGACGGTGGCGGTAGACGGCCATCAGGTAGGCGACCTGGGCCGACAGGCGGTCGAAGATCTTCACGGTGCGGCCGCCGCATTCGTTCATCGCGGCGACGGGCGTGCCGTTGCCGAAGGTCGAACGGCAGCGGCATTCGAGGGCCGTCACGCCCTCGACGAGGCTGTTCTCGCCGATGCGGTAGTTGCGCACGGCGGAGCGGAATATGCGGGCTCCCGAAGCGAGTTCGACCTGCCCTTCGAGGCGGCACTGTCGCAGTTGTTCGGGGCGGAAATCCTTCGCGACGCGGATCTGCGGCCACGCCTCGGCCGAGACGCCCGCAGCCTCGACGGCGGAGATCTCTGCGGGGGTTAATGCTCTGAATGACGACATACACTATCTTTTGTAGGCGATCTATGCTTCGCATGCGCCCTGTCGTCCGGAAGCGATCCGCTGGCGCATACGAGTATGCGATCGTTCGTTTGCATCCGCAAAGATAGTGATTTGTCGTTAATTTATAGTCGTCGCGCGATTTTTCGCGCGCCGGGGAGCCGGATGCGGTGCCGGCTCCCCGGGAACGCGGAGCGGGTTATTCGCCGCGCTGGGCTGCGCCGAGCCGCTTGTAGCGCTCGTAGAGGCGGTCGTAGATGGCGTGACGGTCGGGATCGGGGCGGTATTCGGCCGAGAATCCCGGGCACATGGCCTGCTGCGCTGCGGCGATCGTGGGGTAGACGCCGGCGGCAGCCGCCGCGAAGATCGCGGCGCCGAGCGCGCACGCCTGGTCGCTGTCGAGCACCCGGATCGGGAGCCCCATCACGTCGGCCAGGGTCTGCATGACGAAGGGCGACTTGCGGGCGATGCCGCCGATGGCCACGATTCGCTCGACGGGGATGCCCTGCTCGACGAGGCGTTCGTTGATGGCCCGCGAACCGAAGGCCGTCGCCTCGACCAGCGCCTTGAAGATCGCCGGGGCCGACGTGGCGAGGGTCAGCCCGTCGATGGCGCCCCGGGCGCGCAAGTCGGCGTCGGGCGTGCGGCGGCCGTTGTGCCAGTCGAGCGCCACCGGATCCTCGTCGGTCAGCGGCAGGCGCATCGCCTCGTCGGTCAGGGCGCCGAGGATGCGCTCTTCGAGCTCCGGATCGCCGCCGAGCCGTTGCAGGGGCCAGGCCAGCAGGCGCCGCAGCCAGGCGTAGATGTCGCCGAAGGCGGACTGTCCGGCCTCGAAGCCCACGAGCCCCGGGAGCACCGAGCCGTCGACCTGTCCGCAGATGCCGTGTACGGCGCGGTCGCCGATGGCGTCGTACTCCGCGACGGCGATGTCGCAGGTCGACGTGCCGATCACCTTGACCAGCGTCCCCGGCGTGATGCCCGCGCCGACGGCTCCGGCGTGGCAGTCGATGGCCCCCATGCCCACGGCGATGCCTTCGGGGAGTCCGAGCCGGGAGGCCCACTCGGCGCAGAGGCCGCCGATCGGCGTGCCGCCCGTGACGGTCTGTCCGTAGAGGCGGCCGCGGAATACGGCGAAGAGCGGATCGATGCCTTCCAGGAACTCCTCGGCCGGGAGACCGCCCCAGGATTCGTGCCACATGGCCTTGTGGCCGGCCATGCAGCGGCTGCGCGCGAGGCGCTCGGGCGTCGTGTCGCCGACGAGCAGGCCGCACATCCAGTCGCCGTGCTCGACCCACGAGCAGGCCGTGCCGAGCAGTTCGGGGGCGTGTTTCAGGCAGTGCAGCATCTTGGCCCACGCCCACTCGCAGGAGTAGGTGCCGCCGCTGTAGAGCGTGTAGTCCGGGGTGCGGCGCCGGGCCCGTTCGTTGATGGCGTCGGCCTCTTCGAGGGCCGTGTGGTCCTTCCAGAGGACGAACATCGCGTCGGGGTGCTCGGCGAACTCGGGGCGCAGGGCGAGCGGCGTGCCGGTGCGGTCGACCAGCGCCGGCGTCGAGGCCGTCGTGTCGAAGGAGATGCCGCGCACCGAGGCGGCGACCTCGGGCGGGCAGGCGGCCAGCGCCTCGCGGACGCACCGCTCCAGCGATTCGACGTAGTCGAGCGGATGCTGCCGGTAGCGGTTGCCGGCCGGATCGCAGTAAAGACCCGCTTTCCAGCGGGGATAGGCGACGACTGCCGAGGCGATTTCGCGGCCGTCGGCCGTGCGGACGATCAGACAGCGGACCGAGTCGCTGCCGAAATCGACGCCGATGACGTGGTTTTCGTTCGGGTTTTGCATGATGGGGAAGGGTTTTGGGGTTGGGTATGCGAATTTTTTGTGGAAAAAAGTTGGTTTGTTAAAACGTTTTAATTACCTTTGCAAAGGTAAGTGAAAAAAACAGAAATGCAAACAAAAGCGCAAAATATGCGCACGCGCAAAGTCACGATTCGCGACATCGCCAACGAGGCGGGGGTCTCCATCGCCCTGGTCTCGTTCGTGATGAACAACAAGGCGGACGGCAAGGAGGGCTATCGGGTCAACAAGGAGACCGCGCAGCGGATTCTCGAAGTGGCCAACAAACTCAACTACCGTCCCAACAATGCGGCCCGCAGCCTGCGCAGCGGCCGGTCGCGGACGATCGGGGTGATTCTTTCCGATATCTCGAACAAGTTCTTCGCCGATATCGCCCGCTGCATCGAGGATTGTGCATATAATTATAAGTATACGGTGCTTTTCGGCAGCACGGACGAAAATCCGCAGAAGCTCCGCAACCTGATCGAGGTATTCACCGACAAGGGGGTCGACGGACTGATCATCGTGCCGTGCGAGGGGGCTGCGGAGATGATCCGCAGCGTCGTGCAGCAACAGCAGATCCCGGTGGTGCTGCTCGATCGCGAGGTGCCGGACGTCGAGGTGAGCAGCGTCGTGCTGAACAACCGGCGCGCCGCATCGAGCCTCACCCGCGAGCTGCTCGACCGGGGGTATCGCCGGATCGAGATGATCTCCTACTCGATGGAGCTTTCGAATATCCAGGAGCGCGAGGCGGGCTATCTGGCCGCCATGACCGAGGCCGGGCTGGAGGAGAGCGCCGTGATCCACCACCTGCGCCACGATCGGATGAACCGCATCGGCGAGGCGGTCCGCGAGGCCCGCGAGCGCGGGGTGGAGGCTTTTCTGTTCGCTACCAACTCGTTGGCCATGTCCGGACTGACGGCCATCTCGCGCAACGGATGGCGGGTGCCGCAGGATCTGGCGATCGCCTGCTTCGACACCGATCAGATGTTCGACATTTACGATACGACCACGGCCTGCGTGCAGCAGCCCATCGAGCGATTCGGCTCGGAGGCCCTCGAACTGTTGATCAAGCGCATCGAGGCGAAAGACGTGCAGAGTTGTACGCGCGTCGTGCTGCAACCGGAGATCGTTGCGGACGAACGTCCTTCGGCGATCCGTCCGCCGGCGGATGCCGTGCGGTGACATTTTTTTTAGGTCGAATTGCTAAAACGTTTTAAATAATTCATTTAATTATCAAAATGATGAATAAAGTTCTCCGAGTGCAACTTTTGGTCTTTTTGTTGGCGTGCTGCGTGTCGCGGACGGATGTTTTCGCGGCCCTTCCGGGTGACGGCGGCGGGCGGGCGCTGCCCGAGGCGGTCGCGCTGCGGCACAACGATCCGAAGCTGACGGTCGATCTGGGCGTCGGGCTGTGGGGGATTCCGCTGCCGGTCGACTACGACCGCGACGGCGTGATCGACCTGCTCGTGTCGTGTCCCGATACGCCCTACAAGGGCCTTTGGTTCTTCCGGAACATCGGCACGGCGAAGCGTCCGCTCTTCGCCGCCGCGATACGGGTCAGCGAAAAGGGCCTCAACAACATCCGGCTCTCCGAAGTCGACGGCGAGGCTTTCGTGCTCTCCTGCAACACCGAATATCCCGACTTCCTGCTTCCCCCCCCCTATGCGCGTGAGCGGCGGATCGACTATGCGGGCGAGGTGCTGGGCGCCACCTACCGCAAGTCGCGCAGCAACATGTGGAACTACGTCGACTGGGACGGCGACGGCGACCGGGATATCGTCGTCGGCATCGACACGTGGGACGACTACGGCTGGGACAACGCCTACGATGCGGCGGGACGCTGGACGCGCGGACCGCTGCACGGCTATGTCTATCTGCTCGAAAATACGCCCGAGGGGTATGTCAACCGCGGTAAGATCGAGGCGGGCGGCGCCGAGATCGACGTCTACGGCGCCCCGAATCCCTGCATCGCCGATTTCGACGGCGACGGCGACCTCGATCTGATCTGCGGCGAATTCGTCGACGGACTGACCTGGTTCGAGAACGTCGGGACGCGCACCGAGCCGCGTTTCGCCGCCGGACGGCAGCTCGCGAATGCCGCGGGCGACATCCGCTTCCACATCGAAATGATCGTCCCCGTCGTGAAGGACTGGGACGGCGACGGACGTCCCGACCTGATCGTCGGCGACGAGGACGGCCGCGTGGCATGGGTCCGCAATACGGGCAAGGTGCGCGACGGCATGCCGCAGTTCGAGTCGCCGGTCTACTTCCGGCAGCGCGCCGACCTGGTGAAGTTCGGCGCCTTGTCGACCCCCTGCGCCTTCGACTGGGACGGCGACGGGAAGACCGATATCATCGCCGGCAATTCGGCCGGTGAGATCGCCTTCATCCGCAACGTCTCGGGCGGTGCGAATCCCGTGTGGGACGCTCCGAAGCTCTTCACCTCGGAGGGCGCTCCGATTCGTATCCAGGCCGGCGAGAACGGTTCGATCCAGGGACCCGCCGAGCGCAAATGGGGCTATACGGTCCTCTCGGTCGCCGACTGGGACGGCGATGGACTGCCCGACATCGTCATCAACTCGATCTGGGGCAAGATCGAATGGTTCCGCAACCTCGGGGCCAAGGATCGTCTGGCTCTCGCGCCGGCGCAGCCCGTGCGGGTGGCCTGGGAGGGCGAGGCGCCGAAACCCGCCTGGAACTGGTGGAATCCCGAGCCCGGGACCCTCGTCACGCAGTGGCGCACGACGCCCGTCGCACGGGACTGGAACGGCGACGGCCTGACGGATCTCATCGTCGTCGACCACGAGGGATACCTCGCCTACTTCGAACGCTTCCGCGACGCCGAGGGCAACCTGATGCTCCGCCCCGGCCGCCGGATCTTCCACTGCACCAACTGCTCGCTCTACGACCCCAAAAAGGGCGTGCGCGACGCCTCCCCCGGGCTGCTCCGTCTCAATGGCGCCGAGGCCGGCAAGTCGGGCCGCCGCAAGATCTGCTTCACGGATTGGGACGGCGACGGCCGCCTCGATCTGATCGTCGACAGCCACAATGCGGCGCTCTTCCGCAATGTGCGCGAGGAGAACGGCGAGGTGTGGTACGAGTACGCCGGCAATCTGAGCAGTACGGTGCTCGCCGGACACACGACCTGCCCGACGCCCGTCGATTTCGACGGCGACGGACGCCCCGAGCTGCTGCTGGGCGCCGAGGACGGCCACTTCTACCTGATCGAAAACACCGCACGATAGAAAACCCTTAAAAAATATCCCTGAATCATGCAACCTTTGAAACTGCGGGGCATCATACCCCCGATGATCACCCCGCTGAAGGGGAACGACGAACTCGACCGCGAGGGGGCGATCCGCCTGACCGAGCACATCCTCGCCGGCGGCGTGCATGCGCTCTTCCTGCTCGGCACGACGGGCGAGGCGCAGAGCCTGACCTATGAACTGCGCTACGAGTTCGTGGAGCTGGTGTGCCGCCAGGTGGCGGGCCGCGTGCCCATTCTGGTCGGCGTCACCGACACGTCGCTCGACGAGAGCGTGCGCATGGCCGCCCATGCCGCGAAGTGCGGCGCCGCGGGAGTCGTGGCTGCCGCGCCCTACTACTTCGCGCCCTCGCAGCAGGAGCTCGTCGAGTACTACACGGCCCTGGCCGATGCGCTGCCCCTGCCGCTCTACCTCTACAACATGCCCTCGCATGTGAAGGTCTTCCTCGAACCGGCGACGGTCAAGACGCTGGCCGACCATCCGAATATCGTCGGACTGAAGGATTCGTCGGCCAACATGAACTATTTCCAGACGCTGATCTACCACCTGGGCGAACGCGACGACTTTTCGCTCTACGTCGGTCCGGAGGAGCTGACGGGCGAGAGCGTGCTGCTGGGCGCCGACGGCGGCGTGAACGGCGGGGCGAACATCTTTCCGGAGCTCTACGTGGCGATGTACGACGCGGCCGCGTCGCACGACGTCGCGCGCGTGCGGGAGTTGCAGCGCCGCATCATGCGGATCAGCACGACGATCTACACCGTGGGCAAATACGGATCGAGCTACCTGAAGGGCGTCAAGTGCGCGCTCTCGCTGCTGGGCATCTGCGACGACTACCTGTCGTATCCCTACCGCCGTTTCCGCGCCGAGGAGCGCGCCCGCATCCGGGAGGCCCTCGAAGTGCTGGGCGCCGACTGCAAGGAGTAACCACCGACCGCTAACCCGAAGAACCCGTCTATGGAAATCACGCTTTTCGATTACATCGTCTTCTTTCTTTTCGTAGGAGGCGTCGCCCTGTTCGGCTGCTCGTTCTATTTCCGAAGCAGCCGCGGTGCCGCCGCCTTCACCGCCGCCGAAGGATCGCTGCCCACGTGGGTCGTGGGCATGTCGATCTTCGCGACGTTCGTCAGCAGCATCAGCTTCCTGGGGCTGCCCGGCGACGCCTACAAGGGCAACTGGAATCCGTTCGTCTTCAGCCTCTCGATTCCGATCGCCACGTGGCTCGCGGCCAAGGTCTTCATCCCGCTCTACCGGAGCGTGAACAGCGTCTCGGCCTACCACTACCTCGAACTGCGCTTCGGCTACTGGGCCCGCTGCTACGTGGCCGTCTGCTACCTGCTGACGCAGCTCGCGCGCGTGGGCTCGATCCTGCTGCTGCTGGCCCTGCCGCTCAACACGATGTTCGGCTGGGACATCGCTACGATCATCGTCTGCACGGGTATCGCCACGCTCGTCTACACGCTCCTGGGCGGCATCGCCGCCGTGGTCTGGACCGATGCCATCCAGGGTATCGTCCTCATCCTCGGGGCCGTGGCGTGCGGGGCGCTGCTCACCTTCTCGATGCCCGAGGGCCCCTCGCAACTCTTCTCGATCGCCGCCGAACACGGCAAGTTCTCGCTCGGCAGCTTCGGGGCGTCGCTCTCCGAGCCGACGTTCTGGGTGGTGCTGATCTACGGACTCTTCGTCAACATGCAGAACTACGGCATCGACCAGAACTACGTGCAGCGCTACATGACCACGCGCTCGACGGCCGAGGCCGTGAAGTCGACCCTTTTCGGCGGGCTGCTCTACATCCCCGTGTCGCTGCTCTTCGTCTACATCGGTACGGCGCTCTTCTCCTACTATACGGCGCGCCCCGAACTGCTGCCCGCCGGCACGCCGTCGGATCAGGTCTTCCCGTGGTTCATCGTCCACGGACTGCCCGCCGGACTGACGGGGCTGGTCGTCGCGTCGCTCTTCTCGGCCGGTATGTCGACCGTCGCCACGAGCATCAACTCCTCGGCGACGATCGTGCTCACGGACTTCGTGAAGCGCCTCTCGAAAGAGGAGCCCGACGAGAAGCGCAGCATGCGCGTGCTCTACCTCACGTCGTTCGTCGTCGGGGCGCTGGGCATCGTCATGGGGCTGCTGATGATGCGCATCGACGGCGTGCTCGACGCCTGGTGGAAGCTCGCCTCGATCTTCAGCGGCGGCATGCTCGGTCTGTTCCTGCTGGGCGTCGTCTGCCGCACGGTGCGGCGCGCGCATGCCGTTACGGCGGTCGTGCTGGGACTGCTGGTCATCGCCTGGATGAGCCTCTCGCCCCTCATCGACGAGGGCTCGCCCTGCTACCGCTTCCACAGCTCGCTGCACACCTATCTGACGATCGTGCTCGGCACGACCGTGATCTTCCTCACGGGCTTCCTGCTGACGAAACTCTTCCCTTCCCCTCGAAAATAACCCTGCTATGAAAACCACTCTCGGAACCGGAGCCCTGCTGTGCGGCGGTATGTTGTGCGGCGGAGCGGCGCTCGCCGCGCAACCCAACATCCTGATGGTCCTGAGCGACGACCACAGCGCCGCCGCTCTCGGATGCTACGGAAACCCCGATGTCCTCACGCCCAACCTCGACCGCTTCGCGGCCGAGGGCGTGCGTTTCTCCCGCGCCTACGCCTCCTCGCCGCAGAGCGTGCCGGCGCGCGCCTCGATCATGACGGGCCGCTCGCCCGTGGTCGTGAACATGACGCGTTTCAACGTGACGCTCGCCCGCCGCTATCGCACCGCTCCCGAATACCTGCGCGAGCAGGGCTACTGGGTCGGCGTGGCGGGGCGCGGCTACCACCTCGACGGCGCCGTGTCGGGCCGCGTGGGCCGGATCAAGGAGGTCGAGCAATACTACATCGACCACGGCTACCGGACCTTCCCCGACCGGCTCGACACCTGCATGGTCGTCGCCGACGCCCGCAAGGGCGAGTCCCACTGGAAGATCAACGAGCAGTTCCGCACCTTCATGGAGCGGCGCGACAAGGAGAAGCCCTTCTTCCTGCAACTCAACTACTCCGATCCCCACACGCCCTACGATGCGCCGCAGGTGCACGACCCGGCGAAGCTGACCCTGCCCGGATTCTATCCCGATACGCGGTTGGTTCGCGAACACCTCGGAGCCTACTACGACGAGATCCACCGCATGGACGCCGACTTTGGCGAGGTGCTCGACTACCTCGACGAACACGGACTGACCGACGACACGATCGTCATCTTCATGGGCGACAACGGCGGTGCGCTCTTCATGGCCAAAGGCACGCTCTACGAGGACGGCATCCGCGTGCCGCTGATCATCCGCTGGCCCGGACACTTCGCGCCGAAGGCGGTCGACGCCCTGGTGTCGAACGTCGATCTGGCGCCCACGTGCCTCGCGGCGGCCGGAATCCCCGTACCGGAGGAGATGGAGGGCATCGACCTGCTCCCGCTGCTCGAACGGAACGAAACGCCCGCCGAGCGCTGGGTCTACTCCGGGCGCAGCTGCCATGCCACCAACACGCTGCCCGAGGATACGTCGGTGTTCGACC
>CAMWWU010000004.1 GCA_947178025.1 uncultured Alistipes sp. | reverse complement strand
CGCCCCGCCCTCGTCGATCGGCAAGTTCGGCGGCGACACCGACAACTGGATCTGGCCCCGCCATACGGGCGACTTCTCCGTCTTCCGCGTCTATGCGGGTCCCGACAACCGGCCCGCAGCCTACTCGCCCGAGAACGTCCCCTACCGGCCGAAACGCCACTTCACCGTCTCGACGCGCGGCGTCCGGGAGGGCGACTTCACGATGATCTACGGCTTTCCGGGCAACACGCAGCAGTTCATCACCTCGGACGTCGTGCAATACATCCAGGAGCTCTCCGACCCGATGAAGATCGACATCCGCACCGAGCGGCTCGCCCTGATCTCGAAAGCACAGGAGAGCGACCCGGCGCTGCGCATCCACTACGCCGCCAAGCACGCCAACATCGCGAACGCCTGGAAGAAGTGGCAGGGCGAGGTGCTGGGGCTCAAACGTCTGGGCACCTATAATAAGAAGTGCGAGACCGAACGCCGATTCGCACAGGTCATGAGCGCGCAGGCCCCCGGCCGATACGACACCGTGCTGGCCGACCTGAAGCAGGAGTTCGACCGGGCGCTGCCCTCGTACTACACGCGCGAACTGCTCACCGAAACGCTCCGCACGCTCCCCGTCTACACGGCCGAGGAGCTCGCCGACCCGCTCTTCGACCGGCGCCGCCCCACCGAGCAGGCGCTCTGCCGGCTGGTGATGCGCAAATACGTCGACTACAACGACCGGATGCCCCTGATTCCGGCCGTCGCCGAGGGCATCGCCGCCTACGGTTCGCCCGAGGCCTATGCCGACCGGATCTTCGCCCTCGCGACGGAGCAGCCCGACAGCGAGGAGCTCAAGACGCTCCGCGAACAGATCGCGGCCTGCGACAAGGAGATCGTCGGACAGCTCGGCACCCGCGCCCTGCGCAACTTCAACAGCGCCCGCATGACCGGGCTCTACGCCCGCTACGTGCAGGGGCTGCGCGAATTCGCCGCCTCGCAAGGCGAATCGGGCGAGATGTTCCCGGACGCCAACCTCACGCTGCGCGTCGCCTACGGCACCGTCGCCGGCTACGAATACGCCGACGGCGAGTACCACAAGCCGCTCACGACCGTCGACGGCATCATCGCCAAGGACAACCCCGAGATCTACGACTACGATATCCCGCAGTCGCTGCGCGACCTGCACGCCTCGCAGGACTACGGACGGTGGGCGATCGAGCTCGACGGCCGCCGCACGGCTCCGGTCTGCTTCCTGGCCACGAACCACACCACGGGCGGCAACTCCGGCTCGCCGATCCTCAACGCCCGGGGCGAACTCGTCGGCATCAACTTCGACCGCACGTGGCGCTCGACGATGAGCGACATCGCTTTCGACCCGACCATCTGCCGCAACATCGCCGTCGACATCCGCTACGTGCTGCTGGTGATCGACCGCATCGGCGGCGCGGGCTACCTGATCGACGAAATGACCCTCCGCTGACCCGGCCGGGAGGCGGCCCTGCGACCGCCTCCCGCGCTTTACCACCCCCGCCGCTGCCGCCGAAAACAAAAAAATGCGACATTGCCGCAAAAAAATTTGGCGGTTCGGAATATAAGTCCTATATTTGCACACTCGAAATCCGAAAAGGACCCGAAGCCCAGGTGGTGAAATTGGTAGACACGCTACTTTGAGGGGGTAGTGAACAATTAGGTTCGTGCAAGTTCGAGTCTTGTCCTGGGCACGAAAAAAGGAGTTGAAAATTCAACTCCTTTTTTATTTTATCCCGACCCGCCGCCCGGCGGATAAAACGAGCGGGGGACGTTTCGCAACGTCCCCCGCTTCGCATTACTTCGAGGTGCGGAACCAGTCGATGTCGATCCAGCCGCCGTCGTTCTTGAGGATCTCCGCATCGGCGTAGTAGCCGATCTTGGCGCCGATCCAATGTCCGGCATCGGCCGTGAAGGGCTCGCCGATCGGACGGAAGCGCTTGCCGTCGCGGCTCCAGAAGAAGCGGCACACCATGCGCGGGGTTCCGTCGTCGTTGGCCTGCCGCTCGATGCGGCAGCGCAGCCACACGTCCACCGGATCCGCCGACGCCGCGAACTCCTCCGAAGCGACGCTCTTTTCGGGCGCCCCCTTCTTGATGGCTTTCACCGCCACGTTCTGCTCGACGAGGATCTTCCCCTCCGCCAGACGCAGTCCCACGGTGGCATAGTCGTAGCCCATGATCATCAGACCGGCGCGGTCACCCTCGTAGGAGGGGTGGAAACGCAGCTTGGTCGTCGCCGTATAGGTCGGAGCGTTGACCTTTTGCAGCAGCAGATTGCCGTTGTCGGCCAGGTTGCGCCACGCCTCGTCGTGCGCCCGGCAGTAGAGCCGCAGCTCCCCGTCCGACGGATTGTTGAAGTACCATCCCGGCTGCGGATTGGCGTGCCACTGCCACTGGAGCCCCAGCGTGCGGCCCGAGAACTCGTCGCTGTCGGCCGGCGTCGCCGTTCCGCGCATCGGGTTATGGCAGGCGGGCTTGCGGTAGGTATCCACCGGCTCGCCGATGCCGTCGCCGTTGCGGTCGACACCGATGATGCACCAGTCGTCGTCGCTCCAGGTCATCGGTTGCAGATGCGCCACACGGCCGTAGGCGTACATATCCACGAAGTGCATGAACCACGAGTTGCCCTCGACATCCTCGACCCAGCCGCCCTGGTGAGGTCCGGGAGTCTCCGTGTCGCCCTGATGCAGCACCGTGCGGCACTCGTAGGGTCCCCACGGCGACCGCGAACGGAGCACGATCTGCCAGCCGGGCTTCACGCCGCCCGCCGGAGCGAAGACGTAGTACCAGCCGTTGCGCTTGTAGAACTTGGGCCCTTCGACCGTCGGGTGCTCGCCGTGACCGTCGAAAATCATCACCTCCTCGCCGATCAGACGCGTGCCGTCGGGCGACATCTCCGTGACGCTCAGCACGCTCTTGAGCCCGGCGCAGGAGCCGGCCCATCCGTGCACGAGGTAGGCGCGCCCGTCGTCGTCCCACAAGGGGCAGGTGTCGATGATGCCGTCGGCCTTCTTGACCAGCAGCGGCTCCGACCACTCGCCGCGCGGATCCTGCGTGCGGGACATGTAGACGCCCCGGTAGGGATCACCCCAATAAATATAGTACCAGCCGTCGTGGAAACGGATGGCGGGGGCCCAGACACCCTCTCCGTGCAGGGGTTTGTCGAACGCCTCGCCGTCGTACAGACGCGGCATGACGGCGTTGACGATCTCCCAGTTCACCAGATCGGTCGAGTGGAGGATCTGAAGTCCCGGGACGCAGTTGAACGACGAAGCGGTCATCCAGTAATCGTCGCCCGTGCGAATCAGATCGGGATCGGAGTAGTCGGCGAAGAGCACCGGATTCTTATACTTCCCGTTTCCCAGATCGGACGTCCAGACCGACTGGGCGAAGAGCCCCGACGGCAGGACCGCCAGCAGACAGAACAAAAGTTTTTTCATGATGTTTTATGGTTGGTTGATAATCGGCATGCAGCTCCGAATCCAAAGATAGGGAGAATTTGCCGAACAAAAAAATAGCCCGCCCGCACACGCACACGCGAAGAGGCGCCCGCACAAAAGCAATGAATCGAAACATTATCAATGCCTTACGCACGAACCGACCGCCTCGCGCAGCCCCATCCGCCCGAGACACTTAACGTATAAAAGCCCCTTATACGGCATACGCCGAAACGGCGCACGGCGAAGCGCTGCGGAGGATTCGGCCGGACAGTTAGCGTAATTTCCGGCATTTATTTACTTTTTCGCACGATAAGACGTACATTTGCAATAACCTAAAACCGCAACCATGTCCATTCAGATGAACCAATCGCTGTCGGTGGACTGCGCCGTCTTCGGCTTCAACGGCCGGACGCTGAAAGTCCTGCTGATCGAACGGCGCTACTACACCTCCGACACGCCGCTGGACAAGCTCAAGCTCCCCGGAGCGATGATCCTCGAAAACGAGACGCTGCCCGAGGCTGCCTCCCGCGTGCTGGAGGAGGCGACCGGGCTGCGCAAAGTCTACCTCAAACAGATGGAGATCTTCTCCGACCCGCAGCGTGTCAGCGGCGAGGAGTTGCAGTGGATCAACCGCCACCACGGCATCCGCACCGAGCGGGTGGTGACGGTAGGCTACTACGCCCTGGTGAAGCTCGACGCCCCCACGATCGCCTACACGACCGCCAAGGGGGCCCAGTGGGTCGACGTGGAGTCGATCCCGCGGCTGGCCATGGACCACAAGCAGATTCTGGCCTCGGCGCTGGCGATGCTCTGCCGCGAAATGCTCCAGTCGCCCGTGGCGTTCGAGCTGCTGCCCCGCAAGTTCACCATCCGCGAGTTGCAGACGCTCTACTCGGCGGTGCTCGGCATCGAGATCGACAACCGCAACTTCCGCAAGAAGATCCTCGCCTCGGGTTTCCTGACCCCCACGGCCGAAAAGGAGCAGGGCGTGGCGCACAAACCCGCCCAATACTATACGTTCAACCGCAGCGCCTACAAACGAGCGCTCAAGGAGAAGCTGCGGCTGGGATTCATCAACAACTGGAGATATTAATTTCAACCGACCAATGAAAAGTTTAGGAATCGACATCGGTTCATCCTCGGTCAAGGTTTCGCTGCTCGACATCGCGACGGGCGAGTGCGTGGCCTCCTCGACCAACCCCGCGCAGGAGATGCCCATCGACGCGCCGCAGAGCGGCTGGGCGGAGCAGGACCCCGAAATGTGGTGGCACTACGCCTGCGAAGGCATTCGGCGCATGGCCGCCGAACATCCGATGAGCGACGTGCGTTCGATCGGCATCACCTATCAGATGCACGGTCTCGTATGCCTCGACGAGGCGGGCCGCCCGCTGCGCAAATCGATCATCTGGTGCGACTCGCGGGCCGTCGGAATCGGCGCCGAAGCCCTCGAAGCCCTCGGCCGCGACCGCTGCCTGGAGCACGTGCTCAACTCGCCGGGCAACTTCACGGCCTCGAAGCTCGCCTGGGTCAAGCGCAACGAACCGGAGCTCTTCGCCGCCGTGCACAAGTTCATGCTTCCGGGCGACTACATCGCCTACCGCCTCTCGGGGCGCATGTCGACCAGCATCAGCGGCCTCTCGGAGCAGATTCTGTGGGACTTCCGCGAAGAGCGCCGCGCCGGATTCGTCGCCGACTACTACGGCATTCCGGAGCGGATGATCCCCGAGGCGGGCGTCTCGATCGGCATCGAGGCCCGCACGGACGAGGCCACCGAGCGGCTGCTGGGCATTCCCGCCGGCACGCCGATCTCCTACCGCGCCGGCGACCAGCCGAACAACGCCTTCTCGCTCAACGTCATGGAGGCGGGCGAGATCGCCGCGACGGGCGGCACGAGCGGTGTCGTCTACGGCGTCGTCGACACCCCGAAGGCCGACCCGCTGTCGCGCGTGAACACCTTCGTGCACGTCAACCACCGTCCCGAAGCACCCCGCTACGGCATCCTGCTCTGCATCAACGGCACGGGGTGCATGAACTCCTGGACGCACCGCAACGTCGTGCAGAACACGCTCTCCTACCCCGAGATGAACGACCTGGCCGCCACGGCGCCCGCCGGATCGGACGGTCTGCTCGTGCTGCCGTTCGGCAACGGCGCCGAGCGCGTGCTCGAAAACCGCACCACGGGAGCGGCACTCGTCGGCATCGACCTCAACCGCCACACCACGGCCCACATCCTGCGCGCCACGCAGGAGGGCATCGCCTACTCGTTCCGCTACGGCATCGACATCATGCGCGAAATGGGGCTCAAGCCCGACGTCATCCGCGCCGGGCAGGCCAACCTCTTCCTCTCGCCGCTCTTCCGCAGCACGCTGGCCACCCTCACCGGGGCCCGCATCGAGCTCTTCAACACCGACAACGCCCTGGGTGCCGCCCGCGGTGCCGCGCTGGGCGCCGGCTACTACCGCACGCGCGAGGAGGCGTTCGCCTCGCTCCGGCGCCTCGAAGTCGTGGAGCCGGTCGAGGCCGACCGCGAGGCACTCGAAAAAGGCTATCGGGCCTGGAAACGGGAGGTGGAGCACCGAATCAAAAATTAATTCGCATACACTTAATAACAAATAAAAACTATGGCAACAAAAGAGTATTTCCCCTCCGTGGGTAAGATCGCATTCGAAGGCAAGGAGTCGAAGAACCCGATGGCCTTCCGCTACTACAATCCCGAGCAGGTCGTAGCCGGCCGCAAGATGAAGGATTGGTTCCGCTTCTCGATGGCCTGGTGGCACACCCTCTGCGCCGAGGGCGGCGACCAGTTCGGCGGCGGCACGAAGCAGTTCCCCTGGAACGAGTCGGCCTGCCCCATGGAGCGCGCCAAGGCCAAGATGGACGCCGGCTTCGAGTTCATGCAGAAGATGGGCATCGAGTACTACTGCTTCCACGACGTAGACCTCGTGGACGAGGCCGCCACGGTCGAGGAGTACGAGAAGAACCTCAAGGAGATCGTAGCCTACGCCAAGCAGAAGCAGGCCGAAACGGGCATCAAGCTGCTGTGGGGCACGGCCAACGTCTTCTCGAACGGCCGCTACATGAACGGCGCCTCGACCAACCCCGATTTCGACACGGCGGCCCGCGCCATGCTGCAGATCAAGAACGCCATCGATGCCACGATCGAGCTGGGCGGTGAAAACTACGTCTTCTGGGGCGGCCGCGAGGGTTACATGTCGCTGCTCAACACCGACATGAAGCGCGAGAAGGAGCACATGGCCACGATGCTGACGATGGCCCGCGACTACGCCCGTTCGAAGGGCTTCAAGGGCAACTTCCTGATCGAGCCCAAGCCCATGGAGCCGATGAAGCACCAGTACGACGTCGACACCGAGACCGTCGTCGGCTTCCTGAAGGCCCACGGTCTGGAGAAGGATTTCAAGGTGAACATCGAAGTCAACCACGCCACGCTGGCCGGCCACACCTTCGAGCACGAGTTGCAGTGCGCCGTCGACAACGGCATGCTCGGATCGATCGACGCCAACCGCGGCGACTACCAGAACGGCTGGGATACCGACCAGTTCCCGATCGACCTCTACGAGATGGTGCAGGCCATGCTGGTCATCATCCGCGGCGGCGGCCTCCAGGGCGGCGGCACGAACTTCGACGCCAAGACGCGCCGCAACTCGACCGACCCCGAAGACCTCTTCATCGCCCACATCGCCGCGATGGACGTCATGGCCCGCGCGCTGCTGATCGCTGCCGACATCCTCGAAAACTCGCCCTACACCCGGATGCTCGCCGACCGCTACGCCTCCTACGACGCCGGCGAAGGCAAGGCGTTCGAAGAGGGCAAGCTGACCCTGGAGCAGGTGGCCGAGTACGCCCGCACCCACGAGCCCGTGCCCCACAGCGGCAAGCAGGAGCTCTACGAGGCGATCGTGAACATGTACGTATAATTCCGACCGCATCCGCACACCCGCCCCGGATCTCTTCCCCGGAAGAGGTCCGGGCGCCGGGTATTTTTCCGGCCCGAAGGCCGGCAACCCAACCAACCTGACAACCTATGACTTCGACACAAACCAACACACAGGGCAGCCGTCTCTACCTCTTCTCCATCGTTCTGGTGGCGATCATCGGCGGACTGCTCTTCGGCTACGACACCGCCGTGGTATCGGGAGCCGAGAAAGCCCTCGAAAACTTCTTCCGCAACGGTCTGGGCGACCTCTACACCTCGGGGTGGCACGGATTCACGGCTTCGAGCGCCCTGCTCGGCTGCGTCATCGGCGGCGCGATCTCGGGCCTGATGGCGTCGCGCCTGGGCCGCAAACGCTCGCTCATCGCCGCGGCGATCATGTTCTTCATCTCGGCCGTCGGCTCGTGGTGCCCCGAAAGCGGCATCCTGCCCTACGGCGAAGCGTCGAAGACGCTGCTCGTCGTCTTCAACCTCTACCGCATCCTGGGCGGCATCGGCGTCGGACTGGCCTCGGCCGTCTGCCCGATGTACATCGCCGAGATCTCGCCCGCACGCATCCGCGGCACGCTCGTATCGTGCAATCAGTTCGCCATCATCTTCGGCATGCTGGTCGTATACTTCGTCAACTACCTGATCCGCAATTCGCTGGGCGACACCTCCGAAGCCATCCAAAGCGCCATGAACGCCATCGGCTGGCGCCGGATGTTCGTCAGCGAGGCCTTCCCGGCCGGCGCATTCGGACTGCTCGTACTGCTCGTCCCCGAGACGCCGCGCTTCCTCGCCCTGAGGGGCCGCGACGACCGTGCCTTCTCGATCCTCGCACGCATCAACGGCAGCGAGGAGGCCCGCTCGATCCTGGCCGACATCAAAGCCACGGTGCACGAGAAGCGCGAACGGCTCTTCGCCTACGGCGTCGCCGTGATCGCGATCGGCGTGCTGCTCTCGTTCTTCCAGCAGGCCGTCGGCATCAACGTCGTGCTCTACTACGCACCGCGCATCTTCGAGAACATGGGCGCCACGGGCGACGCATCGATGGTGCAGACGGTCGTGATGGGCATCGTCAACATCCTCTTCACCGTCGTGGCGATCTTCACCGTCGACAAGGTGGGCCGCAAGCCGCTGCTCATCATCGGTTCGGCCGGCATGATGATCGGTATGGTCGCGCTGGCCGCACTCTCGTTCACCGACTCGATCGGCCTGGCGGCCCTCGTCTTCATCATCATCTATACGGCTTCGTTCATGATGTCGTGGGGCCCGATCTGCTGGGTGCTCATCGCCGAAATCTTCCCCAACACGATCCGTTCGCAGGCCGTGGCCATCGCCGTCGCGGCGCAGTGGATCTCGAACTTCCTCGTCTCGGCCACGTTCCCCTCGCTGAGCGCCTGGAGCATCGGCGGCACCTACTGCCTCTATGCGCTGATGTCGCTCGCCTCGGCGATCTTCGTCTGGCGCTGGGTGCCCGAAACGAAGGGCAAGACGCTGGAGGAGATGTCCGCCCTGTGGCGCTCGAACGCCGCGAAATAACCCGCACGCCGCGTGAAAGAAAAGGGCTGCCCGTCGGGGCAGCCCTTTCACTTTGCGGAATACGGCGTCAGTTGCCGGCGGAGATAATGAGTGCCAGCCCGCCCACGAAGAGCACGAACATGAGGGCCAGCAGCCGCTTCACAAGCATCGACGCCCCCCGAAACTCCTTCCAGACGAAGACTCCCCACACGGCGGCGACCATCGGAGCGCCCTGTCCGAGCGCATAGGAGATAGCCGGCCCGGCCTCGCCCGAAGCGATATAGCTGAAGGCCGTACCGAGACACCACACGGCACCGCCCAGCATGCCTACGAGGTGCGTCGGCAGCGATCCGCCGAAGTAGGCACGGTAGCTCACGGGCTCGCCGACGAACGGACGGCGCATGACCAGCGTATTGAAGAGGAGATTGCTGGCCAGCACGCCGAGCGAGAAGACGAAGATCGCCGAATAGGGGGTCAGCATCCCTGCGGCGGGCGACTGGAAGTTCTCGACATCCATGCCCATCACCACGAAGCGGTAGAAGAGCGACATCAGCACGCCGGCCGCCAGCGCGAGCCACAACCCTTTGCGGTTGTTCCGGCGATCCTCCTCGCCCTGCGACATACGCCCCGAGGCGATGCCGTTGCAGACGATGGCCAGCACGATGAGAGCCACGCCCGCGAAGAGCGCCGATGCGTTTCCCGAAGGCGCGCCGATATAGTTGACCACAACGCCCAACACCAGCGCGATACCCACGCCCAGCGGGAAGGCCACGGCCATGCCCGCGAGCGACACCGAGGCCGAGAGCAGGATGTTCGAGGCGTTGAAGATCACGCCGCCCAGCAGCACGCATCCCGCGGCTGCCCATTCGGCCTGCCCCAGATCGGCGAGGAACGAACGGCCCGCATCGCCCGTGCTGCCCATCGTCAGACCCAGCGCCAGCGCGAAGAGCACCATGCCGATCACGTAATCCCAATAGAAGAGTTCGTAACGCCAGCTCTTCGAAGCGAGTTTCTGCGTATTGCCCCACGAACCCCAGCACAGCATCGTAATCAGACAGAATACGACCGCCGTAAAATAGTTGCCTACAATATACATAATTCAGATTTTGGTTAGTATTCGATTCGATCGTCCCGATCGTGCGCCGGCGCCTCCCGAAGCTCTTCGGGGAAGGAGCGGCGACGGCTCCGGAGGCCGGCCGGGTTCATTCGGCGCCGCTTCCCCGGCGGATCACCGCCGCAAAACCGCCACCGGGCGCCAGGGCCACGGGAATCCGGTCGGCAGCAGTCACCCGCAGCGCGCTGCGGCGGCAGTCCTTGCCGTTCGTCGCGGCATTCGCACCGTCGGCCCACTGGGTCATCTCCCACACTCCCCCGCCGAGGAACGAAAGATCGACCGCGAGCGACTGCGCCTCGCTGCCGCCCATCACGCCGACGAACCACATGTCGCCGCTGCGACGTGCCACGCCGACGTTGCTTCCGACGGTGCCGAACAGCGGACGGGTCTCGTCCCAGACGGTCGGCACCTGCTTCAGAAATGCGAACGACTCGGGGTTTTCGAGGTACTTCGTCGGACTGTCCGAAAGCATCTGCAACGGACTCTCGTAGACGACGTACATGGCCAGCTGATGGGCCCGCGTACCCTGGCTCATCGGCTCGACATGGCTGATCCGGAACGACTCGGGCTGCGCATTGAGCATGGCGCCCGGCGTGTAGTCCATCGGGCCGACCCACATGCGCAGGAACGGAATGATCAGATCGTGGCGCGGCGTCGCACGCTCGCTCCACTTGTTATACTCCAGGCCGACCACTCCCTCGCGGGTCATCAGCAGCGGATACTTCGCCCGCATTCCCTCGTTGGGATAGGAGCCGTGGAAATCGATCAGCAGCCGACACTCCTCGGCCTTGCGGGCCACCCGCTCGTAGAAGTCGACCATTCGGGCGTCGTTGCGGTCCATGAAGTCGATCTTCACGCCGCGCACACCCCACGAAGCCATCCGTTCGAATGCCTCGTCGAGCTGCCGGTCCACATTGATCCACTTGGCCCACAGCAGGATGCCGACGCCTTTTTCGGCCGCATGGCGGCAGACGGCAGGAATATCCACGCCGGGAGCGAGCGTCAGCAGGTCGTCGCGTCCCGACCACCCCTCGTCGATGAGCAGATACTCGATGCCGTGCTCCGCAGCGAAATCGACCATATAGAGGTAAGTCGCCGTATTGATGCCGGCCTCGAAATCGACACCGTAGATATTGTTATGATTCCACCAGTCCCAAAGCACCTTGCCCGGCCGAACCCACGCATAGTCGCGGTCGCTCTTCTCGGAGAGCAGGTAAACCAGGTCGCTGGCGAGCATCGAGGCGTCATCGTCGAAGATCCCCGTCACGCGCCACGGGAAAGCCCGATCGAGCCCGCACTTCACGAGCCACGGTTCGCGCTCGACGGCATAGAGCTTGTTCGTGCCGTCGCGAAACTCCTCCCGGCTCGGATAGGCGGCCTGAACCCCCTCGAAACCCAGCCCCGCAGGATGCAGGTAAAGGCCCGGATAGCTGTACAGATTCGCCTCGGCGAGCAGCACCCCATAGCGGCCGACACGCACCATGACCGGCGCGATCGACATGCTGTCGGCAGGCAGCGCCCCGAGCCTCCGCTCGGTGTAATCCTCCTCGAACCAATTCTGCAACTCCTTGGTCAGCAGCGTTAGCGAGGGGTAATCGCCATCGAAGCGATAACAGACCTGCTCGCGTTCGACACGCCCCTCTTCGGGCGTCGTGCCGACGAAGCGATAAGCCACGCCGTCGTCATAAGCACGCACCTCGACACGGTATCCGCGGAAATGGAGCGCCGCCTCGCAATAGGCATCGCGAAGCTCGGCGCTCTTGCGGGGTACGACCGGCCGGTCTACGCGTTCCACACGCCGCCGCACGACCTTGCGAGGCCGGGCATCGGCGCCCCACGTCCGCCCTTCGACGCTCATCGAAAGGGGCGACGGCGCCAGAATCCGGTCGTCGTTGCGGAATACTTCGTAACACAGCGTCCCGCCGTCGAACGACACCTCCACCCGGTTTTTACCGTCGGGAGACAGGACACTCGCCAGCGGCCGCCGGCCGGCCGAGGCCGGCAGCAGGGCTGCCAGCGCCAGCAGTGCGATCACCCAGCGTCTCATTGCTCCGGCGTTTTACCCGCAGTCCGGGCGACGAGCGCCTCCAGAGCCGCCGCCGTGCGTTCCTGCGGAATGATCAGATAATCCTGCACGCCCTCCGCCGCCACGTCGAGCGTACTCCGACCGTCATCAGCGATCCGGATCCGGCCCCGGGGCGAGCGGTCGAACCACACGCCGGGCTCCACGGCCTCCAGCACGGCGGTCAGATCCCACGTCTGCCGATCGTAGGGCATCTCCATATAGTGGCAGTAAGCCACCGCCAGGGGACTGGCCTCGGGATCGCCGAAGTCGTTCAGGATGCTCTCGTGCGGATAGAGCAAGCGGTTGCCGACCTCCCAGCCGGTCGTCGTCAGCATCACGGGGCAGAGATGGAAGGTCCGCTGCGCCGCCTCGACGTCGCACATGACATTCCACTCCGGGAAATCGAATTCGTCGCCGAACAAGCCGGCCATCGTCACCACGCGCTTCACTTTGGCCGCCACCAGTTCACGCCCCGCGAGGGGTGAGATCTCGTCAGCCTCGCTCGCGAGCAGATTGCCGATGTTGGTCAACGGCCCCACGGCGACGAGTACGACCGACGCATCGGGCTGCTGCGCCAGCAGCTGCCGCAGCAGCACATAACCTTCGGGCAGCTCGTCGGCCGTGCGCTCGGGACTGAGCAGCGGCTGCCCGTCGAACGACGCACCGAGCGTCGGCAGCAGATAGCTCCCGTCCTCGGGCGTCACGCCCCGATGGGCGAAGCCCAGCGGCATGTCGCCGCGACCGGCGGCCCGCAGATAGCCGTCGGCGAACTCGGCGGTATGGGGATTGGCCTTGCAGAGCGTCACGCCCAGCAGTTCGGCCCGGCCCTCCCGCTCGTAGTTGAGCAGCATTTCGAGCGCCAGCACGTCATCGATATCGTTGCCCAGATCCGTATCGAAAATAATTCGGACGGGGTGCTCCTCGGCCGTGCGACGGCCGCAGGAAACGGCCAGCAACAACACGAACAGAAGAATCGGAAGTCGTTTCATGGAAAAAGCTTTAGATTTTGTAATTCAATGTAGTATCGCTTTGCAAATCGTCGAAACATGCGGGATCGAGCGCGGGATCGCTCTCCGGCACGCCGACTCCGACATACCCGAGCGGATGATAGCCGCCCGTAAAATAGTTGGTATTGGCGAAACGCAGCGTCGGACGGCCGCAGGCAGGATCGAGAACTCCCAGTGCCAGGATATAACGTCCGGCGGCGACACCCTCCGCCACGAGCTGCGCCCGCACCGTCACCGATTCGGGGGCCTTGCGGTAAGCCTGTCGGTCGGCATCCCACTCCTCGCCGGGCATCCACTGCGAGATGCGCACGTCGTCGAGCGTCGCGCCCCACACCTTTTCGTGCGTCGCGGCATCGAGCAGCGCCACCTCCGCAGGCCAGTCGTAATAGAAGGGCGAAGAGCCCGTATTGCGCAGCGAGAAGGTCACCCCGAACGGCTCGCCCGCCTCGATCCGGCAGGGATAGTCCGCCTCGTCCAGCACGAAACGATACCCCATCGCCTTTTGCAGCTCGGCGGCATTCCGTGCGAATACCGGATCGTCGAAGTCGGCCCATGTGATGCCTCCCAGATGGTTGCAGTGCAGGTTGCGGATCTGCTCCACGACGAAACGCCGGGTCGTGTCGTCGGCCACCACCGCCTCGAAACTCGGATAGCGGGCCAGCGATCCCCAGTTCCAGGTGATCTCGCCGCCCACGGGCTGCGTGCGCCAGTAGTCGCCGCGGCGCAACATCGCGTCGTACCCGCGCTGCTGCTCCTCGGGCTGAGACCACGAGTCCCAGTAGATGCCGAAGTCGTAATCCTCGAACTCGTAGGCATAACGCACCATCACTTTCTTGTTCCTGAAAGCATCGCGGAACGCATCGCCCAGCACCTGCTGCATGCCCGGAATCCACGTGCGGCCGTCGACATGCCGCGGCTCGTCGTGCGGCGCGAAGAGGGTCGACAGGTCGGGGTCATGGTGTTCGCCCCATTCGCCGACGATGCCCATCTCGACATAAGCCACGCGCGGATCGTCGTCCCACGCTTCGCCCAGCTTGGCGACGAGCCTCCTCACACGCTCCGGAAACGACGGATCGAAATATCCGCCCCGGATCGTCGTCAGCGAATCCTGCGGCTCGACATAGGCGCCGACCGAACCCGGAATCTGCTTGTAGGGCCCCGTCTCGCCGGGTAGGTCCGAGGGCCAGTGCCAGCCGTTCAGATCGTCGGGATTGGCCTCGTCCTTGGCCCATCCTCCGTGCCACGGCTCGACCCACACGAGCAGCACGCGCGGAATAACCTTCACATTCTGCTCCTCGACGCCCTGCCAGCGGCGGTCGCTGTAGGCGACGATCTTCTCTACGCCGTCCGACTCGACGTTTTCGAGCATGTTCCACTGCATGTACTCCTTGACGAGCGAACCGTAGGGATAGGGATACTCCGCACGCCGTCGGTCAGTGCCGATCATGAAGAACTCCCGGAATCCTTTCATCGGATTGCGCAGGGCGGGTTCGTATTCGACCATCCGGACACGCACGCGGCCTTCGTCGCACGCGGCCGTGTAGCGGGCGGGAGTCCCCCGCCCCGCACAGCCTGCGCAAACGAAGGCGCACAGTGCGAATGCCGCCGCCAACCTATTTCTCGACGACATAGTGCAGCGTCTTATCGGCCTGGATATCGTCGAAACCGTAGGTCAGCGCATACTCGTCGCTCTCAGCCCCCACGCCGACGTAACCCATCGGATGGCGGCCTCCCGTAAAGTAGTTCATGGCCGCGAAGCGCAGCGAGGGGAGCATGCCCGCCGGGTCGAGTACGGCGACCGACACGATGTACTTGCCGGGAGCCAGATCCTCATCGAGGGTCAGCGTGCCGGCCACCTCGTTCACCTCCGCCGGCACCGCATAGCAGTTCTTGGCCTTGTCCCACCGGTCGCCGGGCATCCACTGCGAGACATGTACGTCGTCGAGCGTCGCACCCCACACCTTTTCATGCGTTTCGGCATCGAGCAGCGCCACCTCCACGGGCCAGTCGTAATAGAAGGGCGAAGAACCCGTGTTCACCACGTCGAGTTTCACCTCGAACGGCACGCCGCGCTCGATGCGCGTCGGATAGCTGAACTGCCGGATCACGAAACGATAGCCGAGCGCCTTCTGTATCGTAGCGGCATTGGTCTGGAACTGCTGATCCTTGAAGTTGGCCCACGTGATGCCGCCCAGGTGGTTGCAGTGCAGCGTGCGGATCTGCTCCAGCACCAGGGCACGGGTTCCGGTGTCGGCCACGCAATCCTCGAAGCTCTTGTAGCCGTTGGCCATCAGCGAGCCCCAGTTCCAGGTGATCTCGCCGCCCACGACCTGATCGCGCCAATAGTCGCCGCGCTTGACCATGGCATTGTAACCTCGCTCCAGCTCCTCGTCGATAGCCCACGAATCCCAGTAGATGCCGAAGTCGTAGTCCTCGAACTCGTAAGCGTAGCGGACCATCACCTTCTTGTTCTTGAAAGCGTCGCGGAACGCATCGCCCAGGGTCTTCTCGATACCCGGAATCCAGGTGCGGTTGGCCACATGGAACGACTGCGTGTGGGGCAGCCATACGGTCGTAACGTTGGGATCGTGATGCTCGCCCCACTCGCCGATGAGCCCCATCTCGACATAGGCCACGCGCGGATCGTTGTCCCACGCCTCGCCCAGTTTGGCAACGAGCTTCTTCATGCGATCCTGAAACCGCGGATCGAAGTAACCGCCTGTCGAAGGGGTATTGTCGTCGGCCGAACGCACCTCCATCGGGAAGTCCGAAGGCCAGTGCCAGCCGTTCAGATCGTCGGGATGGTTCGTGTAGGTGTTCTTCGGGTATCCGCCCTCGTAGGGCTCCATCCAGATGATGAACGGACGCGGAATCACCTTGACGTTCATATCCTCGACGCCCTCCCAGCGATGGTCGCTGTAGGCGATCACCTTGTCCACGCCATCCGACTCGACATCCTCCATCATGTTCCACTGCATGTACTCCTTGATGATCGAACCGTAGGGATAGGGGTATTCATCGCGTTTCTTGTCGTATCCCGGACCGAAGAACTCGCGCAGCCCCTTCATCGGGTTGCGGAAAGCCTGATAGTATTCGGTCGGCACCACCGTCACCACACCGTTCTCCACCGTCGTGCGACCGAGTTCGACATCGGCCAGGCGCTGACCGCCCTCTTTTTCGCATCCGGCCGCTGCGACGAACAACAGGGCGCAGGCAAATCGAAATGTCGTTTTCATATGCTACAGATAATATTTTTTTCAGATCAATAACCCGGATTGTTCTCCGTAATCGCATCGTTGGCGTCCATCGCACTCTGCGGAATGGGATAAAGCACGTGGTGATCGCGCACCTCGACACCGTGCGCAAGACGCACCTGCTGCGCGAGCTTGCCGAAACGGATCAGGTCGAAGCGGCGCAGATGCTCGCAGCAGAGCTCCTTCATACGCTCTTCGAGCAGGATCTCAGCGAACCGCTCGTTGGTCTCCGAAAAGACCTCGGCGACTCCCGCACGACGGCGCACCTCGTTCAGACAGTCGTATTTGGCATTCGTCGCGTCGTTCACGGCATTCAGCGCCTCGGCACGCATCAGCAACACGTCGGCATAACGCATGTAGATGAAATTCAGGTCGTCGTTCTCGATCTCGTTGCCGTAGTTCTCGTCCCAGAACTTCCTGATGCACGGCGGATCCTGACGGATGCCTCCGAACTCGGTCCAGAAGAAGGCCTGCTTGCGACGGTCGTTGTCGGCATAGCTGTCGTAGAGGTACTGCGAAGCTCCGAAGCCGCCCCAGCCGCCGAAAGCGGTCGGGCCGCCGACCCCGCGCGGGCCCCAGTAGCTGTGTTGGAGCGAACCCTCCTCGCCCCACTTGCCCGAGTGGCGGAACTGCACCTCGAAGATATTCTCGATCTCCTCGTTCTTATGCGCGGGCGAGAAGATGAAGGAGTAGTCGTCGTAAAGACGGAACTTGCCGTAAACCAGGTCGAGGGCGGCGAGCGCCTCGGCAGGACGCCCCCACTGCAACAGCACGCGGCCCAGGATGGCGTTCGCGGCATAGGAGGTGGCGCGGCCCTTGTCGGAGTTCTCCGACCACTTCGCGGGCAGCACGGAGGCCGCGGCGCGCAGATCCGAGACGATCAGGTCGTACACCTCGTCGGCCGTGGCGCGCGGCTTCATGATTTGGTCGCGATCCACCGAACCCGAGGTCCAGAGGGGCACGCCGCCGTACATGCGCACCAGGTCGAAATAGAAGAGCGCACGCAGGAACCGGGCCTGTGCGATCATCATCGTGCGGGCGGAGCTGCTCACGGCGGCATCGGCCGGCATATCGATCACGATATTGCATCGCTTGACGCCATCGTAGCAGTGCCCGTAGTGGTTGTCCAGAAAGGCGTGCTGCGCCGAGAACGTATAGTAGTGCAGCTCGGCATAGGCGGCCCACCCCAGGTCGAAGGGGATCACCTCGTCGGTGCCGAACTCGCCCAGCGTGATGGCATACTTGGCCTCGAAGCCGGCAGTGATGTTCTGCAACGATCCGTAGGCCGCCGTCAGGGTCTTGTTCCAGTCTGCCTCGTCCTTGAAAGAGTTCTGCGGGGTCAGCGTGCTCTTGGGCGTTTCGTCGAGGAAACTTTCGCAGGAGACGGCGACGACGGTCAGCAGACAAGCCGCAGCATATATCAGTTTTTTCATGATTCTTGTCTTGATTTACGTTTTAGAAATTGACGGAGATCCCGCCGATGTAGCTGCGCGATCCGGGATAAGGATTGGTGTTGTCCCAAGCCTCCACGTCATAGCCCGTGTAGCCGGTGAACGTGGCCAGGTTCTGCACCGAGAAGAAGAGGCGGACGCTGCTGGCGCGGATCGCGTCGGTCCAGCGCTTCGGCAGCGTATAGCCGATTTCGAGGTTCTTGATGCGTAGGTATTTGCCATCCTGCAGGTTGGCGTCCGTACCATCGCCGTTGGCATAGGCGCTGCCCACGCGCGGAGCCGGATAGACGTCGCTCGGACGGTCGATGCGCCAATAACCCTCGTAGTAGTCCTTGCTCATGTTGCCCCAGACATTGTAGGAGTTCTGCGAACGCAGCAGCGAGTTGTTGATCTTGTGACCGCCCGCGAAGTTCATGAAGAGCGTGAGGTCGACACCGTAGAAGCGGAACGTGTTGGTCAGACCGCCGAACCACGTCGGGGTGCTCTGGCCGGCGAACATGCGGTCCTCGCCGTTGATGACGTTATTCCCGTCGCGATCGTAGATCTTGCGGTCGCCCGGATAGGCTCCGTATGCGGCAGCCTGCTCGGCATCGGGAATCTGCCAAATGCCAGCGGAGTGCAGCAGGTAGAACTCGCCCAGCGAGTGGCCCACGAAGAGCGACTTGTTGACATCCTGCTTGCCGTCGTAAAGCTCGACGATCTCGTTGCGGTTGTAGGAGATATTGAAAGACGTAGTCCACTGGAAGTTGCGCATATTGACATTCACCGTATTGAGCGTAAACTCGACGCCCTTGTTGTCGAGGACGCCCACGTTGGTCATCGAGCTGCGGTAGCCCGACTCCAAAGGCAGCGGAACCGTCCACAGCAGATCGGTCGTCCGCTTGTAGTAGGTTTCGATCGTACCGGCGATGCGGTTGCCGAGGAACCCGAAGTCGATACCGAGATCGAGCTGCTTGGCCTTCTCCCACGTCAGCTCGGGATTGCTGATCGTCGTATAGACGGCTCCCGAAGCGAGGTTTCCGCCGAACACGTAGTCGAGTCCCGAACCGCCCTGGCTGATCTGTGCGGCATGGGAGTAGTCGCCGATGTTCTGGTTGCCGAGCATACCGGCGCTGATGCGCACCTTGAGGTTGTCCACCCATGCGGCGCTCTTCATGAAAGGCTCCTCCGACACACGCCATGCGGCGGCCAGCGAGGGGAAGTAGCCCCAGCGGTGCCCGGGGGCGAAACGCGAGGAGCCGTCGCCGCGCATGGTCAGCGTCAGCAGGTAGCGCTCGTCGAAATTGTAGGTGGCACGGCCGTAGAATGACACGAGCGACGAACCGGAAGCGTAGGAGCCGTTGGGGCCGTGCGTGGCGGCACCGCCCAGGTTGTTGTACTTCGTGGTGGGATCGAGCCCCTTCGAGTCGGCGGTCACCTCCTCGTAGCGGACCTGCGAAGCCGAGAAGCCGCCCATGACCGTCAGTTTGTGACGCTCGCGGATCAGATCGTAGGTAACGGTGTTCTCGGTCTGCCAGTAGCTCTTCTTGTTGGACATGATGCGGGCGTGGCCGTCGGCCGTATAGTGCTGGCCCATGCGGCCGTCCTCATACTCGTCGACTTTGAAGAAGACCAGCTCGCCGGCATTGTCCGAACGGATGCGGAGATTCTCTACGGGCTCCAGTTCGAGGTAGAACGACCCGACGGCACGGGTGCGCTTGGTCGCCTTGTCGAGCAGGTCGACGATGGCCACGGGGTTGGCTTTCGTATTGAGGAAGCCGTCGAAATAGCTGCCGTCGTCGTTGTAGATCGGCGCCGTCGGCTGGGCCGTAATGGCGCTGTGCATCGTGCCGTAGCCCGAATCGGACTCCTCGTTGATGTTCATCAGCTTCGACTCGACGACATTCACGCGGACACCCGAGCGCAGCCACTTGTTGAGCGTGGCGTCCATGTTGTAACGGACGGTGAACTTGTTGAACGACGAATTCTTGACCGTACCCTCCTGATCGTAGTAGTCCAGACCGAGATAGTGGGTCGTCGACTTGCCGCCGCCCGACACGGAGAAGCTGTAGTTCTGGAAGCTGCCGTCCTGCGTCACGGCATCCTGCCAGTCGGTCGATTCGCCGCGGCTCAGATGGCGCAGCTCGGCCGACGACCAGGTGTAGTTCTGACCCGAGGATTCGATCAGATCGTAGTACTGCTGAGCAGTCATCATGTCCTGCTTGTTCATCAGCTTCTGCACGCCGGCCGTCGCATTGAACGAAACGCGGGTCTTGCCGGCCGTACCGTTTTTCGTGGTCACGAGCACCACGCCGTTCGAACCGCGCGAACCGTAGATCGAAGCCGACGACGCGTCCTTGAGGATCTCGATCGACTGGATGTCGACGGCCGAAAGATCCTGAAGACCGCCCTGCACGGGTACGCCGTCGATGATGTAGAGCGGCTCGGTTCCGGCATTGATCGAGCCCGCGCCGCGGATGAGAATGCTGGCATCGGCACCGGGCTTCATATTCCCCTGCGTCACCTGCACACCGGCCGCCGCACCCTGAAGGGCCGACGAAACCATGCCGACCTTGCCGTTCTTGAGCGCATCGGGCTTGACCGACGCCACGGAGCCCGTCAGGTCGCTCTTCTTGGCCGAGCCGTAACCGATCACCACCACGTCGTCGAGGTTGAAGTTGTCGGAAACCATGCGGACCTCCATACGGCCCGAAGCCACGGGGACCGTCTGATCGATCATTCCCATGTAGGAGAACAGCAGCGACTCGCCCCTCTTCGCCTCGATGGCGAAGTGCCCGCGGGCATCGGTCGACACACCGCGCTGCGTGCCCTTGACAACCACCGCGACGCCGGCGAGCGCATCGGAATTCTCATTCATCACCACGCCCTCGACCCGATTCTGGGCCCGGAGGGGGGGGGTAACGGCCAACAGCAAGACTGTCAGCACGAAAAGTATCTTTTTCATCGTTTTATTCGGTTAGTAGGTTCGCTAAAATTGACGGATGGCGCGAATACCGATCTGCCAAGCCTCCTTGTCGCTGTTGCTCGACACGAGCGACTCCGTTTCGTAGAAATTCACGTAGTAGGCGCTCCAGATCGGAGCGTTGGCATCGTTGTCGCCCTCGGTCGACGTCCAGTAGTTGTTGGCCGGAAGATCGGCCGCAGACTTGCCGCCCGAGAAAAGGCCGGCAGCCCGAGCCTTGAAGAGTTCCGCCAGCTCCTGCTGCGAGGGGAGGAACCAGTCGTCGTAAACCACGCCGTCGACCGTTTCGCTCTCGGCGGCGCACAGCTCGGCGGCCGACAGCTTGTCCGCGGGCCAGGTAGCGAACTGCTGATGGAAATCGGCCATCTTGGCCACGCAAAGGCGCGTATTCTCCTTACCGGTGTAAAGATCCTTTTTCGTACCTCCGTGCAGCGACGTCGGCCCCCACTGCTGGGTCGGCGTGCCGGTGTTGGTCCGTTTGACGATCAGCCCGTGCAGCCCCTTGTCGGAGGTGTAGAAGACGATACCGCCGCCGACCTCGTCGCCGACCGAAACGGAGACATTCACCCGGCCGAGGTTGGCCTGGCGCGTGCCGCGCACGATCGTCAGCGTATTGACACCGTAGCACGACTCGGGAATCTTCACTTCGATACCGGAGTCCGTAACGTTCACGTCCGTCGCGACGATCGTACCGCCCGGATATCCGTCAGACGAGAAGTTCGCCACGTCGCCGGCTTCGAAACCGCTGCCCCGGACAGCGAGTACGGCGCCGCGCACCACGTTGCCCGAAGGCACGGACAGCCCTTCGATGACGATGACATAAGGCACTTTCAGCTCGCCGGGCAGACGGCTCGTCAAACCGGCGCGCTCGACCGTCACGGCATAGGGGCCAGCGGCCTCCGCCGGGATGGCGAACGAGATGCCCTGGTCGTTTACATGCTCGATTTCGGGTACGAAATCGAGCTCCTCCGCGAGCGACTCGCAGAAAATCTTGTCGGAGACATCGAATCCCTTTCCGGAGATCGTCACCGTGGTTCCGGGAAGCGCCCTGCTCTCTGCCGGCATGACCACTTCCTTCAGAATAGGCGCGACAGGCACCGCATTCGGTTCGCTCTCGTCGCTGCATCCCGCCGAAGCAAAAGCGAGCGCGCAGACGAGAACCTTTAAGTTCAGGTTTCTCATACAATAGGGTTTTAGGTATAGTTTTTCAAGGTTCGTCCTTACGGTCAGGATTGCGCAGCGAGCGCCCGATCCACCTCCGTCCGATAGGGGATCGCCTGCTGCGCTCCGACCCGAGTCACCGAAATCGACGCCACGAGCGAAGCGAAACGGGCCGCCGCCACGAGGTCGCGGCCTTCGGAGAGCGCCACGCAGAGCGCACCGCAGAACGTATCGCCCGCACCGGTCGAGTCGACGGATTTGACCGGACAGGATGCGATGCGCTCATGGCGTATGCCGTCGAAACAGAGCGCCCCGCGCGAGCCGAGCGTAATGAGCACGCTGCCGACGCCGCGTTCATGAAGCCGGACGGCCGCCGATTCGGCATCCTCCCACTCCGCGATACGGACTCCCGAGAGCAGCTCGGCCTCGGTGCGATTGGGAATCAGCAGGTCGACCAGCGAGAGCAACTCGTCGGAGAGCGGGCGGGCGGGCGCAGGCGCAGGGTTGAGCAGCACGCGCGCTCCCGCGGCGCGGGCGATGCGTGCGGCCGCCAGAACGGTATCGAGCGGAATCTCAAGCTGCATGACGACCAGATCGGCGGATTCGATCACGGCACGCGCCTGCTCGATGTCGGCGGGCGAAAGCGTATCATTGGCACCCGGCGCGACGACGATGCAGTTTTCGCCTTCGGCATCGACGGTGATGAGCGCCACGCCCGACGGCACGTCGGCATTGCGCAATACGAATGCGGTGTCGATACCCTCGCGCCGGTAACCCTCCTCGGCACGTTGGGCGAAGAGGTCGGTTCCGGTTTTGCAGACAAAGGTCACATCGCCGCCCAGCCGGGCGGCTGCGACGGCCTGATTGGCACCCTTTCCGCCGGGATTCATCAGAAAAGTACCGCCCAGGACGGTTTCGCCGGGAGCGGGCAGCCGCTCGGATTTAATCACCATGTCGGTGTTGCTGCTGCCGATGACGACAATTTTACGGGGGTTCATTCGAGATAAGTTTTAAGGTTTTTGCGGCATGGTTTCGCCCACGTTCGGCCTCCGGTCGGAAAGAGCCTTGCGCAAACGTTTGTGCAAACATAATATAAATACGGCTTTCTTCCAAGCGTTTTTTGATAATTTTTCAAAAAAAACCTATCTTTGTCTCATTAAATTCAAGGAAATGACGCAAAAAGAGACCCTGATTTCCATCGCCGAGCGAACCGGTTTCTCCATATCGACCATATCGCGCGTGCTGAACGGGAAAGCGCAGAAGTACCGGATCAGCGAGCAGACCGTGCGCAAAATCAAAGAATTTGCGCAAAAGTGCAACTACACGCCCAACCTGACGGCACAAAGTCTCCGCACGAAACGCACCAATACGGTCGGGCTGCTCGTTCCGAGCATCGACAACCCCTTCTTCGCCAACATCGCCAATGTCATCATCCACGAAGCGCGGCTGCACGACTACACCGTGATCCTGATCGACTCGATGGAGAACGAGAAAGAGGAGTCGGAAGGGCTCAATTCGCTGTTGAGCCGCAACATCGACGGCGTGATCGTCGTGCCGTGCAGCAACACGCCCGAGCAGCTGGAAGAGGTCGCGCAGCACACGCCCATCGTACTGATCGACCGTTATTTCCCCGAATCGTCGCTCCCCTACGTCTCGACGGACAACTTTCAGGGCAGCTACAACGCCACCCGGATGCTGCTCGACTACGGCCACCGCAACATCCGCTGCATCCAGGGGCCGTCGGCGTCGATCACCTCGTCCGAACGCGTGCGGGGATACCGCGAAGCGCTGCACGACTTCGGACTCGACGACCGGGCCGTCGTTTCGGGCAGCGACTTCTCGATCCAGAACGGCTACATCGAGGCCAAGCTCGCCCTCGCCGAACCCGAGCCGCCCACGGCGATCTTCGCCCTGAGCAACACGATTCTGCTCGGCACGATGAAGGCCGCCGAAGAGGCCGGACTGCGGATCCCCGACGATCTGTCGGTCATATCGTTCGACAACTATACCTACCTCGATTTCCTCTCGCCGGCCATCACGCGCGTGAATCAGCCGATCGAAGAGATGGGGATTCTGGCCATCAAGATGCTCCTGCAAATGATCCGGGACAACCGCGCGAACCATTCGCAGATCCTGCTGCCGCCGACCATCACCGTGCGCGACTCGGTGCGCGCACCCCGCAAAACGACCGCCGAATGATCCCCGCCCCGACACTCGTTCCCTTCGCTTCGTGCGACGACCCGGGTTGGGCCGAGGCGATGACGATCTACCGGAACGCCTTCCCGGCCAAGGAGCGCTGGCACGAGGAGCGCTATGCCGAAGCCCTCGCCGACCCGCTCTTCGAGGCCGACGCCATCCGGCTCGGCGACCGCATGGCCGGCCTGCTGTTCCACTGGCAGGCGGGCCCGTTCCGCTACGTCGAGCACCTGGCCGTCGATCCGGCCCTGCGCGGACAGCAGATCGGCAGCCGGGCCCTCGAAGCGCTCGGCGAACGGTTCGGACGCCTCGTGCTGGAGATCGACCCGCCCGAGGACGAGATCTCCGTCCGGCGGCTGCACTTCTACGAACGCTCGGGCTTCGCAGCCAATCCCTGGCACTACCTGCACCCCTCCTACCGGCGCCCCTTCGAGCCGCACCGACTCGTGCTGCTGAGCCGTCCGGCACCCCTCGAAAACGACGAAGCCCGCGCATTCGCGGACTTCATACGGGAGCACGTGCTCCTCTATTCGGATCACGAGCGCCCCGAAATGCCGCGCATCGAAATGCCGGCGCACTGATTCGGGGCGGCCCCGTCCTTACGGCAGCAGAATCACCCCGAGCGACAAGAGCGAGATCACGGCCCAGAGCGCCACGCCCAGCACCAGCGGCCGGATCCCTACGCGACGGATCACCTCCGCCGAAAGCCCGCCACCGATCAGGAAGAGCGTAGCCGAGAGCCCGGCGCGCGACGCGAGCGACACGCCGTGCGAGAACCACCCGGGCAGGTTGCAGTAGGTGTTCACCAACATGGCGACGACGAACCACCCGATGAACCAGGGGATGCGGATCTTCGTTCCCTTGCGACGGAACACGGCCATCGAGACCAGCGACAGCGGAATGATCCACAGCGCACGGGTCAGCTTCACGGTCGTCGCCACCAGCAAGGCCTCCTCGCCGTAAGCGGCTCCGGCCCCCACCACCGACGAGGTGTCGTGGATGGCGATGGCCGCCCAGGTTCCGAATTCGCGCTCCGTCATGCCGATCCGGGCCCCCAGGGCCGGAAAGAGGAAGAGCGCCACGGCGTTCAGCACGAAGATCGTCGCCAGCGAAAGCGAGGTCTCGTTCTCGTCGGAGTCGATGACCGGGGCCACGGCCGCAATGGCGCTGCCGCCGCAGATGGCCGTACCGGCCGAGATCAAGTAGGCGCTCTTGCGGCCTACGCCGAGCAGACGCCCCAGCACGACACCCAGCAGCATGACCGCCACGACCGAAACGATCGTGAAGAGCATGCCGTCGCGGCCGGCTGCCAGCGAAGCGTGGAAGTTCATGCCGAAGCCCAGCCCCACCACGCACCACTGAAGCATCTTCTTCGAGAGCGACTTGCTCAACGCAGCGTAGGGATTGCCCAGCAAAAGGGCGAACAGAATGCCCGCGAAAAGCGACACGGCGGGCGAACAGAAGAACGCGGCGCAGAAGAGCGCCGCGAAAGCCGCCCGCAGCCAGGCGGGACGAGCAGAAAACATACCGTTCTTCATTTTTTAACCGAGATGCCCCTCCTCGGCGAATTCGCGCACGGCGCGAACGTAGCGTTCGATGGTTTCGGGCATCGAGTCGAACGACTTGCCGCCGGCGGCATTGCGGTGGCCGCCGCCGTTGAAGTACTTGCGGGCGAAGAGGTTGACGTCCACGTCGCCGCGCGAGCGCAGCGACACGCGGATGAACTTGCGGTGCGCCAGGAACATCGCCGACATCTTCACCTTCTTGATCGTCAGCGCGTAGTTGACGAACCCCTCGCTGTCGCCCTGCTGGAACTGGAAGCGGCGCATCTCGTGCTCCAGAAGCGACATGTAGGCCACCGTACCGTCCTCGATAAGCTCCATCTTGCGGTTGATGGCGTAGCCGAAGAGCCGCGCACGGCCCTCGGTGTAGGAGTTGTAGACGCTGTTGTGGATGCGCGGAATGTCGATGCCGCGCTCGACGAGCACCGCCACGGCGCGGAAGAGCTCGGGCGTGAGGAACGAGAAGGCGAAGTTCCCCGTGTCGGTCATCATGCCGACGTAGAGCGCCTCGGCCATCCGCGGCGAGATCGCCTCCGGGCCGAACATCGCCTCGATGAGCGAGTAGACCACGAAGCAGGTGCTCGACGAATCGGGGTGCGAGAAGGCGATGTCGAAGCCCTCGCCGGGGGCGAGGTGGTGGTCGATCAGCACGCGCCGCGCCGTGCGGTTGGATTCGATCGTTTCGGTCAGGTTTTCGAGCCGCGACACGGCGTTGAAGTCGAGACAGAAGATCGTTTCGGCCTCGGCGATGGCCCGGGCGGCGCGCCCCTCGGTGTCGGTGCGGAAGATCACGACCTGTTCGATGCCCTGCATCCAGTCGAGGAAATAGGGATACTTGTTCGGCACGACGCACGTCACGCTGTGCCCCATCGTCCGGAGCGCTTCGGCCCAGGCGAGCGACGAGCCCACGGCGTCGCCGTCGGGATTGGTATGGGAGACGATCACGATGCGCTGCGGCCTGGCGAGCAGCCCCCGCAGCTCTTCGACTCCCTCTTTCGACAGTTTCATTCGGTATTCGCTTTGGTAGACAAGGCAAATATACGCAAAATATCCGGAATCCGCCCCCTTACCGGATATTCAGCAGCACGAGGTTGTCGAGCACGGTCCGCTGAGCCGTCCGCTGCAGGTACTCGGCCTGCTCTACGGGGAGGTCGGCCGTGAATCCGGTCTGATAGGTTCTCCCGAAGATCGTCGTGAAGATCACGTTGGCCGCCAGATAGCTGCCGACGACCGACGGGTGGTAGCAGTCGTTGCGGTAGAGCTGCCAGTCGGGACGCTCGGCGCGCACCTGCCGCCAGGCCATCCCCACCGGAGCGCACCAGGCGTCGTTGGCGTAGGCCATTTCGAGATAGCTCGTCTTGAGCCGCTCCTGCATCCCCTCGTAGCCGTTCGCGAGCGGATACGACGCGTCGGGCTTGCGGTTGCCGTATTTGTGCCCCCAGGTCATGTAGAAGATCACCCGCACGCCGGGCGAACCGGCATGGGCCAGGCTGTCGAGCCTCCGGGCGGCCGGATAGACCTCGCGCGCCACCGATTCGGTCGTCATGGCGGGCGCCGTGCTCTGCTCCTGGAGGATCACGTAGTCCCAGCCTCCGTCGGCGAGGGCTTTCAGCAGGGCTTCGTTCCCGAGGTGCCCCGTGAAGCGTTCGCCGCCCTTGAGGAAGCGCGTGCAGGAGAGCTTGACCTTCTGCGTCGAGGCGATCTCGCGCACCATCGCAGGCAGATCGTTGTAGAACGTGAAACTGTTGCCGACCCACAGCACGCGCAGCGAGTCCTGCTGAGCCGCAGCCCCCAGGGGCAGCAGCAAGAGAAGCGACAAAAGGATGCGTATCATGACTTGTTTTCGATTGATTTCCGGTCGGCGGCATACTTGCGGCACCACGTCGCGATGCCGCACTCGGCGCATTTCGGCGCCCGCGCCGTGCAGACATAGCGTCCGTGCAGGATCAGCCAGTGATGGGCGACGGGCAGCAGGTGCCCGGGGATGTTCTTTTCGAGCGCCAGCTCGGTCTGCAAAGGGGTCTTCGAGCGCGTGGTGAGGCCGATGCGCTCCGACACGCGGAAGACGTGCGTATCGACGGGCATCACCTCCCGCTGCCACAGCACGGCCCCCAGCACGTTGGCCGTCTTGCGGCCGACGCCCGGCAGACGCTGCATCTGCTCCAGATCGGCGGGCACCTCGCCCCCGAACTCCGCGCAGAGCATGCGCGCCATGCCCGCGAGGTTCTTCGCCTTGTTGTTGGGATAGGAGATACTCTTGATATAGGGATAGATCTCCTCGGCCGTGGCTTCGGCCATCGCGAACGGCGTGGGGAAGGCCTCGAAGAGCGCCGGCGTGGTCATGTTGACCCGTTTGTCGGTGCACTGCGCCGAGAGGATCACCGCCACCAGCAGCTGATAGGGATTTTCGTAATGCAGTTCGCTCTCGGCCACGGGCATGTGCTCCGAGAACCAGGCGATGATGCCGTCGTATCGCTGTTTTACAGTCATCGTTTATCCGAGTCGGGTGAGTTTGGCGAACTTCGCCAGCAGGGTCTTTTCGCCTGCGTTGTCGAAGCGCACCACGAGTTTCTGATCGGTGGCGAGGGTCTCGATCCGTTCGATGATGCCCACGCCGAACTTGGCATGCTCCACGCGCTGTCCCACGGCGTAGTCGCCCGATGCCCCCGACGCGACACCCCCGCCGGGAAGCGCGACGCCCTGCGCCGCCTGCCGCACGCCCAGACGGCGCATGCCGTCGGTCGAGGGGGGAGGCACCTGCACCGTCGCGGGATGCACGGCAGCACGCTGCGGCGACGGCTGCTGCTGCGAAAATCCCTGCCGGGGCCGCGCGTAGCGATGCGCCATGCCCGACTCGCCGTCGGCGGGACGTCCGCCGACCCGGCTGCCGCCGTAGCCGCCCGACCCGGTTCCCGAACCGCCTGCCGCACGACCGCCGTAGGAGCCGCCGCGCCCCGAGCCCCCCTCCTGCCGCTTCTGCTGGAAGCGGTAGTCGAAACGGCGGCGCAGTTCGTCGATGGCCTTCGGCCCCTGACCGTCCATGCGCGGCCGCGGCTGCTCGTCGTCGCGATCGAAGTCGCACTGCACGTATTTCGGATCGATCTCGCGCAGGAAGCAGCTCGGACGCGAGAACTCCATGTTGCCCCACTTGAAACGCATCTCGGCATAGGAGAGCGTCGCCGCGACCTTGGCGCGCGTGAGCGCCACGTAGAAGAGGCGCCGCTCCTCCTCCATGCCGTCGGGCGACTCGGCCGCCCGCTGCGAGGGGAAGAGGTTCTCCTCCATGCCCACGATGTAGACGTATTTGTATTCGAGTCCCTTGGACGAGTGTACGGTCATGAGCGTCACCTTGTTGCGATCGGCCGGATCGTCCTTGTCCATGTCGGTCATCAGCATGACGTTCTGCAGCCACTCCTCGACGGTCGCCTCCTCCTCTTCGGAACGCTCGCCGTTGCGGATCTCGGCATCGCGCTGCTCCTTGAAGAGCTGCATCGAGTTGAGCAGCTCCTCGATGTTGTCCAGCGCCGAGGTGGCCTCGGGAGTGTTCTCCGTGCGGTAGGCGGCCAGAATCCCCGACCGCGAGGCGATCTCCATACCGAAGTCGTAGAGCCCCTTTTCGTTGCGGGTCAGCGACAGCGCCCGGATCATCGCCACGAACTCCGCCACCTTGCGGGCGATGGTCCGCTGCACGGGATCCGCGGCGGGTTCGGCCACCAGGCAGTCGACCGCCTCCCACATCGAAACGCCGCGTGCGGCGGCCAGGTCGGCGATCCGCTGAACCGTCGTGTCGCCGATGCCGCGCGCCGGGTAGTTGACGATGCGCCGGAACGCCTCGTCGTCGCGCGGATTGACCACCAGCCGGATATATCCCAGCATGTCCTTGATCTCCTTGTGATCGTAGAACGACGACCCCTTGTAGATGCGGTAGGGCACGCCCCGCCGCCGCAGGTTGTCCTCCAGCACGGCCGACTGGTTGTTCGTGCGGTAGAGAATCACCGCTTCCGACCACTCGTCGCCCGCGGCGCGCACCTTGTCGCGCAGGTCCGTGACGACCATCTCGGCCTCCTCGCGGTCGGTGTAGGCCTTCAGGATGCGGATCGGCTCGCCCTCCTCGCCGGCCGAGAAGCAGTGCTTCTCCATGCGCTTCGAGTTGCGGACGATCACCGAGTTGGCCGCGTCGACGATCGTGCGCGTCGAGCGATAGTTCTGCTCCAGGCGGAAGACCTTGGCCGAGGGGTAGTCCTTCTGAAACGAGAGGATGTTCTCGATCTTGGCACCGCGGAACGAGTAGATCGACTGCGCGTCGTCGCCCACGACGCAGACCATGCCGTGATGCTGCGAAAGGCGGCGGATGATGACGTACTGGGCGTAGTTCGTATCCTGATACTCGTCGACGAGGATGTACTTGAACTGCTCCTGATAGCGGGCCAGCACCTCGGGACAGTCGCGCAGCAGGATGTTGGTCTGCAGCAGCAGGTCGTCGAAGTCCATCGCGCCGTTGCGCTTGCAGCGCTGGCAATATATGTTGTAGATGTTGCCGAACTCGGGGATCTGGGCCTGCCGGTCCTCGGCGGCGCAGGTCGTGTTGGCCAGGTAGGCCCCCGGCGTCACCAGCGCGTTCTTGGCGAACGAGATGCGCGAGGCCAGCACGTTGGGTTTATACTTGTCGTCGGCCAGGTTCAGCTCGCGGACGATCGTCTTCAGCAGATTCTTGACATCCGACGGCTCGTAGATCGTGAACGACTCGGGAAAGCCGATGCGCTCGGCATTTTCGCGCAGGATGCGCGAAAAGACCGAGTGGAAGGTTCCCATGCGGATATATCGGCTGCGGTTGTCGGGAATCATCTGTGCGATGCGTTCGCGCATCTGTTCGGCGGCCTTGTTGGTGAAGGTGAGCGCCAGGATGTTGAACGGAGCGACGCCCTGCTCGATCATATAGGCGATGCGCGACGTCAGCACGCGCGTCTTGCCCGAGCCCGCTCCGGCGATGATGAGCGACGGCGAATCGTAGTTGACGACCGCCTCGTACTGGGCGGTATTCAGACCTTGCAATATCGGAGATTCCATAATGACGACAAAGATACGACAAACCGGCGGCAGAACAAAATTTTTGTTCCGCCCGGCGGCTGCCGCCGTAAGGCGGTGCACATTATCGGAAAAAAATCGTATTTTTGCAATATATTTGCCTGCCGCTCCGTTAGGGCGGACGGACACACACCTGCAAACGATACAATAAAAGACATATCATGAGCGAAGTCATCAACATCAAGGAACTCAACGAGCGCATCGAACGCGAATCGTTTTTCGTCGATACGCTCCGCAGCGAGATGAGCAAGGTCATCGTGGGCCAGGGGCACCTGGTCGACACGCTGCTCATCGGCCTGCTCTCGAACGGGCACATCCTCCTCGAAGGCGTGCCCGGACTGGCCAAGACGCTGGCCATCACCACGCTGGCCAAAGCCGTCGACGCCAACTTCTCGCGCATCCAGTTCACCCCCGACCTGCTTCCCGCCGACCTGGTGGGCACGCTGATCTACTCGCAGAAAAACGAGGAGTTCGTCGTCAAGAAGGGCCCCGTCTTCGCCAACTTCGTGCTGGCCGACGAGATCAACCGCTCGCCGGCCAAGGTGCAGTCGGCGCTGCTCGAAGCGATGCAGGAGCGCCAGGTGACCATCGGAGACGAGACCTACCCGCTGCCGCAGCCCTTCCTCGTGCTCGCCACGCAGAACCCGCTGGAGCAGGAGGGCACCTACCCGCTGCCCGAGGCGCAGGTCGACCGTTTCATGCTCAAGGCCAAGATCTCCTACCCCAAGAAGCAGGAGGAGCGCGACATCGTGCGCATGAACCTGGCCGGCGGAGGCCTCCCCGAGGTGAACAAGGTCATCGCGCCCGAAGATATCGTCAAGGCCCGCAAGGTGGTCGAGGACGTCTACATGGACGAGAAGATCGAGAAGTACATCATCGACATCATCTTCGCCACGCGCGAACCGGCCGAATACAACCTCCAAAAGTTGCAGAACCTGATCGCCTACGGCGGTTCGCCCCGCGCCTCGATCTCGCTGGCCAAGGCCGCCCGGGCCTACGCCTTCATCCGCCGCCGCGGCTACGTGATCCCGGAGGACGTGCGCGCCGTCTGCCACGACGTGCTGCGCCACCGCATCGGCCTGACCTACGAGGCCGAAGCCGAGAACATCACCACCGAGGAGATCGTCACCGACATCCTCAACAACGTAATCGTACCGTAAGGCGATGCAGCAGAGCGAGAACGATATCCTCAGGCGCGTCCGCAAGATCGAGATCAAGACCCGCGGGCTGTCGAACGAGATCTTCGCCGGAAAGTATCATACGGCTTTCCGCGGACGGGGCATGTCGTTTTCCGAGGTGAGGGAGTACCGCGCCGGCGACGACGTGCGCGACATCGACTGGAACGTCACGGCCCGCTCGCGCAAGCCCCACATCAAGGTCTACGAGGAGGAGCGCGAGCTGACGATGATGCTGCTCGTGGACGTCTCCGCCTCGCGCCTGTTCGGCACCACCGACCGCCTCAAGCAGCAGGTGATGACCGAGATCGCCGCCGTACTGGCCTTCTCCGCCTCGCAGAACAACGACAAGGTGGGCTGCATCTTCTTCTCGGACCGGGTGGAGAAGTTCATCCCCCCGAAAAAGGGGCGCAGCCACATCCTCACCATCATCCGCGAGCTGATCGGCTTCCGGCCCGAATCGACCGGCACGAGCCTCGCGGAGCCGGTGCGTTTTCTGACGAACGTCAACAAGAAGCGCTGCACGACCTTCATCCTCTCGGACTTCCTGACGCCCGAAAGCGACCGCGAGGCGCTCGACGACGCACTCAAGATCGCCCGAGGCCGTCACGACCTGGTGGGCATCCGCGTCTGCGACCCGCGAGAAGCGGAGCTTCCCGACGTGGGGATCGTCGAGTTGCAGGACGCCGAAAGCGGCCGCAAACTCTGGGTCGACACCTCGTCGCGCGCCGTGCGCGACCACTACGCCGAGCAGTGGCGCCGCCGCAGCCAGCGCATCGACGAGACGCTGCGCCACAACCGCATCGACACGGCGACGATCTCCACCGGCGGCGACTACGTGACCGAACTCATCAAACTATTCAAACAGCGATGAAACGAATCCTCGCATTGCTCGCCCTCGCATGCGCCTCCGGAGCTGCGGCACAGCGCGTCCCCGTCGTCACGGGCTTCGTCGAACCCGACAGCATCGGCATCGGCGACCGTTTCGACTACGTGATCGACGTCGAGCAGGATCTCGTGCAGGTGGTGGAGTTTCCCGCCTTCGATCCGCACGACGACAAGATCGAGCTCTACCGCGAAATGCCTGTGGACACGCTCGAACGCGACGGCCGCCGCCTGCGACTGCGCAAACGATACCGTCTGGCCGCATTCGAAGAGGGCAACTACAACCTCGGCGTGGCCCGCGTACTCTATGCCGACAAGAACATCGTCGACACGCTCAGCAGCCGCGATTCGCTGCGACTGACGGTCACGACCTTTCAGATCGACTCCACCTCGCAGTCGATCTACGACGTCAAGGGACAGCGGCGCCTGCCGTTCCGCTTCGCCGAAATCAGCGGCTACGCGCTGTGGGGTCTGTTCGGGCTGCTTCTGCTCGCCGGGGCGCTCTACCTGCTGCGCCGCTGGCTCGCGGCCCGCGGCAAGGCTCTGGGCGACCTCTTCCGCCCCGCACCGCCCCAGCCGCCCCACGTGGTGGCGATCCGGGCGCTCGAAGCGCTGCACCACCAGAAACTGTGGCAGAACAACAAGCACAAGCAATACTATTCGGGACTCACGGAGATTCTGCGCACCTACATCGCCGGACGCTGGGGCGTCGGAGCCATGGAGATGACCTCCGACGAGATCCTCGCGGCGATGCGCGACGTCGAGATGCCCGACAAGGCTTCGATGGACCTCGCGACCATCCTGCGCGACGCCGACCTGGTGAAGTTCGCCAAGGACACGCCCGACGCCGAGCAGAACGAAGCCGACTACCTGAAGGCCTACTACTTCGTCGAGGAGACCAAGCTCGTCGAGGAGTCGCAGGCCGCGAATCCCGAATCGCAACCGGAAATCGAACAATGACATGCACCACATTCTGACACTGCTGCTGCTCTTCGCCGCCCTCGGCGCCTCGGCCCAACGGATGCCCGAGCGCAAGGAGGTACGCCGCGGCAACAGACAATACGACAAAGGCAACTACGACCGGAGCATCGAACGCTACCGCCGGGCGCTCGAATACTCGCCGGGACTCTTCGAGGCGACGTACAACCTGGGCAACGCCCTCTACAAGGCCGAGCGGTTCGACAACGCCGAGCAGACCATGCGTCAGGCGGCGGCCGACACGCTGCGTACCGAAGCCGAGCGCGCCGAGGCCTTCTACAACCTCGGAAACGCCCAGTTCAAACAGCAGAAGTACAAGGAGGCGCTCGCAAGCTACCGGCAGTCGCTGCGCCTGAACCCCTCGGACATGGAGGCCAAATACAACTACGCCTACACCAAACGGCTGCTCGACGAGAACCAGGACGGCGGAGGCGGAGGCGACGACGACCGGCAGAATCAGGACCAGGATCGAAACCAGGACCGGAATCAGCAGGGCGGCGGCGACGACAAGCAGGACCCGAACGGCGACAAGGGACAGAACGGCGACGACGGGCAGCAGCCCTCGCAGCCGGAGCAGCCCTCGCAGCCGGAGCAGGGCGACGGAGAGCCGAACGACCGCGAACAGCCGGGCGATCCGCAGCCCGTACCGGCCGGCATCTCGGAGCAGGAGCAGGAACAGCTGCTCGACGCCATCCAGGCCCAGGAGGACCGCACGCAGGAGAAGCTCAAGGAGAAACAGGGCGTCGTGGTGCGCGGGAAGAAAAACTGGTAGCCGCCCGATGACAGGTTACAAATATATCCTTTACGGCTCCCGGAGCCGTGCGGGCCGCAGCCTCCGGGCAGCGGAGGCCCGCTCTCTTCGTTCGCGCAAACCTCCGCAGGCTGCCGCCCGCCACGACGAAAGAGATGTATATGCCGATAATTTTTAATTACAAGGAACCATGCACTTCGCATCCCCATACTGCCTCTGGCTGCTGACGCTGCTCGTGCCGCTGACCGTCTACTACGTCTGGCGGACGATGCAGGGCGGTGCCGCGATCCGCATCTCGACCGTCGACGGTCTCGCCGGCGCCCCGAAGACATTCCGCTACTGGCTGCGCCACCTGCCGTTCGTGCTGCGCGCCGCTGCGCTGGCCCTCGCCGTCGTGGCGCTGGCCCGCCCGCAGGGCGTCGAGCAGAACGCCCGGACCAACACCGAGGGCATCGACATCATGCTGGCCATCGACGTCTCGGGCTCGATGCTCGCCCGCGACTTCAAACCCGACCGCATCACGGCAGCCAAGGAGGTCGCCGGAGCCTTCATCGCCGACCGCTACGGCGACCGGATCGGTCTGGTCGCATTCGCCGGCGAGGCCTTCACGCAGAGCCCCCTGACCACCGATCAGAGCACCCTCCAGACCCTGCTGGCTCGCATCCGCAGCGGCCTGATCGAAGACGGCACGGCCATCGGCAACGGGCTGGCCACGGCCATCAACCGCCTGC
>CAMWWU010000003.1 GCA_947178025.1 uncultured Alistipes sp. | reverse complement strand
GTATTTGCGGGGAGGAAGCGTCGGCGCCGCGCTAAAGCCGCGTTGCCTATCGGAATGTTGACGGCGAAGAGCCACGGCCAGTCGGCGGCGGCGAGGATGCCGGCGGCGACGGTGGGGCCGGCGACCGACGACACGGCGACCACCGTGGCGTTGATGCCCAGTCCGCGGCCCAGGCGGGCCCGGGGGTAGACGATGCGGATCAGGGTGGTGTTGACCGATGTGACGGCCGCGGCGCCGAAGCCCTGCACGACGCGTGCGAGGACGAGCGTCGCGAACGATCCGGCCAGCGCACACCCGGCCGAGGCGGCAGTGAAGAGCGCGATGCCGGCGACGTAGATCCGGCGGTAGCCGATCCGCTCGCCCAGCGCCGAGCAGGGGAGCAGCGAGATGACGATGGCCAGCTGGTAGGCGTTGACGATCCATACCGTATCGGCCGACGAGATGGCCAGTTCGCGGCCGAGCGTCGGCAGGGCGACGTTGGCGATGGCGCTGTCGAGGACCGAGAGCCCGACGCCGAAGGCGATGGCGAGGATGGCCCCGAGGCGTCGGGGCATCGGCACTCCGTCGGGTATGTCGGGGGCGGATCGCATGGCGGGGCGCGTCTATTCCGCCTTTTCGAATTTGCAGAGCTGGTCGCCGCGGCGGACGACGCCGGGGGTGCGGATGGCGCACAGCTCGCCCTGCACGACCCGTCCGGTGGGCTGGCCGTCGGGACCGTGCAGCTCTTCGAGGCGCTGCTCGGCGACGCCCGTCGTGGGGCCGAGGAAGAAGATCTCCGCGCCGACGTCGAGCGGCGAGGCCTCGACGAGGACCTCGGCGACCGATATTTTCTTGTAGAAGTTGACGACCTTGCCGACGTAGACCTTGCGGCGCGTGGCCGAGGAGCCGTAGGCGGGGCTGTGCTCCACGACGGGACGCCCGGCGTAGTAGCCCTCCCAGAATCCGCGGTTGAAGACCTCGGCGAGCCGCGCCTTGTAGCCCGCGGCCGCTTCGGGGGTGTAGGTGCCGGCCTCGATGGCGCGCAGCGCCTCGTCGTAGGTCTCGACGACCCGCTTGACGTACTCCGCGCCGCGTGCGCGGCCCTCGATCTTCAGCACGCGGACGCCGGCGCCGATCATCCGGTCCAGGAAGTCCACCGTGCAGAGGTCCTTGGGCGAGAGGACGTAGCGTCCGTCGACATCGAGCTCGGCGCCCGTTTCGCGGTCGCGGACGGTGTATTTGCGGCGGCACAGCTGGCGGCAGGCGCCGCGGTTGGCCGAGCAGTTGGTTTCGTAGAGCGAGAGGTAGCACTTGCCCGAGATCGACATGCAGAGCGCGCCGTGGGCGAACATCTCGATTTCGACCAGTTCGCCGCGCGGACCGCGGATGTCGTTCTCGACGATCTCGCGGCGGATGGCCGCCACCTGTTCGAGCGTCAGCTCGCGGGCCAGCACCACCGTGTCGGCCCACTGGGCGTAGAACTTCACGGCCTCGGAGTTCGAGATGTTGCTCTGGGTCGAGATGTGCACCTCCTGTCCGATGCGCCGGGCGTAGAGAATGGCCGCCAGGTCGGAGGCGATGATGGCGTCGACCCCCTCGGCCCGGGCGCGGTTGATCACTTCGTGCACGGCGCGCAGCTCGTCTTCGTAGACGATCGTGTTGACCGTCAGGTAGGTCCTCACGCCGCTCGCGTGGGCGATGCGCACGATCCGGGCCAGGTCGTCGAGCGTGAAATTGGCTGCCGAGGCCGAGCGCATGTTGAGCTTCCCGACGCCGAAATACACCGAGTCGGCGCCGGCCCGGATCGCCGCGGCGAGGGACTCGTAGGAGCCCACGGGGGCCATGATTTCGATATCCGATCGTTTCATCCGGCGGTCTATTTGCTCCGTCCCATCAGACTCAGGGCGAACTCGCGCAGCGGCTGCGTGCGGGAGTGTTCGACCGAGAGCGTGTCGAGGATGCCCAGCGCCCGCTCGAAGCGCAGCGAGATCTGCTGCTCGGCCAGGCGCGGCACGTCGTAACGGTCGTAGATGGCCTTCACGGCGGCGATCTTCTCGGCGTCGGTGAGCATCGGGTCGCGGTAGGCGTTGCGCAGTACGTCGCGGGCGCTCTCCTCGGCGCGGCTCATGGCCGTAATCATCAGGTAGGTCTTCTTGCCTTCGAGGATGTCGCCGCCGATCGCCTTGCCGAGCCGCTGGTCGCCGTAGCTGTCGAGCAGGTCGTCCTGCAACTGGAACGCGAGACCCAACTCGACGGCGAAGCGGCGCAGCTTGCGGCAGTCCTCCTCCGAAGCGCCGCCCAGGAGGGCGCCGATCACGGCCGACCCGGCGAGCAGCGCCGAGGTCTTGAGCTCGATCATGTGCATGTACTCCACGACCGAGACCTTCTGCTTCTGCTCGAAATCCATGTCGTACTGCTGTCCCTCGCACACTTCGAGGGCCATGTCGTCGAAGGTCCTCAGGATGCGCGGCAGCAGCTGCGCCGGAGACTCCGAGAGGAGCCGGTAGGCGCAGATGAGCATCGCGTCGCCCGAGAGGATCGCTACGTTGCGGCCCCACTTGGCGTATACCGACGGCTTGCCGCGCCGCACGGCGGCGTTGTCCATGATGTCGTCGTGCAGCAGCGTGAAGTTGTGGAACATCTCCACGGCCGCCGCTGCGGGCAGTGCGTGCTGCACCTCCTCCGAGAAGAGGTTGCAGCAGAGCAGCACGAGCATCGGACGGATCCGTTTGCCGCCGCCCGAGAGCGAGTAGCCGATCGGGGCGTAGAGCAGTTCGGGTTCGGCCGGGAACTCGGCCTGAGCCAGATAATTTTCGATTGCGGAGAGCAGTCGCTCGTTGGTTTGCATGACCTGAATCGCTTTTTCGTCTTTTATTATGTCCCAAAATTACGAAAAAAGTTTGGAGTGGCCGAATTTTGTCCTAACTTTGAAGAAAATTCCAACTTCTTAATCGTTGACGATATTATGAAAAAACTTGCTATCGGCGTGGATATCGGCGGAATAAACACCGCGTTCGGTCTGGTCGACGAAAACGGCGATCTCTATGCCGAATCGGTCATCTCGACCAAGAAATACCCTTATCTGGACGACTATCCGGCTTATGTCGACGATCTCTGCCAGGCGATGCGTGCGCTCGCCGACAGCCTGTCGTTCGACTACGAACTCACCGGTATCGGTATCGGCGCTCCCAACGCCAATTATCATAAAGGTACGGTCGAGACGCCCGCCAACCTCTGGCGCTTCCGCGAGGACGAGACCGACACCGACCCGTCGCGCCGGATCTTCCGGCTGGCGGCGGATATCTCGCAGCGTTTCGGCGGAGTCAAGACCCTCATCACCAACGATGCCAATGCCGCGACGATCGGCGAGATGATCTACGGAAATGCCCGGGGCATGCGCGATTTCATCATGATTACGCTCGGCACGGGGCTCGGCTCGGGATTCGTGGCCAACGGCGAGATGATCTACGGACACGACGGTTTCGCCGGCGAGTTCGGCCACGTGATCGTGGAGCGCAACGGCCGCGAGTGCGGCTGCGGCCGCCGCGGCTGTCTGGAGACCTACGTTTCGGCGACGGGCATCAAGCGCACGGCGTTCGAGATGATGGCCCGCATGTCGGCGCCGAGCAAGCTGCGCGGCATCGCCTACGACGATTTCGACGCCTCGATGATCTCGGCCGCTGCCGAGCAGGGCGACCCCGTGGCGCTCGAAACGTTCCGCTTCACGGGCGAGATGCTGGGCCGGGCGCTGGCCGACGTGGTGACGGTGACCTCGCCCGAGGCGATCTTCCTCTTCGGCGGACTCTCCAAGGCCGGCAAGCTGATCTTCGAGCCGACGCAGTGGTACATGGAGGAGAACATGTGCTTCGTGTTCAAGAACAAGGTGAAGCTGCTCCCGAGCGGCATCCAGGGCAAGAACGCCGCCATCCTCGGCGCCTCGGCCCTGATCTGGCAGCAGGAGTGCAAATAGATCCGGAGCATGCGCGGGAGGCGGGGCCATCGGGGCTTCGCCTCCCGGCTTTAGATAAGCTAACCCAATCAACCCAACTATCATGAGAAAGACTCTTCTGGCGGCCGTCGCCCTGCTGGCGGCGGGAGCCGCCGCTGCGCAGATGCGCAGCATCGATGCGACGGAGCTGACGACGGTGGGCAAGGTGCTGCCCACGTCGCATCCCTGGCACCGGATCGACACGGCGGTCTACAAAGGCTTCACGCGCGGCGAGAACCGGCAGGTGCGCTGCACGGCCGGTCTGGCGGTCGCCTTCAAGACCAACTCCCCGCGCATCGACGTCGTGGCCGAGTATCTCTACGAGCAGCGCGGCGACAACGCCCCCGGTATCTCCTACGCCGGTTACGACCTCTATATCCGGAAGAACGGCGAGTGGCTCTACGCTGCGTCGCAGGTGCCCCGCCAGCGGAGCGAGCCGCTGACGCTCGTCGCCGACATGGACGACTCCGAGAAGGAGTGTCTGCTCTATCTGCCCGTTTACAGCGAGCTGGGATCGCTCAAGGTCTGCGTGACGGAGGATTCGTATATCGAGGCGATCGAGAATCCGTTCCGGCACAAGATCGTGATCTTCGGATCGAGCTTCACGCACGGGGTGTGCACGTCGCGCGCCGGCATGAGCTACCCGATGGTGATCGAACGGCAGACCGGCATTCAGTTTTGCAGCATCGCGTGCAGCGGCAACTGCAAGCTGCAACCCTACTTCGCGGCCTACCTCGCGGATGCGAAGGATGCCGACGCCATCGTCTTCGACGCTTTCTCGAATCCCGACGCCGCGATGATCGAGGAGCGCCTGATCCCCTTCATCGAGCGGATCCGCGAGGGATTGCCCGAGACGCCGCTCATCTTCGTGCAGACGATCTACCGCGAGAGCGGCAACTTCGACCTCAAGAAGCGGGCCTTCGAGGAGGAGAAGAAAGCGATGGCCCGCCGGATGATGGCCGTGGCGATGAAGCGTTTCGACAACGTATATTTCATCGATAAGGAGGGCCTCACGGGCGACGATCACGCCACGTCGGCCGACGGCACCCACCCTTCCGATCTGGGCTACTGGCGCTGGGCGCAGAATCTGCAGCCCGAACTGCTGAAGATTTTCCGCAAGCACGGAATCCGGTAGCATGCCGGAGAAGAGCCGGAGGGCTCCCGCCATTGCGGCGGGAGCCCTCGCTGTTTTTGATCTATCGGGCGGAGGGGGCGTATCGGTCGTCGAGCGCGCTGCGTGCGGGGGCGGACCAGCGGCAGCGGATGCCGGCCAGATCGAGCAGCAGATGCGACAGGTCGTCGGAGCGGAACGGCCGGTCGGCGGCCCGGGCGATCCGTTCTGCGAGGTCGGGCCGGTTGCGCCGATAGCTCGCGGAGGTCCAGATCATCATCGGAATCTCGTACTGGTGCCGGAACACTTCGGGCGTGATTTCGCCGTGGGACCTTCCCCAGAAGTCGCGATAGTCGTAGATCTCCTCCCCGTGGTCGGAGAGGTAGACGACCACGGCGTCGCGGTCGGCGAAGCGGTCGATCAATGCGTCGACCACCGCATCGTTGTAGCGCGTGGCATTGTCGTAGTCGGCGATCGTCTGCCGCTGGTCGCGGTCCAGGTCTGTCCGCGGGATGTCGTCGGCCTCGAAGAGGGCGTATTCCTCGGGGAAGCGTGCGCGGTAGATCATGTGCTGCCCCATCAGGTGGAAGATCGTCAGCTCGGGCGTGCCGTTGCGGGGTACGATCCGGTCGTACTCTTCGACGAGCGCCCCGTCGTAGGGGAACGTGCGGTCGTTGGCCGCGGTGAAGAGCAGCGGGATGCTGCGGGAGTTGAACATCGGTTTCAGCCCGACGTCGTAGTAGTCGCAATGTGCTCCGGCCGATTGATTGTCGAGGTAGCAGACGGCGTAGCCCGCCTTCCGGAAGAGGGCCGGAAAGAGCGGAGCGTCGGCCCAGCGATCGATGTCGTCGGCGACCGAGAAGAAGCGGGTCAGCACCTCGGAAGTGATGTTGGCCGAGGTCTCGGCCTCCCGGAAGAGATGCAGCTCGCCGCGCTCCATGCGTTCGCGAAGCCGGGGGTTGGTCGGCAGCGGGTAGCCGTAGAGCTCCGAGTGGTGTTTGTTGAAGGATTCGCCGATGATGAGGACGATGCAGGGCGAACGGAACGAACACCCCTGTATTTCGACCGTTTCGAGGGTGCGGAGCAGTCGTTCGGCCTGCTCGGCGGAGAATTGCTGGCGGAACCAGAACGTGGCGGTGTGCAGCCGTTCGAACATCGAGACGGTGGCCGCGCTGCGGAACAGCTCGCTGGGGTAGTCGTCGGAGAGGGTCATCCGGTATTGGCGGCATCCCCGGGCGGCGTAACATCCGGCGCCGGCGAGCAGGAGGATCGTCAGGAGGAGCCGGGTTTTGCGTCCCGCTTCGAATCGCGCGAAGAGACGGCGCCGGAGCGCGCAGAGACCGATGCCGGCAAGCGCTGCGACGGCGGTCGGGCCCAGCAGGGCCGGCGAGGCGGCATAGGCCGTCAGGAACTCGGAACTTTCCCGGAGGTCCGTTTCCCAGAGGAGCAGCAGAATGTAGTAGGTGTAGCGGAGGTCGAACCGGAGCAGCAGGAAGCACTCGGCGACCGCCAGCAGTCCGATCGCCGACAGAACGACGGTCTGGTAGATGCGTTTGCCGATCCGGAGCCAGGAAAATCCCCCCCCCGGAATGAGTAGCGGAAGCGTCAGCAGGTAGGAGCGGAAAACGGCCAGCAGTACGCAGAAAAAGAAGTTGCGGACCGCATGGATCTCCGGCAGCCCGCGGAAAAGGAGGAGAAGGTCCGGAAGCAGCGACAGCACGCCTGCTCCGAGGAAGAGGAGCGGGTGCTCCGTGACCGGCCGTAAAAAACGCGACGGACGCACCGCAGTGCGTCCGTCGGATTGTTCGTTTCGCTTCATGAGCCTACTTCATTGCGATCTGCGCTTCGCCGATCTGGCGGCCGTCGCAGTAGAGTTGTACGAGGTAGGTGCCGGCCGAGAAACCCGTCGAGTTGTAGTAGATGCCCACTTCGAGATCCTGGTTCTGGTAGTCGACCTCGCGCATGGCCGAGTAGCTCAGGCGCTCGCCGTCGATCTCGACGGTCGGCATCGCCTCGGTGGTCAGCACGTAGCCGTCGGGCGAGGTGATGCGCACGTAGACGGCCTTGTTGCCCGGCGTGGCCAGTTCGTTGGCCGAGAGCACGAAGTCCGCGCGCAGCCGCTCGGCGTTCTTGATGCGCGATACGGGCTTGCTCTTGCCGTTGAGAGCCGCGAGGCGGATGTCGCGGGCCTTGATGACCGATCCGGCGCGTACCTTGTTGTTGAGCTCGGCGGCCTTCTCTTCGGCCATGTCGGCGCGCAGGTTGGCCGAGGAGATCTCCTTGCGGTAGGAGACGTTCTCGTTGATGAGCCGTTTGTTGAGCGTATTGAGCGAGTCGATCTGCTTGATGTAGCCCTTCATGAGGGTGCGCAGCGTGCCGACCTCCTTTTCGTACTGCTTGATCTTGGCCAGGTTCCACGAACGCTCCTTCTTCAGACGCGTCATGAGCGAATCGGCGCGGCTGCGCTCGATGTCGAGGTTCGCCGAGATCGAGTCGTTCGAGATCTGGAGGTTGTCGTAGTCGACCATCAGCCGTCCGAGGTCGCTCTGGATCGAGTCGCGGTCGGCCTGCAACAGTTCGTTTTCGAACGCCTGCTGGCGGTGGATGCTGTAATAGAGCGCCGAGAGCGCCACCAGGATCACCGAAAGGATGATGATGACGATGCGGTAGCCGCGGATCGACTTGTCGGCCTCCGCCGTGCGGGGCAAGTAGTCCTCCTCTTCGTATTCGGAGGGGTCGTAGCCGTTTCTGTTCTCTTCCATAAGGTCGGTTTTGAGGGCGAAGATACGAAAATTTATTTAATCTTGCTCGACAACGGGTATTTGAGACCCTTGTAATCCGAAATGTAGGCCTGGATGCTGCCGATCTTCACGGGCGATTCGATGTAGAGCGGGATCTTGTTCTCGTCGTCCGAGATCCAGATCGTGAAGATCGTGCCGTCGGTGAACGAGTACTCTTCGGTGGTGCCGAGCTCGCATTCGAATTTCAGCGTCTCGAAACGGCCCATGTTGCGGATCTTCTTCGTCTCGCGCCCCAGGTAGCGGTAGCGGATGTCGCGGATCGTGTCCTGAAGCACCATGCTGAGCGTCGAGGGCTCGCCCTCGGTGAACTCCTCGGCCCGCGCCGAACGGAGGTTGAAGAAGAGCGATACGGGGTCCATGCTCTTCGGGGTCAGCTCCATGCGCTTGTGCTCGAACGGCCGCTGCCGGCTCCGCCAGCGGGTGTCGATGCGCAGGCTGTCCCAGTCGTAGTCGTAGTGGCTCTCGAAGGTGTAGTCGCCTTCGCGCAGGTCGCTCTCGAAGCGCACGGGGCGCAGCGCTTCGGCGTCGACCCATATCCGGTAGGTGTCCAGCATGTTGTAGAACCACCGGTAGGTGGGCAGCGTGCGGCCCGTGCCCTCCACCCGGTAAAGGGGGCGGCCATCGGCGTCGGACTCCTCGGCCGTGACGATCTCCACGGTGCCGACCTCGGTGTTGGGGAACATCTTGGCCTTGTAGCTCACGCGGTATTCGAGGCGCTCGCCCGGGTGGTAGAGCTGGGCTGCGAGCGGCGCGTAGGCTGCGAGCAGAAGTATGGTGAAGATCAGTCGTTTCATCGGTCGGTGTTTTCTGAGATAACGTACAAAAGCGGGCGGATGTTATGAAATGCGGGAGAAATCGATCTCGTCGCGTCCCGAATAGCGTCTCCGGAGCCGGTCGAGCCCCCGGTGTTCGGGGGCGGCGAGGGCCGGATCGGCGGCGAGCAGGGCGGTTGCGGCTTCGCGCGTGACGGCGAGAATCTGGGTGTCGAGCGTCGGATTGGCGATCTTCAAATCGAATGCCATGCCGCTCTGGAGCGTGCCGTTGATGTCGCCGGAGCCGCGCAGCTTGAGGTCGAGTTCCGCCAGCCGGAATCCGTCGTTCGTCTCGCACATCGCCGCCAGACGGGCCCGCGACTCCTTCGAGAGCTTCTCGCCCGACATGAGGATGCAGTAGGACTGTTCGCCGCCGCGACCCACGCGTCCGCGCAGCTGGTGGAGCTGCGAGAGGCCGAAGCGCTCGGCCGACTCGATGACCATCACCGTGGCGTTCGGCACGTCGACGCCCACCTCGATCACCGACGTGGCGACCATGATCTGCGCCTCGCCCGACTTGAACTGACGCATCGACTCCTCCTTGTCGGCGGGCTTCATCTTGCCGTGGCAGATCGTCGTGACGTATTCCGGCAGCGGAAAGTCGCGCGAGATGGCCTCGTAGCCGTCGGTCAGGTCCTTGTAGTCCATCGCTTCGGACTCCTGGATGAGCGGGTAGACGACATAGACCTGCCGCCCCTTGGCGATCTCCTGCCGCATGAAGCCGAAGAGCCGCATGCGCGCCGCATCGGTGTAGTGGACGGTGCGGATGGGCCGGCGGCCCGGGGGCAGTTCGTCGATCACCGAGACGTCCAGATCGCCGTAGAGGGTCATGGCCAGCGTGCGGGGAATCGGCGTGGCGGTCATCACGAGGATGTGGGGCGGCTGCGCGTTCTTGGTCCAGAGCCGGGCGCGCTGCTCGACGCCGAAGCGGTGCTGCTCGTCGATCACCACGAAGCCGAGGTTGGCGAACTGCACGCGGTCCTCGATCAGGGCGTGGGTGCCGACCAGGATGTCGACCTCGCCCGAGGCGATCCCTTCGAGGGCTTCGCGGCGCTCGCGGGCCTTCGACGAACCCGTGAGGACGGCCACGCGGACCGGCATGCCGTCGAGCATGCGGCGGATCGTCGCGACGTGCTGCCGCGCGAGGATCTCCGTGGGGGCCATCATGCAGGCCTGGAAGCCGTTGTCCACGGCCAGCAGCATCGACATGAGCGCCACGAGGGTCTTGCCGCTGCCGACGTCGCCCTGCAGCAGGCGGTTCATCTGATAGCCCGTCACGGTGTCCTGCCGGATCTCGCGGATCACGCGCTTCTGGGCACCCGTGAGCGGGAAGGGGAGCTTTTCGTTGTAAAAGGTGTTGAAGACGCCGCCGACACGCGGAAAGAGGAATCCGTTGCTCTTCGCGAGGCGGTCGGTGCGCCGCTGCTGGATGTTGAGCTGGATGCCCAGCAGCTCGTCGAACTTGAGCCGGTACTGCGCCTGCCGCAGCCCCTCCTGTGACTGCGGGAAGTGGATGTTGCGGTAGGCTTCGCGCAGCGGCATGAGTCCGTACTGCGTGCGCAGGGCTTCGGGGAGCGGATCGGCGATGCGGTCGCGGGCCTGCGCCCAGGCGTTGCAGACGATCTGATACATCCCTTTGGCGCCGAGCAGGTTCGAGACCTTTTCGGTCGAGGGGTAGATCCCCTGCATGCCGCTTTCGCTCTTGCGCGAGAGGGCCTGCTCGACGCTCTCCAGCTCGGGGTGGGCCATTTGCAGCGCACCGCGGTAGAAGGCCGGGCGGCCGAAGACGATGTATTCGCGGCCGACCTCGATGCGCTTTTCGATCCATTTGATGCTGTGGAACCACACCAGTTCGGCCTGCCCCGTGGCGTCCTGCGCGTAGGCCATGAAGCGGCGCCGGCGTCCCTCGCCGGCGTAGGCGATGCCCGTGATGCGGGCGCGGAACTGGACGTAGGAGAGCCCGGCGGCTTCGGTGATCTCGGCGACGGGGTAGATGCGCGTGCGGTCGATGTAGCGGAACGGATAGTGGGTCAGCAGATCGCCCACGGTCCGGATGCCCAGCTCGCGGTCGAGCACCTTGGCGCGCGCCTCGCCGACGCCGGCGACGAATTGGATGTCGTTGTCCAGGTAGTTCTCCACGGTGCGGATTCAGTGTGTCTTTGCTTCGGGTGCGACCTCGGGGGTCGTGTGTTAGCGGTGCAATCGCTGCGAAATTTAGCGAAAAATACCGGATTCGCAAAATTTGGTTATTTTTGTCGTAAAATTCGAATTTCAATGAATCTTTCCGAATATCGTCGCGACGAGGAGGCGGGGCCCCTGCGGGCCCGGCGCGATGCCGATGGGCGTTTCGCTTTCGACACTCCGGTCCGGGCCGCCGGGCAGCGCTCGGTGTTTCGGCTCCGGACCGCCCCCATGCCGTGCGTGAGGATCGGGATCGTCGGCCTCGGACTGCGCGGCCCGGTCGCCGTGGAGCGCTTCGCCCGCATCGAGGGGGCGGAGATCCGGGCTCTGTGCGATCTGGACCCCGAACGGGTCGAGACCGTGCGGCGGCAGCTCGCCGAGTCGGGGCAGCCCGATGCGGCGGGGTATTCCGGCGAAGAGGGGTGGCGCGCACTGTGCCGTCGGGAGGATGTCGACCTGGTATATATCTGCACGCCGTGGCAGCATCATGCGCCGATGGCCGTCTATGCCATGGAGCAGGGGCGGCACGTGGCGGTGGAGGTTCCGGCGGCGATGTCGCTGGAGGAGTGCTGGCAGCTGGTCGACACGGCCGAGCGGACGCAGCGCCACTGCATGATGCTCGAAAACTGCATCTACGACTTCTTCGAACTCACGACCCTGCGCATGGCGCAGGAGGGGCTCTTCGGCGAACTGCTGCATGTCGGGGGCGCCTACGTCCACTGCCTCGACAGCTGGGAGGATTGGCGGCTGGAGGTCAACCGCACCCGTCGGGGCGACCTCTACGCCACGCACGGCCTCGGACCGGCGTGCCGGCTGCTGGACATCCACCGCAGCGACCGGCTCGATTACCTCGTGGCGATGGATACCCGGTCGGTCAACGGCCGGCGGCGGGCTGCCGCGGAGCACTTCGCCAACGGCGATCAGACCACGACGCTGCTGCGCACCGAGCGCGGACGCACCGTCGAGTTGCAGCACAACGTCGTCACGCCCCGTCCGTACAGCCGCGGTTTTCAGGTGGTCGGCAGCGAGGGTTTCGCCGAGAAGTACCCGGCCGAGGGTTTCGCCTTTTCGGCCGACCGGCTCGCGGAGCTCTTCCCCGGAGGCGGGGCGGAGCCCCACGAATACTTGCCCGAACCCCTCGTGCGGGAGCTGACGGCGCGTTACCGCCATCCGTTCGTCGAGGGGATCGAGGAGCTGGCCCGCGAGGTCGACAAGCGGCGCGGCGGGATGAATTTCATTATGGATTACCGCCTCGTCCACTGCCTGCGGCACGGCCTGCCGCTCGACATGGATGTCTACGATGCGGCCGAGTGGTCGTGCGTCGGCTCCCTGACGGAGCTGTCGCTCGCGCACGGCAGCGCTCCGGTCGCCGTGCCGGACTTTACGCGGGGCGGTGCTGCGGCTCTCTGAGCCGTGCGGGCCGCAGCCTGCGGGCGGCGGAGACCCGTTGACTTGAGCATTTTAATTAATAGGGATTTTACATGAATCTTTCGGAATACAGACGCCGGCCGACCTGCGAGGTGCGGATCGGGCGGACGACGATCGGCGGCTCGCATCCCGTGGCCGTGCAGTCGATGACCAATACCGATACGGGCGATACGGCGGCCAGCGTGGCGCAGATCGAACGCATCGACCGTGCCGGCGGCAAGATCGTCCGCCTCACGGCGCAGGGGCGCCGCGAGGGCGAGAATCTGGCGAATATCGTCCGCGAACTGCGGGCCGACGGCTTCGATACGGCCGTGGTCGCCGACATCCACTTCGTGCCGGAGATCGCCGCGATCGCTGCGCGGTATGTCGACAAGGTGCGCATCAACCCGGGCAATTACCGCACCGACCGCGGGGAGTTCGAGGCGCTCGTCGAGCAGTGCCGCGAGCGGGGCGTCGCCCTGCGCATCGGCGTCAACCACGGCTCGCTGGCCAAGCGGGTGTTCGACGAGTACGGCGACACGCCCGAGGGGATGGTCGTCTCGGCGATGGAGTTCCTGCGCGTCTGCCGGCGGCTCGATTTCGATCAGGTCGTCGTGTCGATGAAGTCGAGCAATACGCGCGTGATGGTCGCCGCTTACCGGCTGCTGGTCGAGGCGATGGAGGCCGAGGGAATGCGCTATCCGATCCACCTGGGGGTTACGGAGGCCGGAAACGGCCTCGAAGGGCGCATCAAGAGCGCCGTGGGGATCGGGGCCTTGCTGGCCGATGGCATCGGCGACACGATCCGCGTGTCGCTCACCGAGGCTCCGGAGCACGAGATCCCCGTGGCGCAGCTCCTCGCGGACCACTTCCGCGAACGTCCGGGCCGCTTCCCCGTGGCGCACCCCGAACGCTATTCGCCGACCGTCTACCGGCGGCGCTCGCACGTGACCGTACCCGTCGTCCGCGACGAACCGTGCGACGGTTTTCTCGTGCTCGAAGCCGTGTCGGGCAATCCGACGGCCGAGCTGCGGGCCGCGATCCTCGACCTGGAGCCGGCGGATCGTCCCGTCGTGGTGACGCGCCGCTACGACGAGAGCGATCCGGAGCGGCTGGCCGTGAAGGCCGCCGCCGACCTGGGGCCGCTGCTGCTCGACGGCCTGGCCGACGGCCTGCGGATCGAGGCGCCGGGTGTCGGCGAGGCGCAGCTGCGCGAGATCGAGCTGATGATCCTTCAGGCGGCCCGCGTGCGTTTCTCGCATACCGAATACATCGCCTGCCCTTCGTGCGGCCGCACGCTCTACGACCTGGAGGGGACCCTGGCGGCGATCAAGGCCCGCACGTCGCATCTGAAGAACCTGCGTATCGGGGTCATGGGGTGCATCGTCAACGGTCCGGGCGAGATGGCCGATGCCGACTACGGCTACGTCGGCGCGGCGCCGGGGCGCATCACGCTCTACAAGGGCCGCGAGGTCGTCGCGCGCAACATTCCGCAGGAGGAGGCGCTCGACCGGCTCGTCGAGCTGATCCGCGAGAACGGGGACTGGCACGATAATCAATAAACCGTAATTACCTCGCCTTTCCATGACGATCCTCCCTTTGGCCTACCTCCCTTCGGTGGAGTGGTTCGCCCACGTGCGGCGCGGCGACTGCATCATCGACGCGGGCGAGCACTTCGTCAAGCGCTCGGAGCGCAACCGGGCGCGCATCCTCGCCTCGGACGGCGTGATGGACCTTTCGGTGCATGTCTGCCATGCCGACCGGCCGCACACGCCGATGCGGTCGGTGCGCATCGACTATTCGAAGCGTTGGCAGCATCAGCACTGGGGGGCGCTGGTCGCCTCGTATAAAGGGTCGCCCTATTTCGAGCACTACGCCCCGCTCTTCGAGCCTTTCTACCGCCGCGAATGGGAGTTCCTGGCCGACTACGATCTGGAGCTGGCCCGGATGCTCTGCGCGCAGGCGGGGCTGACGCTGCCGCCCGTGAGCGAGCGCTACGTCGAGGCGGGGCCCGACGATCTGGATCTGCGCCCCAAACGAAAAAAGGGTTCGGCTTTCGTCGCCGAACCCTATGTGCAGGTCTTCTCGGACCGCCTGCCTTTCGCTCCTAATTTATCGTTTGCCGATCTGCTGTTCGCCGAAGGACCGGCTTCTGCTTCTGTCTTAGGATATTGCCTACCAGCAAAGTGACGCTGTCGCGCAGTGCTCCGGCCGATACGCGTACCTCGACGCGTCCCTGAAGGGTCACCGTGTCCGACCGGTATTGGCAGGCGGCGTACTCCGTTACGGCTACCGTGTCGGCCCCTACGAGCAGCAGCGGTTCGCCGGCCGACGAATAGATGCGGAATGCCTGCCGTTCGCCGTCGCGCAGCTGGCGGCGCTTCTCGGCCAGACGGAGCGTCGGCGAGGCGTCGTTCCACAGCGCCCGGTAGAGGTAGTAGGCGTCCTTGCGCGTGCGGCGGTCGAGGGAGACCAACCCCTCGCAGTTCAGGCCGTAGGGACGGCGCGCCGAACCGTAATCGAACATGTTGTTGATCCAGACGCCCCAGAAGAGCGAGTCGTTTTGCAGGTTGCGGGCGTACTCCTCGTGGAAGCGGGTCTGCCGCTCCTCGGGCAGCCAGTTGGAGCGGGGCTCGTTCTGTGCCGTGTAGCACGTGTGGCCGGGGATGCCGTTGCCGCCGTAGGCCACGCCGGAGCGGAGGTGCGACCAGTTCTGACGCAGCCGGTCGCGCCAGAGCGCCACGTCGTCGGTCGAACCGCGCTCCCAGCCCACGTTCTGCTGCCAGACCACCAGATCCGTCACGAAGTTGATGTCGCCGTTCTGATCGCTGCATGCCACCGTGGGGCGCGACGGGTCGAGCGCATGCGCTGCGTCGTTGAGCCGGCGGATGAAGCCCGTGGGGTCGTCGCCCCGGGTCCAGAGCCGCGAAAAGATGCCCCACATCGCCACCGACGGGTGGTTGAGGTGCTGGGCGACGATCTCGCGCAGCTGATCCATGCCGTTCTGCTCGAAAGCCGGCGTCGCGTAGTAGGCGATGTCGCTCAGGAAGACGCGGTGGAGCGGGATGTCGATCCAGACCAGCAGCCCCCGCTCGTCGCAGCGGTCGTAGAGGTAGCGGCTGTGCGGCATCACGGCCGATCGCAGGGCGTTGGCCCCCAGGTCGGCGATCTGTTGCAGATCCTCGTCGATATCCTGTGCCGTGGGCGTGCCTCCCGACGTGGCGTTGTCGTGGTAGAGCGTGACACCCCGGATGCCGATGTGTCCGCCGTTGATCCGCATGCCGTTCTGCGTGTCGACGACGATCGTGCGGAAGCCCGTGCGGACCGTCACGCGATCCGTCGGGGCGGCCTCGTCCTCGCCCAGCGACACGGTGACCGTGTGCAGCGCGGGGGTCGAGGGGCTCCACAGCGCGGGTTTGTCGACCGAGAAGGGAATGACGACGGGTTTGTCGTCGGGGCGTACCCGCAGCCGGCGGGTGAAGACCTTCCGGCCGTCGGGCGCCGCGATGTCGAGCGTCACCGTGCAGGCGTTGCCGCTGCGGGAGGTGAGGTGGATTTCGGCTTCGCCCTCGGCCCGGGCGGCCGTCACGGCGTGGGGGCGGATCAGCACTCCCTCCGTGCCGAGGTAGAGGGGCGATACGGCGGTCCGGTCGGTGAGGATGAGCTCCGCCTCGCGATAGAGGCCCCCGTAGCGGTTCATGTCGGTCGAAGTGGGGAGTACGTCGCCCGTGGCGGCGTTGCTGACGGTCATCAGCAGCGTGTTGTCGGCGCCGAAACGCACCTTGTCGGTGATTTCGAAGACGAAGGCCGTGGCGCCGCCGCGGTGCGTCCCCGTGTGGCGTCCGTTGACGAAGAGGTCGGCGACGCTCTGGGCGCCGTAGAACTTCACGAAGAGCCGCTGCTCCTTCCACTCGGCCGGGATGTAGATCGTATTGAGGTAGTTGCCCGTGGTTTCGAGGAAGTTGCCTTCGGTCGTCGGGTCGGTGTTCCAGCTGTGGGGCAGCGTGACGTGGCGGGCGTTGTCGGAGCTGTTCTCCGACTTGAAGAAGAAGCGCCACCCCTCGTTCAGAGGGAATATTTCGCGGGCTCCGGCCTCGGCGGCGAGCAGGAGCGTCAGCAGCAGCGTGATGAATCGTTTCATAGTCGTTGTCGTCTGTTCGGTGCGGGGATCGTGCTGTCGGCCTGCGCCGGCGTTTCCCGGGCGCGGCGGCACGATCACGGGTACAAATTTACGAAAATCGGCGGGGATATGCAATTCCTTTTTTTTTCGGCGCCCGCTGCCGCACCCCGCAGGAGGCCGGCAGCAAACTCCGTTCCGAGGTGCGGATTTGGCGCGTTCGCCCTTTTTTCGTACCTTTACGCACGGAATGAACTGGATCGATCTGATAACCGCACTGGCCCTGCTCGTCGCCGTCTGGAATGGCTGGCGGCAGGGATTCGTCGTGCAGGCGTGCGGCCTGGCGGGGCTCTTCGCAGCCGTCTGGTGCGCCGTGCGCTGGGGGGCGGCCGTCGGTGCGCGGCTCGGCCTCGACGAGCAGGTCGCGGCGCCGGGCGGTTTCGTCGCGGTGCTGGTCGTCGTGCTGGTGGTCGTCGCCGTGCTGTCGCGTCTGATCCGCAAGCTCTTCCGCATCGTGGGATTCGGCGTCGCCGACATCCTGCTGGGCATCGCGGTCGCGGCGGTCAAGACGCTGCTGCTGCTCTGCCTGCTCTTCTCGGCGTTCGACCGCCTCAACGAGGACTATGCGCTCGTGGGGCCGCAGACCGTCGAGTCGTCCGTGACCTATCGCCCCGTCCTGCGGGCCGCGGATGCGCTTTTCCCTTTTCTGGCGTGGGCCGGCGAACAGGTGTCCGCCGCGCGGGAGCCGCAAAACGACTGACCGATGACGGAACGATTCGAAGGGGTGGTGGTCCGGGCCACCGGAAGCTGGTACGAGGTGTTGCACGACGGCGTGCGTTCGCAATGCCGCATCCGGGGACGGCTGCGGCTGCGGGGCGTGCGTTCGACCAATCCGGTGGTCGTGGGCGACCGGGTGGTGTGCGAGACGGACGCCGCGGGCGACCGGGCGATCGTGGATATCGCACCGCGCCGCAACTACGTGATCCGGCGCGCCTCGAACCTCTCGAAAGAGTCGCACATCATCGCTGCCAACGTCGATCGGGCGCTGCTGATGGCGACCCTCCGGGCGCCTGAGACGCCGACGGAGTTCGTCGACCGCTTTCTGGTGACGTGCGAGGCCTACAAGGTGCCGGTCACGATCCTGCTCTCGAAATGCGATTTGCAGGATGCGGAGGCCGTGGCCGAATTTCGCCGGATCTACGAGGATGCCGGCTACGAGGTGCTGGAGGTCTCGGCGGTCGACGGAACGGGCGTCGATCGGGTGCGCGAGCTGCTCGCGGGGGGCACGACGCTGCTCTCGGGCAACTCGGGGGTCGGGAAGTCGACCCTCGTGCGGGCCATCGACCCGTCGCTCGACATCCGCACGGGCGAGATCTCCGAGAGCCACGGCAAGGGGCGCCACACGACGACCTTCTCGACGATGTATCCCCTGGCCGGCGGCGGGGCGGTGATCGACACGCCGGGCATCAAGGGGTTCGGACTGATCGACATCGAGGGCGACGAACTGTGGCACTACTTCCCGGAGATGATGCGCGCGGCCTCCGGCTGCCGCTTCTACAACTGCACGCACACCCACGAACCGGGGTGCGCCGTGGTCGGTGCGGTGCGCGAGGGGACGATCGCCCCGGCGCGCTACGAAAGCTATCTGAAAATGCTCGACGAAGATGACAAATACCGCAAATAGGGATGCCGCGTGGTATGCGCGCCGCATCGAACTGCTGGCGGAGTTCATGCTGCCGGGACGCTACGAAACGCTGCTCCGCACGGTCGGTATGCGCACGGGCTACATGACCGTGCTGGCCGAGAATACGTTTCACGGGCAGAATGCTGCGGCGCTGATCCGCCACTGCGAGGCGTTCGGCGTGCAGCGCATGCACACCGTGGAGGCGCTCTGCAAGTTCGAACCGAGTGCCTCCGTGGTGCGGGGCACCGACCGCTGGGTCGATGTCGTGAAGCACGCCTCGACGGGCGAAGCGCTCGCCGCGCTGCGTGCTTCGGGCTACCGCATCGTGGCCACGACGCCCCATCGCGAGGATGCGACGCCCGAGACGTTCGACGTCGGGCGCGGCCCCTTCGCGCTGGTCTTCGGGACCGAGCATGCCGGCATCTCGGACGAGGTGATCGCTTCGGCCGACGAGTTCCTGCGGATTCCGATGTGCGGCATGGTCGAGAGCCTGAACGTGTCGGCCTCGGCGGCCATTCTGATCTACATGCTCTCGGAGCGGATGCGGCAGACGGTCGCGGATTGGCGGCTGCCCGAAGAGGAGCGCCTCGAAGTGCTCTACCGCTGGATGCGCACGAGCGTGGCCGATGCGGAGTCCATCCTTCGGCTGCGCATGAAGGATTAGGAATCTCTTCCTCCGATGCTGCTGCGGCGCTTCAGAGCCGGGCGGGTGCGGCCTTTCCCGGCTGCGGCCTGCCGGAAACCGAAAATCTTACGAACGATGAACGATCATATTCTCAGAAAACAGTTTCTCGCCCACGTGGCGCAGACGTCGCCCTCGCCGATGCTGGTCGAGGTGGCGCGTGCCGAGGGCTCCTTTTTCTATACGCCCGAGGGCAAGCGTTACTACGACCTGGTCGCCGGGGTCTCGGTGAGCAACGTCGGGCATGCCAATCCCGAGGTGGTGCGGGCCGTGCAGGAGCAGGCGGCGCGCTACATGCACGTGATGGTCTACGGCGAGCTGATCGAGACGCCGCAGGTGACCTACGCCGCGCGGCTGGCCGAACGGCTGCCGAAGCCGCTCGAAAGCGTCTACTTCGTCAATTCGGGGGCCGAGGCGGTCGAGGGGGCGCTCAAGCTCGCCAAGCGCTTCACCCGCCGCACGGAGGTGATCTCCATGCGCCGCGCCTACCACGGTTCGACGCACGGCGCGATGAGCCTGATGGGGGCGCCCGAGGGCGAAGAGTGGAAAAACGCCTTCCGGCCCCTGCTGCCCGACTTCCGGGCCATCGAGTTCAACGACTTCGCGCAGCTGGAGCGGATCACCCGCCGCACGGCCTGCGTCGTGGCGGAGCCCGTGCAGGGCGAGGCGGGCGTGCGCACGCCCGCCTCGGGGTACCTCGAAGCGCTGCGGCGACGCTGCGACGAGGTGGGGGCGCTGCTCGTCTTCGACGAGATTCAGACCGGTATGGGCCGCACGGGCGAACTCTTCGCGTCGCTCAAGTACGGCGTCACGCCCGATATCATGTGTCTGGCGAAGGCGTTCGGGGGCGGCATGCCTCTGGGAGCGTTCGTCGCGCGGCACGAAATCATGGATACCTTGCAGGCGAATCCCGTGTTGGGGCATATCACCACCTTCGGAGGCCATCCGGTCTGCTGCGCGGCGGGGCTCGCGGCGTTCGAATACCTGCTCGCCCATCGCGTCGTGGAGGGGGTGGAGCGCAAGGGGGCGCTCTACGAGGAGCTGTTCGCCGACCATCCGGCTGTGCGGGAGATCCGCCGCTCAGGGTTGCTGCTGGCCGTGGAGCTGGGCGATTCGGCGAAGCTCTACCGCATCATGGAGCTCTTCAAAGAGGCGGGAATCCTCAGCGACTGGTTTCTCTATTGCGATACGGCGTTCCGCATCTCGCCGCCGCTCACGATCTCGGAGGAGGAGGTGCGCGAAAGCGCCGCGATCATCCGCGGATGCCTGGACCGGCTGTGACCGGGGCGGGGCGTGCCGGCGGCCGGGATTCGATCGTTCCGGCACGGCTTGATGGGGAGATTCCGTATTCCGATCATCCGAAATTGACTTATGTTGGAGGCATTTTTTAAGGAGCCGGAGACCGGGTCGCGCAGTTCCGCCATCCGGATGCAGATCGTCGATTGTCTGCTGCGGCGCGGGAATCTGCCGATTCCCGATGTGGCCAAGGAGTTGAAATACAGCGTGCCGACCGTTACCAAGTACGTCGTTGAGATGTGCGGGACGGGGCTGCTGCGCGACTTCGGTAAGGTGGAGACGCGCGAAGGGCGTCACCCCAATGCCTACGGGCTGCATGCTGAGGCCTGCTATTTCGTCGGGGTCGACATCAAGTGGTTCTCGTTCCATATCGGACTGATGGATTTCGCGGGCGAGCTGGTCGAGGTCTCGGAGGACGCTTCGTTCCGCTTCGAGAATACGCCGGAAAAACTCGACGAGGTGTGCCGCCGCATCGGCGAATTCATCGCCGGCTGCGGGGTCGATGCGCGGAAGATCCTGCATGTCAATGTCAACATCTCGGGTCGGGTGAATCCCTACACGGGGAGCAGCTACAGCATCTTCAACTTCGAGGAGCGTCCGCTGGCGGAGGTGATCTCCGCGCGGATCGGCTGCCGCGTTTCGATCGACAACGATACGCGTGCCATGACCTACGGCGAATATTGCGGCCGGAAGCGGCCCGAGGGGCGGAACATGATCTTCGTCAATGCCGGCTGGGGCATCGGCATCGGGCTGATCATCGACGGAGAGCTCTACTGCGGCAAGTCGGGGTATGCGGGCGAGTTCGGCCACATGAGCGTCTACAACAACGAGATCATGTGCCATTGCGGCAAGAAGGGGTGTCTGGAGACCGAGGCCTCCGGAGCGGCTCTGCACCGCAAGCTGCTGCAACATGTCGCGGCGGGCGAGGGGTCGGTGCTTTCGTGCGACGTGCTGGAGGGGCGCGAGGTGACGCTGTACGATATCGTCGGCGCGTTGGGACGCGAGGACATGCTCTGCATCGAACTGATCGAGGGCGTCGGCCGGGAGATGGGCAAGCAGCTCGCCAATCTGATCAATATCTTCAATCCCGAACAGGTCGTGATCGGCGGAACGCTCGCCGGCGCCGGCGACTACCTGATGCAGCCGATCCAAACCGCCGTCCGGAAATATTCGCTCAATCTGGTGAGCGGCGACACGCGGATTCTCTTCTCGACGCTGCGCGATCGGGCCGGCGTGGTCGGCGCCTGCCTGCTGGCGCGGCGACGGGCTTTCGGCCGGACGATGTAGGGGCGGGAGTTTTTTTTCGTGCGGGGATGCGCAGGGCGCGTCCCCGCTTTTTTTTGCGCTGCCGGCAGGCCGGCGGATCGGGGCTTGATGCGTAGATACTAAATAAGTATATTAAGTGTTTTCGGGTGATAATCAGTGTTTTCGTGTCGTTGCGGAGGGCTGTTTCCGGGTGGCGGGTGCGGACAGTCGCGGCAGGGATGCAAAAAATATTTGTGAATTTTGGAATATATGCGAAATGTATTTACTTTCGTAAGGGTATGTAGAAAATAATTTTCTTAACAGATAAGGATATGGAAAAAATCAAGGGATTGATCGATGCTCCCTTTACTCCGTTCGATGCGGCCGGAGAGGTGAACCCGGAGCCTATTGCCGCGTATGCGGCGATGCTCGCCAAAAACGGTCTGAAGGGCGTATTCATCAACGGTTCGTCGGGCGAGGGCTACATGCTCACCGACGAGGAGCGCATGTTGCTGGCCGAGCGCTGGGTCGAGGCGGCTCCCGCCGGATTCAAGGTGATCGTGCACGTGGGCAGCTGCTGCCTGAAGTCGAGCGCCCGTCTGGCGGAGCACGCTGCCGAAATCGGCGCCTGGGGAATCGGCGCCATGGCGCCGCCGTTCCCGAAGATCGGACGTGTCGAGGAGCTGGCGGCCTACTGCGAGACGATCTGCCGTGCGGCGCCGTCGCTGCCGTTCTACTACTACCATATTCCGGCTTTCAACGGGGCCTACCTGCCGATGGTCGACCTGCTGCGGGCCGTGGACGGACGCATCGACAACTTCGCGGGGATCAAATACACCTTCGAGAGCATCTACGAGTACAACCAGTGCCGGCTCTACGGAGGCGGCAAGTACGACATGCTCCACGGCCAGGACGAGACGATCCTCCCCTCGCTGGCGATGGGCGGTGCCGAGGGCGGCATCGGCGGCACGACGAACTACAACGGCCGCGAGCTGGTGGGGATCATCGAAGCCTGGCAGCGCGGGGATCTGGAGACGGCCCGCGAAAAGCAGAACTTCTCGCAGGAGGTGATCAACGTCATCTGCAACTATCGCGGCAACATCGTCGGCGGCAAGCGCATCATGAAGCTCATCGGGCTCGACCTGGGACGCAACCGCCTGCCTTTCCGCAACATGACCGACGAGGAGGAGGCCGCGATGAAGCGCGAACTGGAGCGGATCGGCTTCTTCGAACGCTGCAATCGATTCTGAACGACTCAAAAACGATCGAATCATGACAACTCGACAGAAATCCTATCTCGAAGCGTGCCGCGCCCGTTATCGGGCCGATCTGGTCGGCGACATCCTGCCTTTCTGGATGCGGCACGGCGTGGATCGCGTGAACGGCGGCGTCTATACGTGCGTCGATCGCGACGGCACGTTGATGGATACGACCAAATCGGTGTGGTTTCAGGGCCGTTTCGCCTACGTGTGCGCGGCGGCGTCGCGTGCCGTCGGCGGGCGGGCGGAGTGGCTGGCTGCGGCGAAGAGCGCGCTCGACTTCATCGAGCGGCACTGCATCGATACGGATGGACACATGTTCTTCACGGTGACGGCCGAGGGGGCGCCGGTGCAGAAGCGCCGCTACGTCTTCTCGGAGTGCTTCGCCGCCGTGGCGATGGCCGAATATGCGGCGGCCACGGGCGACGACGCCTATGCCGCCAAGGCGCTGGAGATCTTCCGCCGCACGCTGCGCATGCTCTCCGAGCCGGGGTTTCTGCCGGCGAAGACGGCCGTGCCTTCGATCGGCCACTCCATCACGATGATGCTCATCAACGTCGCGCTGGTGATCCGGCAGGTGAGCGACGATCCGGCGCTCGACGCCGAAATCGACCGCTCCGTCGAGACGCTGCGCAGCTGCTTCATGCACCCCGAGTTCGAAACGGTGCTCGAAACCGTCGGGCCGCACGGCGAGTTCCTCGACACGATGGCCGGCCGCACGATCAACCCCGGCCACTGCATGGAGACCGGATGGTTCCTGCTCGATGCGGCGCGGTTCCGCGGCGGGGATGCGCAGCTGGTCGAGATGGGTACGACGATCATCGACTGGGCCTGGAAGTGGGGCTGGGACGAGCCCTGCGGAGGCATGATCAATTTCCGCGACTGCCGGAATTTCCCGCCGCAGGACTACTCGCAGGACATGAAGTTCTGGTGGCCGCAGTGCGAAACGATCCTGGCCGCCCTGTATGCCTACCGGGCCACGGGCGAGGAGCGCTATCTGGAGATGCACCGTCTGGCGCACGACTACGCTTTCCGGGTCTTCCCCGACCCCGAGTACGGCGAGTGGTACGGCTATCTGCATCGGGACGGAACCGTGGCCCAGCCCGCCAAGGGCAATCTCTTCAAGGGGCCGTTCCATGTTCCGCGCATGATGATCCGTGCGGCGCAGCTGTGCGACGAAATATTGGGCGAGAGCCGATGAGGACCCGCATGCTGCGCCGGGGTGTCGCCGCGCTGTTGCTGACGGGAACGCTTCCGCTGCTGCCGGCGTTCGGGGACGAACGGGGTGGCGGAACGGCGGACAAGCTCCGCGAAGAGCGCGTGCCGGAGGGCTCTTCGGCGCTCCGCTCGGCGGATGAGCCGGCTGCGGTCTCCTGGCAGCCGATGCCCGGTCTGGCGCTCTCCGGGGCGGATTTCGCGCAGGGGGTCTCCGCACTCTATGCGGGGCGCGTCGGCGCGTCGACGATCGTGGCGGGCGGTGCCAATTTCCCGGAGACCCCGGCGGCCGAGGGCGGTGCGAAACGCTTCTACGACGTGATTCATCTCTTGCGCGATGACGGCGGGCGGCACGCCGGGTGGATCCGTGCCGGCAGCCTGCCCGAACCGGCGGCCTACGGCGCGAGCTACTCGCTGCCTGAGGAGTTGATCGTCGCCGGCGGGGCCAATGCCTCGGGGCCGTTGCGGAGCGTCTATTCGTTGCGCCCGCACGGCGGTCGGGTGACGGTCCGTCGATCGGCGGATCTGCCGTTCGCCGTCGAGCAGGGGGCGGCGGCGATGGCCGGCGGCGTGCTCTATCTGGCGGGCGGTCTGGCGGACGGGAAGCCCTCGCGGGCTGTGCTGGCCTGCGATACCGGGCGCGGCGATCGCTCCTGGAGGGTCGTGGCCGAGATGCCCGAACCGTTCGTGCAGCCCGTGGCAGCGGTTTGCGAGGGGAGGCTGTACGTCTGGGGCGGATTCGATCCCGAACGGCGCACGGCGGCCGATTACGGATATCGCTGCGACCTGGCGACGGGACGCTGGGAACGCATCGAAGGATTGCCCGACGGCGGAACGATGACCGGAACGGCGGCGGCGATGTCGGCCGACGGGACGTTGTACGTTGCGGGCGGCGTCGACCGGGAGATCTTCACCGGAGGGTTGCGGTGCGATGCGTCGCAGCAGCGGGAGTATCTCTCGCGGCCTGCCGCGGCCTATCGTTTCCGCCGGTCGGTGTGGCGCTTCGACCCCCGGACGGAGCGTTGGAGCGGGATCGGCGAGTCGGAGCGTTCGGCGCGTGCCGGCGCAGCGCTCGTGGCGACGGAAGAGGGGCTGCTGCTGGCCGGCGGCGAAACCCGCCCCGGGATCCGGACGTCCGATGTGTGGTTTCTGAAATTCGAATGACAATACGGAATGGAGACAATGAAAAACTCGAAGATTTATCCCTGGGTCGTCGTGGGGCTGCTGTGGGTGGTGGCGCTGCTGAACTACATGGATCGGCAGATGCTGTCGACCATGCGCGAAGCGATGCAGATCGACATCGCCGAACTGGAGTCGGCCGTCAATTTCGGCCGGCTGATGGCGATTTTTCTCTGGATCTACGGATTCATGAGTCCCGTGGCGGGGGCCGTCGCCGATCGGGTCAGCCGCAAATGGCTGATCGTGCTGTCGCTCGGCGTCTGGTCCGCCGTGACGCTGTTGATGGGCTACTCCTCGTCGTTTGCGCAGATCTACTGGCTGCGTGCGCTGATGGGGGTGAGCGAGGCGCTCTACATTCCGGCGGCGTTGTCGCTCATCGCCGACTATTTCACCGGTTCGGCGCGCAGCCTGGCCATCGGCATCCACATGACGGGTCTCTATCTCGGGCAGGCGGTCGGCGGATTCGGGGCCACGGTGGCTGCGGCCTTCTCGTGGCAGACGGCGTTCCACTGGTTCGGACTGGCCGGCATCCTTTATGCCGGGGTGCTGGTGCTGTTCCTGCATGAAAAACGCCGGGAGCCCGTCGTGCGCGAAAAGTCGAAACCCGTCGGGGAACCCGTGTGGAGGAGCTTCTCGCTGATCTTCTCCAACGTCGCGTTCTGGACCATCCTCTTCTTCTTCGCCTCGTCGTCGCTGCCGGGGTGGGCGACCAAGAACTGGCTGCCGACCCTCTTCGCCGAGAGCCTCGGGATTCCGATGTCGCAGGCCGGACCCGTTTCGACCGTTACGATCGCCCTGTCGTCGTTCGTCGGCGTGATGATCGGCGGTCCGATCTCGGACCGGTGGGTGCGGCGCAACCTGCGCGGGCGGATCTATACGAGCGCGATCGGGTTGGGTGCGATGATTCCGGCCCTGGTGCTGCTGGGCATGGGCGGCGGCATGTTCGCCGCCGTCTCCGCAGGGCTCTTCTTCGGCGTAGGATACGGCATGTTCGATGCCAACAACATGCCGATTCTCTGCCAGTTCGTGCCGGCGCGGCAGCGTGCGTCGGCTTACGGGGTGATGAACATGACGGGCGTCTTCGCCGGAGCCGTCATCACCAAGGTGCTCGGCCGGTGGGCCGAGGCGGGCGATCTGGGACTCGGATTCGCCCTGATGGCGGCCGTCGTGGGGCTGGCCCTGGCCATGCAGCTGATCGTGCTGCGGCCGAAAACCGATGATATGCAGTAAAATGAACCGAATGATGAAAGGAGTCGATCTGAGCGTGTCGACGCTGGCCGATACGTCGGCCGTACATTACGATCTGGCGGTGCTGCCCTGGGGCGCGACCGAGCCGCACAACCGTCATCTGCCCTACCTGACCGATGCCATTCTCGCGCAGGCGGTGAGCGTGGAGGCGGCATGCAAGGCAGCCCCGGTGCGCTGTATGGTGCTGCCGCCCGTGACGTTCGGGTCGCAGAATCCCGGGCAGCGGGAGCAGCCGTTCTGTATTCATGCGAGCTATCGCACCCAGTGCGCCATGCTGACCGACGTCGTGGCGTCGCTCCATCATCAGGGAATGCGGCGACTGGCGATCGTCAACGGGCACGGTGGAAATTCGTTCCGGAACATGGTGCGCGATCTGGCCGTGGCGTATCCCGATTTCGCGATCGCCTGCTGCGAGTGGTATGCGATGGTGCCCCGCGAGGGATTTTTCGATGCTCCGGGCGAACATGCCGACGAACTCGAAACCTCCGTCATGCTGCACTATCGGCCCGAGTTGGTGGATCTGCCGGCGGCGGGGGAGGGGCGTGCGCGGCCCTTCGCCATGGCGTGCCTGAATGAAAAGACGCTCTGGCTTCCGCGCGACTGGTCGAAAGTCACCTCGGATACCGGAATCGGCGATCCGCGCGGCGCGACGGCCGAAAAGGGAGCCCGTTTTGCCGAGGCGGTGACGGATCGGCTCGCGGCGGCTTTCCGTCAGTTCGCGACCGAGCCGATCTATACGCAGGAGTAGAACGCGCCAGCCTGTGAAACGGGGGTCCTCCGATCGGAGGACCCCCGCTGCATTACGCTTCGCTCAGGGCTTTCAGCGCGGCGATCTCAGCGGGCCAGCGGCTCTCGTCGGGGGTCTCCAGAATGAGCGGCATCTCGTCGAAACGCCGGTCGCGCGCGATGTAGCGGAAGCACTCCCAGCCGATCTGGCCGTCGCCCAGCGGGGCGTGGCGGTCGACGCGGCTCGCGAGCGGCTTGAGGGCGTCGTTGAGGTGCATGCCGCGCAGATACTCCAGGCCGACCGTCCGGTCCAGCTCGGCGAACGTGGCGTCGCAGGCCTCGGCCGTGCGGAGGTCGTAGCCGGCGGCGAAGGCGTGGCAGGTGTCGATGCAGACCCCGACGCGGCGCTTGTCCTCCACGCGCTCGATGATGTAGGCCAGCTGCTCGAACCGGTAGCCGAGGTTCGAGCCCTGCCCGGCGGTGTTTTCGAGGACGGCGGTCACGCCGTGCGTGCGGTCGAGCGCCAGGTTGATCGACTCGGCGATGCGGTCGAGCGAGGCCTCCTCGGAGATCTGTCTCAGGTGGCTGCCCGGATGGAAGTTGAGGCGGTCGAGCCCCAGCTGCTCGCAGCGGCGCATCTCGTCGAAGAACGCTTCGCGCGACTTGGCCAGCGCCTCCGGATCGGGGTGCCCGAGGTTGATCAGGTACGAATCGTGGGGCAGAATCTGCTGCGGCGCGTAGCCCAGCTCGCCGCATGTCGTGCGGAAACCGGCGATCTCGCCCTCGGCGAACGGTTTGGCCGTCCACTGCCGCTGGTTCTTGGTGAAGAGGGCGAAGCCGGTGGCTCCTATGGCGTGCGCGTTGACGGGGGCGTTCATGACACCGCCCGAGGCGCTTACGTGTGCTCCGAAGTATTTCATGTCGTTCGAAAGGATTTATCGTCGTTCAAAGGTACGGAATTTTGTAAATAAATTCATAAATTTGTGGGCCAAATCCCAGTTATACATGAAACGATTCTACCGGATTTTCCTGCTCTCCGCGACGCTGCTCGCCGCCTGGCCCGCTGCGGCCCAGTTCTCCGTCGACGAAGTGGAGGCACCGTCGGACAACGTATCTTTCCGGGACGAGATGAAATCGATCCCGGTGTCGACCGAATATTTCAACCGCGCCCGCTACCGGGCCGAACGGGCCGCGATTCGCAAGGAGCGCAACTACCTCGAAATCAGCAGCGGCCTGCAGGGGGCGCTGACGGCCTACAACGATCCGTGGGTGGCCGTGTCGGGCGGTGACAACTCCATCGCGCTGGTGGCTACGTTCAACCTCAAGCACACTTTCACGAAGCACACCTTCAACATCGAGAACAAGGTGACTGCCAAACTGGGCTACAACCGCATGAAAGTAGAGATCGACGAGGGCGAGAAGGGAATCTGGTTCAAGAACCAGGACGAGTTCGAGATCTCGACGGCCCCGTCGTTCAAGATGTCCAAGAACTGGTCCTACGGAGCCATCGCCAAGTTCCGCAGCCAGTTCGTCAACGGCTACAAGTCGCGCACGGAGCAGGAGAAGGAGGACCGCAAGAGCCGCTTCATGACCCCCGGTTACCTCGACGTGTCGCTCGGTTTCACCTACAAGTGTCCCAAGGAGAAGTTCCCGATCACGGTCAACCTCTCGCCCATAGCCCTCAACGCCACGTTCGCCGAGAACGACTGGATCCGTATGCGGCAGGTCGATGCGGACGGCACGGAGATCAAGCCCGCCTACTCCTACGGTATCGAGGATCCCGACCAGACCTCGAAATACGAGGGCGGTTCCTCGATCCAGATCGACTTCGACCGCACGTTCGGCAAGACGGGCTTCCTGCGCTACCGCACGATGCTCTACTCCTTCTACGGCTGGATCTCGGACATGGGACAGGCCAACAAGATCAGCGACTACCACGACTACCTGGCGGCCAAGGATAAGTGGGAAGCCGAGGACGGCAATATCAAGACCAAGCCCCGGCTGCCGATCCATCCGGTGGTGCGTTGGACCAATACGATCGACATCAAGGCGACGAAGTATCTCTCCACGACGCTGAGCTTCGAACTCTACTACAACCGTGCGCAGAATTTCGACGTGCAGACCAAGACCCTGCTCAGCGTCGGCCTGACCTATACGTTCAAGAACAAGTAAATGTACCGGAATACGAAACGCACCGTTCTCTTCCCGCTGCTGCTCGCGGCGGGCGTCGCGGCGGGACTGCTGCTGGGCAACTGGCTGGGGCGTCACGACACGGCGACGCAGCTGCGCGGGCTGTTGCAGCAGGCGAGTATGCCCCACAACAAGCTCACGCAGACCCTCTCGCTCATCGAGAACCAGTATGTCGACCCCGTGCCGATGGACTCGCTCGCCGAGCGGGTCATTCCGCTGCTCGTCGAGGAGCTCGATCCCCATTCGGTCTATATCCCCGCTTCGGAGATGGCCGAGCTGAACGAGCCGCTCGAAGGGGAGTTCGACGGCATCGGCGTGGTATTCAACATGGCGACCGACACGGTGATCGTGCTGAACGTCATCCCCAAGGGGCCGAGCGACAAGGCCGGCATCAAGGCCGGCGACCGGATCATCGAGATCGACGATTCGCTGGTCGCCGGACGGAAGATTCCGCAGAACAGGATCGTCAAGCGGCTGCGCGGTCCGCGCGGCACGACCGTGCGGCTGGGCCTCGGCCGGCAGGGGATCGAGGGGCTGGTCGACGTCGACGTCGTGCGCGACGTCATTCCGATCCGGAGCATCGAGTCGTCGTTCCGCATCGCCGAGGGCATCGGCTACGTGCGGCTCGGGCAGTTCGCCCGCACGTCGTTCGAGGAGCTCGAACGGTCGTTGGCTTCGCTGCGGGCCGAAGGGGTCACGAAGCTGATCTTCGACCTGCGCGGCAACTCGGGCGGCTATCTCGATCAGGCGATTCTGATCGCCAACGAGTTTCTGCACGAGGGGCAGCTGATCGTCTACACCGAGGACCGTAAGCGGGAGCAGCTGCGCGAATACGCCGACGGTACCGGATCGGCCCAGGATATGGAGGTCGCCGTGCTGATCGACGAGGGGAGCGCCTCGTCGAGCGAGATTCTGGCCGGCGCCTTGCAGGACAACGACCGCGGTACGATCATCGGCCGCCGATCGTTCGGCAAGGGGCTCGTGCAGCGGCAGGTGCCTTTCGCCGACGGCTCGGCCCTGCGGCTCACCACGGCGCGCTACTACACGCCGACCGGCCGCTCCATCCAGAAACCCTACACGATCGGCGACGAGGAGAGCTACGAGGCCGATCTGTGGAACCGCTATCGGAACAACGAATACTTCTCGGCCGACAGCATCCGTTTCGCCGATTCGCTGCGTCGGGTGACGCCCGCCGGCAAGGTGGTCTACGGCGGGGGCGGCATCATGCCCGATCTCTTCGTGCCGGCCGACACGACCGATCTGACGAAGTATTACGTCGAGGTAGCGGGACGGAATATTTTATATAGGTATACGATCGAGTATGCCGACCGGCATCGCGAGGCGCTCAACGCCGTGCAGACGCTCGACGAGTTGCAGGCGCTGCTGGACGCCGACCGGACGCTGGTCGAGGATTTCGTGCGCTATGCGGCCCGGCAGGGCGTGGCGCCGCGGCAGGCGGACATCGCCCGTTCGCGCCGGCTGATCGAGGCGCAGCTGAGGGCCTACATCGGTCGCAATACGGCGCTCGAAGACAACGGATTCTATGCTAACATCTACCCCGTGGACAACGTGATCCTGCGTGCCATCGAGGTACTCGACGAATCGCGGAACGATGATTAAACGAATGATCGGAGTGGTTGCGGCGCTGGCGGTGGCGGCCGTGATCGTATGGACGGTGATGCACCGCGATGCCTATCGGTCGATGTGTTTCGACGCTTCGGAGCCGGCGACGGCCGCTGCCGGTCCGGCCCGGGGTTCGGCGGATTCGGCTGCCGCAGCGTCCGATGCGGCCGTCGGGGTGGACGACCTCGGGCAGAGGGCCGATTCGCTGACGGAGAACTAATCGCCGAGCAGCGCTTCGTAGATATCCGCCAGGCGTTTGCGCAGGTGGCGGACGGCATAGTGCTTGCGCGCGAGCAGCGTGTTGACGGAGATGCCCGTGTCTTCGGCCAGCTCCCGAAACGAGAAGCCCTCGATCTCGGTGAGCCAGAAGATGTCGCGTTGCGCCTCGGGCAGTTCGTCGAGCGCCTTCTCCAACTCTTCCCAGACCAGTTTGCGCAAATACTCCATTTCGGGCGACTCCCGGTCGTCGGTCAGCAGGGCGGTGATTTCGCTTACGAGGCCCGTGTCGTCGTCCGGAGCTTGCCGGGCTGCGGGCAGCGTCTCTTCACGCCGCTTGCGCAGCCGGTCGATGATGCGGTTGCGGGCCGTGCGGAAGAGCCAGGCTGCAACCTGTTCGATCGGGCTGATGGCATCGGTCTGCACGAAGCGTAGAAATACCTCCTGAAGAATATCTTCCGCTTCGTCGGCCGGAGCCCGGCGGGCGATGAAGGCCAACAGCTGCCGTCGGTAGCGGCCGAAGATCGCTTCGGGGCTATTCGTCGACTTCATCCCGTCTCTTCGCTTCCGATTGCGGATCCCGGGTGTCGTGCTCGCAGAGCCTCCGCATCCGACGTCGGATGAACTCCCGCTTCTCGTCGCGCGACATGCCGTGCATCATCTCGTGCAGATGTTTTTCGTGCTGCCGGTCGTTGAGCGACGGCCGGGCGATGTGTCCGAAGATCAGGTGTATCAGAATCAGCAGACCGGCGGCCTGCCAGTAGGTGATGCTTTTCCAACCGATGATGTCGGGAATGAGCGCATTCCACAGCCACATGGTTGCGGCGACCAGCGCTGCCAGCAGGGCGATGCCGCCTGCCAGATACAAGGCGTGCTTTCCGAATGAGTGTTTCATGTTATTCGATGTTTTTCTGTGTTTTGCGAAGGAAGCGCGGCAGGCGGAGATGGAACAGCAGCAGATGCAGCAGCGCGAATAATCCGAATAGCTGCCAGTAGTCGGCTTCTTTCCAGGCTGCGGCTCCGGAGGCCCAGGGCCAGGCGATCGTTACGGGCAGAACGAATTGCAGAACCATGCGTAGCCGCTGCCACCAGCGGAATTTTTCGACTTCGGCCGTTTTGTGCAGTGCGATCGCTTCGTGCGGGCAGGAGCGGACGCAATGGCCGCATCCGCGGCAGCGCGAGGCGTCGGCGATCGTGACGAATCGGCAGCTGCCGTTATCCGCCAATTGCAGCACGTCTCGGCGGCAAGCCCTCGTGCAACGGCCGCAGCCCGTGCAATGATAGGTGTAGAGTTTGAGTTCCGGTTTCATGTTTCTCCTTGTGTTCTCTTATGCAGACGAACGGGCGAGGAACATATTTTCGAAGGTCGGCATTTTTATGAAAAAAATCCTCCGGAGCGGGCCGGAGGATTTTTCTGTCGGTTGCGGGTATGGTCAATAGTACTTCACCGGCTCGCCCTGGATGGCCGAGAGGATGTTGTTCGCGGCCGACGACGCGCCGATGCGGAAGAGGTCGGTCGTAAGCCACTCCTTGCCCAGGATCTCCTCCACGATGGTGTAGTAGAGTGCGGCGTCTTCGGCCGTGCGGACGCCTCCGGCGGCTTTGAAGCCCACCTTGCGGCCGGTCTTCTCGTAGTAGTCGCGGATGGCCTGACACATCACGACGGCTGCTTCGGGCGTGGCGGCGACGTCGATCTTGCCGGTCGAAGTCTTCACGAAGTCGGCGCCGGCGAACATCGAGAGAAGCGATGCCTTGCGGATCAGTTCGGGTGTCTTCAGGGCGCCCGATTCGATGATGACTTTCAGCACCACGTCGGCGTCCATCTCCGAACGGATCACCTCCACCTCATTGGCGGCTTCGTCGTATTCGCCCGTGAGCATGCGGCCGACGTTGAGCACGATGTCCACCTCGTCGGCGCCGTTCTCTACGGCCATAGCCACCTCCAGCGCTTTCACTTCGAGGAACGTCTGAGCTGCGGGAAAGCCGCCGGCCACCGAGGTGATGCGCATCGGCGTGCCGTCGACAGCCAGTCCGACGGTCTCGACGAACGCGGGGTAGATGCAGATCGACGCCACGTTGGGAATCTCCGGGTAGAGCTGGTAGAACTCGGCCGCCTTGCGGGCGAATTCGGTCACCGAGGTCACGGAGTCGTTGCACGAGAGGGTCGTCAGGTCGATCGACGAGTAGCAGAATTTGTATACGTCGGTGTTGTGGTTGCGTGCGGCTGCGATTTCCCGGATTCGGGAGACCTCCGCATCGACGCGCTCCGCACTCCAGGCCGGAGCATATTCGTTGAGTTGATTGGCGTATTCCATAGTATGGCTGTTTTTTACAAAAGTAGCAAAAAATCTCGTTCGTCCCATGCCGTTGCGATTATTTTTCGGATTTCCGTCGGTCCGGTCTTTCAGACCGGTCGAACGGGCCGTGTTTTTTGGGGCCTCTTGCAAAAAAGAGGCCCGAACTCGCAAGTCCGGGCCTCAAGTTCATTCGGCGAACCGAATTATTTCTGAATGGCCTTCAGGTTGATGTCCTTGGCAGCCTTCTCGGCGAGTTTCGGGTTCTTCGAAACGGCGCTCTTGAGCTGAGCCTCGGCGGTCTTGGTGTCACCCTCCTTGGCGGCGATTACGGCGCGCAGGTAGTCGGCATCGGCCGAGTTGTCCTTGGCGATGGCCTTCTTGGCACCGGCCAGGTTGTTGTTCATCACCAGAGCGACAGCCTCGTTGTAACCGCTCAGGTTCTTGGCGGCAGCGGCGTAGTTGCCCTCGGCGGCAGCCATGGCGGCCTGAGCCTCGGCGTCGGCACCCTTGGCGTACTTCTTGGCCTCGGCGGTGTTGCCGTTAGCCAGGTTGGCCAGGAGCAGGTTCTTGTTGATCTCCTTCGACGAATCGGTCTTGGCGGCCTTGGCGAACGAGTTCAGGGCGGCAGCCTTGTCGCCGGCCTTGGTCTGGGCGATACCCAGGTTGTTCCATACGCGGGCGTCGTTGTACTTCTTCGAAGCGGCGGTCAGGATGAATACCTGCTCGTCGGGGTTGCTGGCCAGCGTCTCCGCAGCGTAGAGGTACTCCTCGACGGTGAGCTCGTTGCCGTTCTTCACGGCAGCCATGATCTCGGCGTCGGTCTTACCCTGGATGTCGGTGCTGTTGACGATCTGCGAACGGCGCAGCTCGGGCAGAATGTCCTTCTTCAGCTCGGTGAATACCGTCGACATGTTCTTGATCTCGTTCTCGCGCTGCGACGACGAGGTGTAGAGGCTCAGTACCTGGAGAATGAGGTTCTTGTCCTTGATGTTCGACTTCTCGACCAGCTCCTTGAAGCCTTCCCAGTCCTCACCGTAAGCGGCGGCGTCCACATCCAGACCCGAATCCTTGAGCAGCTTGACAACCACTTTCTTACCCGATTCGCTGCGGGCCTTCGAGAGCTTGTCGTTGAACTTCTCCGGACCGTCGGGCGAAGCGTAACCCTTCACGGCGATGTTCTGCGTGGCGCGGTCGTTGCCGAGCTTGGCGTCTACGTCGGCCTTGAAAGCGTCGAGGTTGGCGGCCTTCTCGTTCTTCTTGGTGACTTTCGACGAGTTGATGGCGTAAAGCAGGTCGGTCTTCTCGACTACGGTGGTCACCTTCTTGTAGTTGTTGGCCATCGGAGCCATCAGATCGCCGTACTTGAGATCCTTCTGGAGCGTGTTCAGACCGTAAGCGACCGTCAGACCGAACTCCTTGGCGATGGCGGCCTTGGCGGCAGCGTCGTTGCCGGCGAGCACGGCAGCCTGCTCCTTGGTCGGAACGGCGCCCGTGTTCAGGTTGACGAGCGTGAACTCCTTGCAGGCACCCTTCGGGCACTTGATCTCGGCGCGGAGCTGGAGTGCGCACTGGTCCATGCGGGGATCGTAGGGGAACTCGACGTGCTGCGTGAAGTTGCCGCCGTTCTTCTTGTCTACGACCGTGTAGTTTTCGTCTACCTTCGAACCCTGATAGTATTTGGAGGTGCCGACAACCTCGCCGCCCTCGAATACGATGACGGGAGTTACCTTAACGACAGCCTTCTTGTTGAAATACTGCTCGGGGATGGTTACGTTGATGTCAGCGGCTACGATGCCGTTGTTCAGCGTCAGAATCTCGGGGTTGACCGTCAGCTTGATGTCGTCCCGGTTCTTGGCCATTTTTTTGAAGCAGTTGCAGCTCGAGAACGCCAGGGCGGCGACTGCGAGCACCATGCTCATCTTAAGTAAATTTTTCATAATCAGGTAAGTTAATGTTTTATTTTTGATGTTTTTCGTTACCTTCTGTCTGCTGCTGTCCGGAGCGGGCCGCGAATGCGGTCCCTCCGAACATCGCAAATATAGAAAACTCTCAACAATTATGCAATATCCGCCGGTCGAAATGACGTTTTTTGCCAGCGGATCGCCCGTTGCGGAGTTCGCTACTCGTGGCGGTCGCGGCGCTCACGACGCTCGCCGCGCTCGGGGCGGGGGCGACGCTCGCGTTCCACGTAACCCTCCGGTTTGGGCAGCAGGGCCTTGCGCGACAGCTTGAGTTTATTGGTCTTGGGGTCGACGCCGATGAGCTTCACGTCGATCTCGTCGCCCTCTTTCAGGCCGGTCTCCTCCATCGTCTCGAAACGCTTGTAGTCGATTTCCGAGATGTGGAGCAGCGCGTCTTTGCCCGGCATGATCTCCACGAAGGCGCCGAAGGCCACGATCGAACGGATCTTGCCGTGGTAGGTTTCGCCCACCTCGGGGATGGCGACGATGGCCTTGATGCGGGCCAGCGCACCGTCGAGCGCCTCCTTGTCGATACCGAAGATGTCGACGATACCCTTGTTGTCCACCTCCGTGATGGTGATGGTGGTGTTGGTGGTCTTCTGGATGTCCTGGATCACCTTGCCGCCGGGGCCGATAACCGGACCGATCATATCCTGCGGGATGGTGATCTGAACGATGCGCGGCACGCAGGGCTTGTAG
>CAMWWU010000002.1 GCA_947178025.1 uncultured Alistipes sp. | reverse complement strand
ATCAAGGGAAAATTACTGCAAGACAGTGCAGAAGTTCGGTTAACAGACCGTTAACGGCTTGAAACGATATTCTGCTGCAACTCGCTGACCGGCAAAAGAAAAGAGAATTGATTTCTCAATCCTCCTGTTTTTCGTGCGGATAAAGGGACTCGAACCCCCACGCCGTAAGGCATCAGATCCTAAGTCTGACGTGGCTACCAATTACACCATATCCGCTCGGGTAGGACAAAGATAGACAAAAAATCAGAAATCGCAACCCGCTCAGGGGGATAATCCGGCATTTTTGCTTACTTTTGCCGTTGATAAACCGGCGTCGCGGACAAGCGGGCATCGCGCTTGCATCGTTCGGACGTCGACAAACACATCCGCAATACATGGCATTTTTCGATATCTTCAGAAAGAAGCAGCAGACCGCATCGGATCCGCAGGAGGCCGAGAAGCGGCAGGAGGAGCTCTCCGCAGGGCTCGAAAAGACCAAGACGGGCCTCTTCTCGAAGCTGGCGCGCGCCGTAGCGGGCCGCTCGACGGTCGACGCCGACGTGCTCGACGACCTGGAAGAGGTGCTCATCACCTCCGACGTGGGCGTGGATACGACCGTGAAGATCATCCGCCGCATCAAGGAGCGCGTGGCCCGCGACAAATACATGAACACCTCCGAATTGCAGTCGATCCTGCGCGAGGAGGTCGCCGAGCTGCTGGAGCAGGCCCAGGGCTCGGCCGAAAACTTCGGACTCGACGCCCGCGAGGGCGAGCCCTACGTGGTGATGGTCGTCGGCGTCAACGGCGCGGGCAAGACCACCACGATCGGCAAGCTCGCCGCACAGCTCACCAAAGCCGGACGCAAGGTCTGGATCGGAGCCGCCGACACGTTCCGCGCCGCCGCCATCGACCAGCTCAAGGTATGGGCCGACCGCGCCGGCGCCACGATGATCCGTCAGGAGATGGGTTCGGACCCCGCCTCGGTGGCTTTCGACACGCTCTCTTCGGCCAAGGCCAACGGCGCCGACGTGGTGCTGATCGACACGGCAGGCCGCCTGCACAACAAGATCGGCCTGATGAACGAGCTGACGAAGATCCGCAACGTCATGTCGAAGGTGATCCCCTCGGCGCCGCACGAAGTGATGCTCGTGCTCGACGGCTCGACGGGGCAGAACGCCTTCGAGCAGGCCCGGCAGTTCACGCAGGCCACGCAGGTCACCTCGCTGGCCATCACCAAGCTCGACGGCACGGCCAAAGGCGGCGTGGTGATCGGCATCAGCGACCAGTTCCGCATTCCGGTGCGCTACATCGGCATCGGCGAGGGGATCGACCACCTGCGCATTTTCGACCGCAAAGAGTTCGTAGACGCACTGTTCGGCGATGAAAAAAATTAACGTCATTACGCTCGGCTGCTCGAAGAACACCGTCGACAGCGAACACCTGATGGCCCGCCTCGCGGCCGCAGGCTACGAAGTACTCTTCGACAGCGACCGCACCGACGCCAAGGTCGTCGTCATCAACACCTGCGGATTCATCGGCGACGCCAAGCAGGAGTCGATCGAAATGATCCTGCGGGCCGCAGCAGCCAAGCAGGCCGGGAAAATCGAACGGCTCTTCGTCATCGGCTGCCTCGCGGAGCGCTACGCCGACGAGCTGCGCGCCGAGATCCCCGAGGTCGACGACTACTTCGGCGCCCGCACGTGGGACGGCATCGTCCGGGCCCTGGGCGCCTGCGAAGCCCCGGAGCTCGCCACCGAACGCCACCTGACGACCCCGAAGCACTACGCCTACCTGAAGATCTCGGAGGGTTGCAACTGGATGTGCGGCTACTGCGCCATACCCCTCATCCGGGGCCGGCACGTTTCGGTCCCCATGGAGGAGCTCGAAGAGGAGGCCCGCAAGCTCGCCGCCCGGGGAGTTCGCGAGCTGATCGTCATCGCGCAGGACACGACCTACTACGGCGTGGATCTCTACGGCGAACGCCGCCTCGGCGAGCTGCTGCGCCGCCTCTGCCGCATCGAGGGCATCGAGTGGATCCGTCTCCACTACGCCTACCCCGCGGCATTCCCCGACGACGTGATCCGGGCCATGGCCGAAGAGCCCAAGATCTGCAAATACCTCGACATTCCGTTCCAGCACATCTCCGACGCCCAGCTCGCCTCGATGCGCCGCCGCCACACCAAGGAGGAGGCCTACGCCCTCGTCCGGCGGCTCCGCGACGCGATTCCCGACCTGGCGATCCGCACCACGCTGCTCGTAGGCTACCCCGGGGAGACGGAGGCCGACTTCGAGGAGCTGATGCAGTTCGTGCGCGACGTGCGCTTCGAACGGCTCGGCGTCTTCCCCTACTCCGAAGAGGAGGGAACCTACTCGGCCGAGCAGCTCCGCGACGACGTGCCGGAAGCGGTCAAGCAGGAGCGCGTGGAGCGCATCATGGCGCTCCAACAGGAGATCTCGCTCGACAACAACCGCCGCCGCGTGGGACGCACCGAACGGGTGGTGATCGACTCGCGGCAGGGCGACTTCTACGTCGGTCGCACGCAATACGACTCGCCCGAGGTAGATCAGGAGATCCTGATTCCGGCATCGGAGCGGCGTCTGCTGCGGGGCCGGTTCTACGACGCAAAGATCGAGACGGCCGCCGACTACGACCTCTACGCCACGATCCGGAAATAGCTGCCGGCAGCCGGGCCCCGCTGCGGCTCTCCGCAGGGAGGAAGGGCGAATCCGGTGCCCGGCCCCGCCCGAAAGGAGGTTCGACCGCCCCGCCCCCGAAACGCGGAGCCGAGGGCAACATCGTCCGAATGAAACGATTGCAGGCCGGAAACGGAGCGTATCGGAGCATATAATCACGGCAGCCCCGATCGCTAAATTTGTTTTTTCGGGTTCTTATTCGTATCTTTACTCCGTCTTAGGTACCGGGCCCCGGCAAAAACCGCAGATAAACCGGACTTTGCTCCCGGCTCAACCGTATCTTCGACCCTGAACCGGGACTCATCCCAAAGTCAATGGCTGAAAAAAGCGTCATAGCGAACCTCGGGGGCCGTATCCGGCAGCTCATCGACGACCACAGACGGTTGTCGGGCCTCTGCACGGAACTCACCGGCGAACGCGATGCGCTGAAAGCAGAGAACCGCTCGTTGCGCGAGCGCATCCGGGAGCTCGACACCGAACTCGCCCGCATGCAGCTGACCGACGGGCTGGCGGGAGGAGATCGCAACCGGGAGAAAGCGCGGGCCCGCGTCAACCGTCTTATGCGGGAGGTCGACAAGTGCATCGCGCTGCTCGGAAGCCCCGGAGCGACGAACGACGACGAACGATAAACGAACGACGAAACCATGGCACAGCAGGCGATCACGCTCAAGATAGCAGGCAAAAGCTATTCGCTCAACATCGAGAGCGAAAAGGAGGAGGTATACCGGCTGGCCGAGCGGGAGGTGAACAAATACCTCAAGCTGATAAAACAGAACAATTTCAAGAACTGGACGGATCAGGACTATCTCTCAATGGCGGCGCTGAAATTCGCCATTGCGAACGTCGATCTGAAACGCAGTCACGAAGTGGACGAAGGCGAACTGAGGCAGATCGAAGCGATGGACGCCGAGATCGACGCCTACCTGAACACCCTGCACGGGTGACCGCGGCCGGGGCAATAAACCGGACACGAAGGTCGTTATACGAACGACGAGGCTCTTTAACATACGACAGAATCTACCCGCATAGATTCCTTACAGCTTTGCGAAACTGAACACTTTTTATATCGGGGCAACTCACGGTGCTTCAAAATCAGGCCTTACTACCCTTCGGGGGAGTGCGCTGCGGCGCACCGTTGGAAGATTGCGATTGCCGGAGCCCCCGCACATGACTTATCTTGCAGATTCGTCAAACAAGACTAAGGAATCCTATGCGGTTTTTTTATGACATAACTAAACCATAATATTAACACCAAAAACGAACAAGAACCATGGATATCATTTTGGCAGCCTGCATCTCGGCTGCGGTAGCCGTCGCCGTCTATGCGGTCGTCACCAACTTCGTGATGAAGAACGGCATCCGCAAACGCCGCGAGGCCGCACTCAAGGAGGCGGAAGCGGAGGGCGAGATGCTCAAGAAGGAGAAGATCCTCCAGGCTAAAGAGAAGTTCATACAGCTCAAGAGCGACTACGACCGTCAGGTCAACGAGCGCAACCAGAAGCTCGCCCAGAGCGAACAGCGCGCCAAGCAGATCGAGAACAATCTCCAGAACCAGCAGCGCGACCTGGAGCACAAGATCCGCGAGAACGACCGGCTGAAAGAGCAGTTGCAGAACCAGTTGCAGATCGTCGAGCACAAGAAGGAGGAGATGGACCAGATGCAGCGCGAACAGAATGCGCGCCTGGAGCAGATTTCGGGCATGAGCTCCGAAGATGCGAAGAACATCCTCGTGGAGAACATGAAGGCCGAGGCTAAGAGCGAAGCGGCCTCCTACATCAACGAGACCATCGAAGAGGCCAAGCTCACCGCAGCCAAGGAGGCCAAGCGCATCATCGTGGCGTCGATCCAGCGCGTGGCGACCGAAACGGCCATCGAGAACGCCGTGACGGTCTTCAACATCGAGAGCGACGAGGTGAAGGGCCGCATCATCGGCCGCGAGGGTCGCAACATCCGTGCCCTGGAGGCTGCGACGGGCATCGAGATCATCGTCGACGACACGCCGGAGGCGATCATCCTCTCGGGCTTCGACCCCGTGCGCCGCGAGATCGCACGCCTGGCCCTGCACCAGCTGGTAACCGACGGACGCATCCACCCGGCACGCATCGAGGAGGTCGTGGCCAAGGTGCAGAAGCAGATCGAGGAGGAGATCGCCGAGGTCGGCAAGCGCACGACGATCGACCTGGGCATCCACGGCCTGCACCCCGAGCTGATCCGCATGATCGGTAAGATGAAATACCGCTCTTCCTACGGTCAGAACCTCTTGCAGCACGCCCGCGAGACGGCCAACCTGGCCGGCATCATGGCGGCCGAGCTGGGTCTGAACCCCAAGGTGGCGCGCCGCGCAGGTCTGTTGCACGACATCGGCAAGGTGCCCGACGACGAGCCCGAACTGCCGCACGCAATCATCGGCATGAAGCTCGCCGAGAAGTACAAGGAGAAGGCCGAGGTATGCAACGCCATCGGCGCCCACCACGACGAGGTGGAGATGACGTCGCTCATCGCCCCGATCATCCAGGTCTGCGACGCCATTTCGGGCGCCCGTCCCGGTGCCCGCCGCGAAGTGGTCGAGAGCTACATCAAGCGCCTGAAAGAGATGGAGGACATCGCACTCTCCTACCCGGGCGTGGTGAAGACCTACGCCATCCAGGCTGGTCGCGAGCTGCGTGTGATCGTCGGTGCCGACAAACTTTCGGATCAGGAGGCGGAGGGTCTTTCGCACGATATCGCCAAAAAGATTCAGGACGAAATGACCTATCCCGGCCAGGTGAAGATCACCGTGATCCGCGAGACGCGTGCGGTGTCCTACGCCAAATAACGGCAGGAAAGGAGATAGGCCATCGGCCCATGCAGACAATCCTCCCTGGCTCCCTCCTTTGAAAAGGAGGGACCTGAAAGCCCGGCCAGGTGAAGATCACCGTGATCCGCGAAACGCGTGCGGTGTCCTACGCCAAGTAACGGCAGGAAAAGGGGAGCGAACAGCAAACGCACCACAAGTAACGAACGATAAAAAAGGTTTTAACCTTCCAAACTTAATTTTTTATCTTATGAACTGGTATTTACTGGTATTGAAAGAGCACTACGCCGACTTCAAAGGCCGTGCCCGTCGCAAGGAGTACTGGATGTTCGTACTCTTCAACTTCATCGTTTCGGTGGTCATCTCCCTGATCGGGGGGGGGCTCGGAATCAAATGGTTAAGTGGTCTTTATAGCCTTGCCGTCTTCGTTCCCAGCCTCGCGCTCACCGCTCGTCGCCTGCACGACATCGGCAAAAGCGGCTGGTGGATGCTGATCGCATTCATCCCCGTAGTCGGCGCCATCTGGCTGCTCGTGCTGCTCTGTCTGGACAGCCAGGCAGAAACGAACAAATGGGGTGCCAATCCCAAGGCCTGATCGGAACGAAATCCGTAAATAACACTTGTCCGACCTCTTCACGGAGGTCGGATTTTTTTTCGCGCGGCCGCTTCCGGGACCGCCTCTCTATCGCTGACGGTCGCAACCTGCGGCCCATCTCTTCATTTTTAATCCTCGATCGGTAGTTTTTAACTTCTCAAACCGTATCTTTGTCTCGGATAAAACCATCGACGACATGATCCGACTGATTCTGAAACTCTGCGGCCTGCTGCTGCCGCTCCCGCTCTTCGCCGAGCGCATTCCGGCCGAGCGGGCGCAACGGCTGGCCGAAGGGCTCTTTCCCGCAGCGGCCACCGCAGCGGCCGGCACCTCCGGCTCCCGCCTGCAACTGGTCTGGGACGGCGAACCTGCCGCGACGCGCAGCGATGCCGACCCGACGTTCTTCGTCTTCGCCCGTCCGGAGGGCGGCTTCGCCGTGATCGCCGCGGACGACGCGGTGCGTCCCATCCTGGGCTACTCCCCGACCGGACGATTCGTCACGGAGCGGATGCCCGCCAACGTCCGGGAGTGGTTCGCCGGCCTCCGCAGCCAGATCGCCGGCGCCCGCCGGGCAGGTCTTGCAGCTACGCCGGCCATCCGTCAAGCCTGGCAGGAGGCGTCGCCCCGGGCGATCGGCACGGCGGAGCTCCTGCTGGAGACAGCCGCCTGGAATCAGCTCGACCCCTACAACGGCAAATGTCCGCTCATCGGCCGGGAACGCGCCGTCACGGGCTGCGTCCCCACGGCGCTGGCCATCGTCATGCGCTACCACCGGTGGCCGTCGCGCGGCACGGGCATGCTTCCCGACTACCGATACGACCTCGACGGCTCGCAGCGCCTCGTCGAGGGTTACCGTCTGGGCAACACCTACTCGTGGGACGACATGCCGCTCGTCTACGACGCCACCTCCACAGCCCTCCAGCAGGCGGCGGTGGCCGCGCTGATGTACGACCTCGGGGTGATGTCGCAGGCGTCGTTCAACACCGCCTCGGCCGGCGGCACGGGCGCCATGACGCACGTCGCCGTGCAGGGCCTGCTGCAATACATGCGCTACGACAAAGGCGCCGAACTCCGCTACCGCGACTGGGGCATCCCCGCCGCACAGTGGGACGAAGCGGTCCGCCGGGAGCTCCGCGAAAACGGTCCGGTCCTTTACAGCGGCGCGAGCAGCGATGCCGGCCACCAGTTCGTGATCGACGGACACACGTCGACCGACTACTTCCACGTCAACTGGGGATGGGGAGGTTACGCCGACGGCTACTTCCTGCTCTCGGCACTCGATCCGGACGGCGTGGGGACCGGCGGCGGTTCGGGCGACGGCTTCGACTTCGGCCAGAGCGCCGTCCTCGGCCTGCGCAAGGACGAAACCGGCACTTCGACCTACTCGGATCTGCTGCTGGTCGGCACGGGTACGGGCTCCGACAACATCACCTATCACGGACTTTCGGCCTCGACCGACGACTTCGCCCCGGGCCGTCCGTTCACCATGCAGATTCTCTACCTCTGGAACTACGGTCTGTCGGAGTTTTCCGGCGAGGTCGTCCTCGCCGTCTGCGACCGCGACGGCGCACTCCGCGAAAACATCTGCCCGCCGATCGGAGCCGATGCGATCCCCTCTTATTCCGGCATCGGCTGGCCGGAGATCCCCTGCACGATCACCGAACCGATCCGCGCCGGCGACCGCATCCGACTGCGTTACAAAGGTGCCGAAGGGGTTTGGAAGTGGGCCGACGGCAGCGACGAGGAGGCCCTTTTCGAGCTGCTGCTCCGCGACGATCCGCCGGCCGGCGAGGACGAACCGCTCGATGCGACCACCTCGCTCTCGTTCGACCGCACGAGCCGCCTCCTGACGCTGACCACGCAAACCGGCGTGACCTGCACCCTGACCGCCCCCGACGGCACGACGGCGGCGACCGCCGCCTCGGGCGACGGCACCGAAATCCGCATCCCGACCGCACGGTTCAAAGGGCGCTACACCCTGCTGCTGGAGAAGGGGACGCAGAGCAAAACCCTGTCGCTGACTTTCTAATCTCCGAAACAATGAAAAAAACGATCCTCTGCATAGCCCTGCTGCTGGCATGTGCGGCATGCACCGACAGCCGGGGCACCGACGCAGCACCGACGCCGACCGCTACGGTCCGCATCTCGCACGACCGACTCACGTTCGCCGTCCCCTACTTCTCGGGAAGCGCCCCGAGCGGCACGATCGACTGGGGCGACGGACGCACCGAAAGCTACTCCGTCTCGGCAACGCACACCTACGCCGGCGCCGCATCGCGCACCGTCACGATCGAAACCCGGGGGGCCGACCGCATGACGCTGGCCGACCTCGAAGGCGTCGCGGCCGTCGACCTGAGTGCATTCACCGCAAACTGATCCGCCGTATGACTTCGCTTTTCCACGACATCATCTTCGGACCGGTGCATTCGCGCCGGCTCGGACTCTCGCTGGGAGTCAACCTCCTGCCCACCGAATCGAAACTCTGCTCGTTCGACTGCATCTACTGCGAATGCGGCTGGAACGCCGAGCATCCCGGCGCGCGGCGCTTCAACCCCCGCGAAGAGGTGCGCCGTCTGCTGGAGGAGACCCTGCGGCGGATGGTCGCCGAGGGCACGCCGCCCGACGTCATCACCTTCGCCGGCAACGGCGAACCGACGCTGCATCCCGACTTCGAGGGGGTCATCGACGACACGCTCGCCCTGCGCGACGCGATCTGCCCCACGGCCCGGGTTTCGGTGCTCTCGAATGCGACGCAGCTCCACCGGGCGGAGGTCCGCCGCGCTCTGCTGCGGGTCGACAATCCGATCCTGAAGCTCGATTCGGCCTTCGACGAAACGGCCCGCCGGATGAACAATCCCCAGCGGCCGACCTACTCCGTGCACATCGTCGCCGAGCAGATGAAGGCCTTCGGCGGCGAGATGATCCTCCAGACGATGTTCTTGCGCGGCGAGTACGACGGCGCCCCGATCGACAACACGACCGAACGCGAAGTGGCCGCCTGGCTCGCCCTCGTCGCGCAGATCCGCCCCCGGCAGGTCATGGTCTACTCGCTCGACCGCGACACCCCCTGCCCGACGCTCGAAAAGGTTCCGCGCGAGGAGCTGCAACGCATCGCTGCGCGCGTCGAGGCCCTGGGTATCCCCTGCTCGGTGGCGTAGCCTCAGCGCGTCTGGTCCACGAAGTGCAGCTGTTCGACCTGGTATCCGAGCTCCCGGGCGCGCTGCACGATGCGCTCCGTCGTCGCGGCAGGCAGCGTCGGGGTGCGGGAGAGGATCCACAGATACTTCGCCGAACGGCTGCCGACCAGCGCCCAGTCGTACTCCTCGCCGAGCGCCAGCACGTCGTAATCGGAGTAGAAGAACCAGAAGAACGAGACCCGCAGCTGGCCCGGCTGCCGCCCCGCGTGCGCCTTGCCGCGCACGGAGCGGCGCAGGCCCGTCCGTCGGTCGATACCGCTGTTCCACACCGTGATCCGTCCGGAAGGCAGGAGCTCGTAGCGCGTCTCCACCTGTTCGAGATTGCGTTCGAAGCGATGGTCGAGGCGGGCGATTTCGTACCACACGCCCATGAACCGCCCGATATCGAGCGTCGAAACCGTCGGACGCCCGGCATCGGCAGCCGCCGAAGAGCATCCGGACATCATGCCCGTCGCGAAGAGGGCGGATAATAAAATCAGGATAGTCATGATTCTGCTCGGTTTTTCCGACGACCGAGCACGATTCGTACCGAAGTGCTACGCTTCGGACGACTTTTCGACGAGCACGCGATAGATGCTCTGCTCGTCGTAGCCGCACAGCGCCTGCAACTCCGCCGGCGTTCCGTGGGCGACCCACTCGTCGCCGATCCCCAGCGACCGCACCGCGACGTCGTATCCGCGGCTGTTGAACCACGCCGTCACGGCCTCGCCGACACCTCCGCGCAGGCACCCGTCCTCGACGGTCACCACCCGGCGGAACGTGCGTCCCACCTCGTCGAGCAGCGCCTCGTCGAGCGGCTTCACGTAGCGCAGATCGTAGTGAGCGACGCTCACGCCCGCCTCAGCTGCCCGTTGGGCAGCGCGCGACGCCGCATTTCCCGGCGTTCCGATCGTCAGCAGCGCCACGTCATGCCCCTCGCGCAGCCGTCGGCCCCGGCCCGCGGGCAGCTCCTCGAACGGACGGCCGCGCCACTCCCGGCCGGCTCCGCCGCCGCGCGGGTAGCGGATCACGAAGGGGCGCCCGCTGCGCAGCGCGGTGTACATCAGGTCGCGCAGCTCCGGTTCGTCCATCGGTGCGGCGACGACGAGTCCCGGCACCGAACCGAAGATCGCCATGTCGAAGACGCCGTGATGCGTCACGCCGTCCTCGCCGACCAGACCGCCCCGGTCGAGGCACATCACCACGGGCAGCTCCTGGATCGCGACGTCATGGATCACGTTGTCGTAGGCCCGCTGCATGAACGAGGAGTAGATGTTGCAGAAAGGGATCATCCCGGCGGCGGCCAGACCGGCCGAGAAGGTCACGGCATGCCCCTCGGCGATACCCACGTCGAAGCAGCGCTCGGGAATTTCGCGCTGCAACAGGTTCATCGAGCAGCCGGAGAGCATGGCGGGCGTCACGCCCACGACCCGTTCGTCGAGCCGCGCCAGTTCGACCAGCGTCTCGCCGAAGACATCCTGATAGCGCGCAGCGCCCCCCGTCGAGGCGATCCGTTCGCCCGAATCGGGGTTGAAGCGCCCCGGAGCATGCCACGTCCGCTGGTCGTGCTCGGCGGGCAGGTATCCCTTGCCCTTGACCGTCATCACGTGCAGCAGCTTCGGTCCCTCGATGTCGCGCAGGGCCCGCAGCGTGCGGACCAGATCGGTCAGGTTGTGCCCGTCGACCGGTCCGAAGTATCGGAAATTGAGACTTTCGAAGAGATTCGAATTGTTCAGCAGCCCCTGCTTGACGGCATTGCCCGTCTTCTGGCAGAGACGCAGCAGCAGCGGCGTATGGGCCAGCACACCCCACAACCGCCGCTTGAAGCGGTTGTAGCGCACCGAGGTCGAGATCTTGAGCAGGTAGTTCTTCAGGGCCCCGGTCGCCTGGTCGATGGCCATGTTGTTGTCGTTGAGAATCACCAGCAGATCGGTGTTCTTCGAGGCGCCGGCGTTGTTGAGCCCCTCGAACGCCAGTCCGCCCGTCATCGACCCGTCGCCGATGACCGCCACGACCCGGTTCCGATCGCCCCGCAGCTCGGCGGCCTTGGCCATGCCGAACGCCGCGGAGATCGACACCGAAGCATGCCCGCCGCCGAACGCATCGTACTCGCTCTCGGCCATGCGCGGGAATCCGCTGATGCCGCCCAGGCGCCGTTTGGTGCGGAACGCCTCGCGACGCCCCGTGATGATCTTGTGGGCGTAGGTCTGATGCCCCACGTCCCAGACGATCCGGTCGGCGGGCGTGTCGAAGACGTAGTGCAGCGCCGCGGCCAGCTCCACGGCCCCGAGGCTCGACGCCAGGTGCCCCGGATTCACCGAACACTCCTCGATGATGTAGCGGCGCAGCTCGTCGCAATAGACGCGCAGCTCCTCCTCCGAGAGCTGCTTCAGATCCCGGGGCGAATCGATCCGATCGAGGTATTTGCAATCCGTGCGCATCATTCCGCCGCAAAGTTAATCATTTTTACCGCACGCCGTATGCTTTCGCGCAGGAATTGCATCGCCGGCCGCGCACGACCGCCCCGAAAAACCGAAACAGAGGGGCGACTGCATGAAATTCGGAAAAAATTCCTATCTTCGCGTTACGATAATCCCTTACTCACCATGAAATACGGTAGAATATTGCTGAAGCTGAGCGGCGAATCGCTTCAGGGAAGTCAGAAATACGGGCTCTCGCCCGAGGTGCTCCAGTCCTACGCGGAGCAGATCAAGGAGGCGGCGGCCACGGGCGTGCAGATCGGCATCGTCATCGGCGGCGGCAACATCTTCCGCGGCATGACGGGCGCCAAACGCGGATTCGACCGCGTGAAGGGCGACCAGATGGGCATGCTCGCCACGATCATCAACTCGCTGGCCCTCCAGTCGGCGCTCGAAGACAACGACGTGAAGTGCAAGGTGCTCACCTCGATCCGCATGGAGCCCATCGGCGAGTACTTCTCCAAGGCCCGCGCCCTCGAATACCTCGAAGCGGGCTACGTGGTCATCATCGGCGGCGGCACCTCGAACCCCTACTTCACCACCGACTCGGCGTCGGCCCTGCGCGGCATCGAGATCGAGGCCGACGTGCTGTTCAAGGGGACGCGCGTCGACGGCGTATACACCGCCGACCCGGAGAAAGACCCCTCGGCCGAGAAGTTCGACGAGATCACCTTCGACGAAGTGCTGGCACGCCGGTTGAAGGTCATGGACCAGACCGCTTTCACGCTCTGCCGCGAAAACGGGCTGCCGATCGTGGTCTTTGACATGGATACGCCGGGCAACCTGATGAAGGTGCTTTCGGGCGACCCGATCGGTACGCTCGTAAAAGAGTAGCCGCAGCATGGAGAGCCGCTTCGAAGTCCGGTTCCGGCACGACCGGAAGACGTTGCGGGAGGTCTTCCGCGCGACCCGGCGCTGGTGGCAGCCGCTCCTCTTCTGCTACGCCGCCGCGACGGGCGCCGTGCTTCTCGCGAAGCTGGCCTCAGGCGGCGAGATATCCGCAACGGGATGGGCCCTGCTGGTTCTCTTCGCAAGCTGGGGATACGCCGCCTCCCCGCGGGCCATGGCGCGGACCGCGGAGCGGAACCACCGGAAACGGTTCGGCGGCGAGCTGCCCGAAGTGACGGTCGCCTTCTCCGACGAGGAGATCCGGCTCCGCGAGTGCAAGGACGAAAACCATTTCGACTACGCGCAGGTCGAGAAGATCCTCCGCCGCCGCGGCCTGTGGCTGCTGATCGTCGCCGGCCGGCTGATGATTCCGGTGCCGGATGCGGGCTACGCGCTCGGTACGCCGGCGGACTTCGAAAAATTCATCCGCGGCAAATGTCCGCGGGCAAAAATCGGATAAAGACGATGATTCGAACCAGACATAAGAGAAGCAACCGCACGCTGCTGTTGATGCTGGAGCTGATCGCGGCGCTGATCGTCCTGCTCCTGCTGCTGCCTTCGTGCGTGCGGCGGGCGACGGCGGCCTCCGCAACGGCATGCGACGCCGTGACGTCGGCCAGCAGCGCCCCGGGAAGTTCGCGGCCCGCCGACGAAGGGCCGGCCCTCGCGGCGGACATCGCCGCCGGCGACACGGCGCCCGACTTCACGGTCGAACTCTTCGACGGCACGCGCCTCGCCCTCTCGTCGCTGCGCGGCAAGGTCGTACTGCTCAACTTCTGGGCCACCTGGTGCCCGCCCTGCCGGGCGGAGCTCGCCCGCGTGCAGCACGAGATCATCGACCGATTCGCCGGCCGCGACTTCGTGTTCCTGCCCGTCTCGCGCGGCGAAAGCCGCGAGGCCGTGGCCGCCTTCCGCGAAAAGACGGGCTACGCGTTCCCGATGGGCCTCGATCCCGACCGGACGATCTTCGACCGCTACGCCCCGACGACCATCCCGCGCAACTACCTCATCGGCCGCGACGGCAAGGTGCTCGTCGCCGCGCAGGGCTACTCTCCGGAGGAGTTCGACGCCCTGATCCGAGCCGTGGACCAGGCGACCAGACGATAGACAAAACCGCAAAAACAGAACAATATGGACACAACGACGATTCTCAACGATGCCTCCCGCCGCATGCAGAAGGCCATCGACCACCTCGAAGAGGAACTCCTCAACGTGCGCGCAGGCAAAGCGTCGCCCAACGTGCTGAACGGCGTGATGGTCGACTACTTCGGTTCGCAGGTTCCCGTTTCGGGCGCCGCCAGCGTCACCGTACCCGACGCCAAGACGATCCTGATCCAGCCCTGGGACAAGAACATGCTCCGCCCCATCGAAAAGGCGATCATCGACTCGAACATCGGCCTCACGCCCTCGAACAACGGCGAGAGCATCCGCCTCTCGATCCCGCCCCTCACCGAGGAGCGCCGCAAAGAGCTCGTGAAGCAGGTGCGCGCCGAGGCCGAAACGGCCCGCATCAGCCTGCGCAGCGCCCGCCGCGATGCCGTGGAGGCATTCAAGAAGGCCCAGAAGGAGGGCATGCCCGAGGACGAATCGAAAGAGGGCGAGAACAAGACGCAGAAGCTGGTGGAGAAGTTCACCAAGCTGCTCGACGAGGTACTCGCCAAGAAGGAGAAGGAGATCATGACGGTCTGATCCGCACGCTCCTCCGCATCCGAGAACGAACTCCCGACGGATCGTCGGGAGTTTTTTTCGCGACGGCGAAACCGCTCCGGACGAATCGCCGGGAATGCTCCGCACGCTTGCTTTTCCCAGGCTTCTTCCTATCTTTGCAACGACCAAATCGACAACTACCCCATGCAAAACACCGACCGACTTCTGCTTTTGGGCGGCCTGGCAGCCGTGGCGGCCTCGACGGGCTGCGACCGGCCGCACCGCCGACCGCTCAACATCGTCTACATCATGACGGACGACCACACGGCCCAGATGATGAGCTGCTACGACCGCCGTTTCGCCTCGACGCCCAACCTCGACCGGCTGGCCGAAGAGGGCGTACGCTTCACGAACAGCTTCGTGGCCAATTCGCTCAGCGGCCCGAGCCGCGCCTGCATGCTGACGGGCAAGCACTCTTTCGCCAACCGCTTCTTCGACAACTCGACGTGCGTCTTCGACGGCTCGCAGCCGACCATGCCCAAGCTGTTGCAGGGCGCCGGCTACCAGACGGCGCTGGTCGGCAAATGGCACCTCGAAAGCACGCCGACGGGCTTCGACCACTGGGAGATCGTCCCCGGCCAGGGCGACTACTACAACCCCACGTTCATCCTCGACTCCGGCGACACGATCCGCCGCGAGGGCTACCTGACCAACATCATCACCGACAAGAGCATCGAGTGGCTGGAGCACGAGCGCGACGCCTCGCGCCCCTTCTGCCTGCTCGTGCACCACAAGGCCCAGCACCGCAACTGGATGGCCGACACGTGCAACCTCACGCTCTTCGAGGATCGGGAGTTCGAACTCCCGGAGAACTTCTTCGACGACTACGCGGGGCGTCCGGCAGCCGCCGCGCAGGAGATGTCGATCGCCTCGGCGCACGACATGGACATCGTATACGATCTGAAGATGTCGCACCCTGGTGTCCGGACCCGCCTGACCCCGAACTACGAGGCTTTCGTCGGGCGCATGAACCCCGAGCAGCGGGCGGCCTGGGAGGCCTTCTACGAACCCATCCGCGAGGAGTTCTACCGACTCGCCCCGCAGGGCGAGGAGCTGGCGCGCTGGAAGTACACCCGCTACATGCGCGACTACCTGAAGACGCTCAAGTCGCTCGACGACCAGGTAGGACGCCTCATGGACTACCTGAAAGAGAAAGATCTGCTTAAGAATACGCTCGTGGTCTACACCTCGGACCAGGGCTTCTACATGGGCGAGCACGGCTGGTTCGACAAGCGTTTCATGTACGAGGAGTCGATGCGCACGCCGCTCGTGATGCGTCTGCCCGACGGCTTCGACCGCCGCGGCGACATCGACGAGATGGTCCAGAACATCGACTACGCCCCGACGTTCCTCGACCTGGCCGGCGCCGAAATACCCGAACAGATGCACGGCGTGTCGCTCGTGCCGCTGCTGCGCGGCGAGCATCCGGCCGACTGGCGCCGGTCGCTCTACTACCACTACTACGAGTATCCGGCCGAGCACATGGTGAAGCGTCACTACGGCGTCCGCACCGACCGCTACAAGCTGATCCACTTCTACAACGACATCGACGTCTGGGAGCTCTACGACTTGCAGGAGGATCCGACGGAGATGCACAACATCTACGGCCTCCCCGGCACGGAACGGATCGCCGAGGAGCTGCACGCCGAGCTGAAGCGTCTGCAACGGCAGTACGGCGACCCGGTGCTCCTGGGTCCCGAACACGACAAGGACGAACCGATCGACGACCGGACATGCTCCGCCAGCTGATCCTCTTTTGCGCACTGGCGGCCCCTTCGGCCGCCGGCGCCGCTCCTCCCGGCGAGCAGCTCCGGCAGACCGCCGGCCGGAACGAGCGCGCATCCGCCGCGACCGCCCCGGCCGACGGATTCTACACGAAGTATTTGCGTTTCCCGGAGGATGCGACCCCGGACGAAAAAGTCGCCCTCGCGGCCCGGCTCGTCCCCTCGCCCCGCCAGCTGGCCTGGCAGCGCCGCGAGCTGACCGCATTCCTGCACTTCGGCATCAACACCTTCACGAACCGCGAGTGGGGCGACGGCCGCGAAGACCCGCGGTGCTTCGATCCGCAGGAGTTCGACGCCCGGCAGTGGATCCGCACGCTTCGGGAGTGCGGATTCGAGCAGGTGATCCTCACGGCGAAGCATCACGACGGCTTCTGCCTTTGGCCCACGGCCACCACCGGACACTCGGTGGCCGCCTCGCCCTGGCGCGACGGTCGGGGCGACGTCGTGGCCGAAGTGAGCCGCGCATGCGCCGAGGCGGGCATGCCGTTCGGCATCTATCTCTCGCCCTGGGACCGCAATGCCGCCTGCTACGGCGACTCGGAGCGCTACAACCGCTTTTTCATCGAACAGCTGACCGAGCTGCTCACCGGCTACGGCCCGATCTCCGAGGTCTGGTTCGACGGAGCCTGCGGCGAGGGCCCCGACGGCCGGCGCCAGGAGTACGACTGGGACGCCTACCTCGCGACGATCCGCCGCCTGCAACCCGAAGCCGTTTCGGCCGTCATGGGCGAGGACGTGCGCTGGGTCGGCAACGAACGGGGAGCGGGCCGCGAAACGGAGTGGAGCGCCACCGTACTCACGCCGGGCGTCTACGCCCGCTCGGCAGCGAACAACGCCGCCCTGGGTATCTTCGCCCAGGCTCCCGACCTGGGCAGCCGCGAACAGCTGGCGTCGGCCCGCGAGCTCTTCTGGTATCCCTCGGAGGTGGACGTTTCGATCCGCCCCGGCTGGTTCTGGCACGAACACGAAAACACCCGCATCAAGAGCCTCGCGACACTCGTCGACATCTATTTCAGCTCCGTGGGACGCAACTCGGTGCTGCTGCTCAACGTTCCGCCCGACACGCGGGGGCTCCTGGCGGACGCCGACGTCACCCGGCTGCGCGAGCTGGCGGGATATCTCGCCCGCACGTTCCGCGACGACCGGGTGCTCGGCGGCGAACGCATCCGCCGCGCCGATGCGGGCGAAATACTCCGCTATCGGCTGCGACGCAACTCCCGAATCGACGTGGTGATGCTCTGCGAGCGAATCGAGGAGGGACAGCGGATCGAAGCGTTCACCGTCGAAGCCCGCACCCCCGACGGATGGCGCGAAGTGGCGCACGGCACGACGGTGGGCAACAAACGGCTCCTGCGCTTCGCCCCCGTCGAAGCGTCGAAGCTGCGGATCCGAATCGACGGCTGTCGCAGCACCGCAGCACTCGATCGCGCAGCGGCTTTCCTTTCGGACGAGCTCCTTCCCGAGGAGGCCCGGCAGTCCGATCCGCGGCTGCTGCCGCGCGAAGGGCGCCGGACGCTGCTCCGGGCTCCGCTGACGCTCGATCTGGGACGGACCTGCCGCCTGGACGGTCTGATCTATGCCCCGGCCGGCGGCCTGGCGACACCCGGCACGGCGTTCCGCTACCGCTGTTCGGCAAGCGAGGACGGTACGACCTGGCGGGAGATCGCCGTCGGGGAGTTCGGCAACATCATGCACAATCCGCAGCCGCAGCAGCTCGACTTCGCGACACCGGTCGAAGCCCGCTACATCCGGCTCGACGCGACGGCCCCCGACGGCGAAGCGGCCCGGGTGACCTCGGAAGAGGTGGAGCTGCTCCGTTTCGCGGAGTGAAGCCCGACCGGCACGAAAAAAAACGGAGACTTACGACAAGTCTCCGTTTTTCGTCAGGCCCCGTTCGGCCGCCAACCGCTCCATCAGCGCGCAGGCGGCTTCGTATTCGTTGGGAATCTCGCCGTCGAGAATGGCGTTCTTGATGATCTCCTTGATCTCGCCGATCACGCGGCTCGGCCCGATGCCGTAGGTCTGCATGATCAGCTCGCCCGTCACGGGGGGCTGGAAGTTGCGGATGCGGTCGCGCTCTTCGAGATCCTTCATCTTGCGGCGCACCAGCTCGAAGTTGGCCATGTAGCGCCGCACCTTGGCGTCGATGCCCGACGTGATGTCCGCTTCGCACAAAGTCATGAGCGCCTCCACGTCGTCGCCCGCCTCGAACAGCAGCCGGCGGACCGCCGAATCGGTCACCAAGTCCTCCGAGAGGATGATCGGGCGCAGGTGGAGGAAGACGAGTTTCTGCACGAACTTCATGTGCTCGTTGAGCGGCAGCTTGAGCTGGCGGAAAATCGCCGGCACCATCTTCGACCCGAGCACCTCGTGGCCGTGGAAAGTCCACCCCAGACGCGGATCGTAGGCCTTGGTAAGGGGCTTGGCGATGTCGTGCAGCACGGCCGCCCAGCGCAGCCACAGATCGTCCGACCGGCGGGCCACGTTGTCCAGCACCTTGAGCGTGTGGACGAAATTATCCTTATGGGCATGCTTGCCGCGCCGCTCCACCCCTTTGAGGCGGTGCATCTCGGGGAAGATCAGCTCCAGCAGCCCGGTCAGTTCGAGCAGCTCGAAGCCCATCGACGGCACGGGCGACAGCACGATCTTGTTGAGCTCCGTGGCGATCCGCTCGCGCGACACGATCCGGATCCGCGCGGCGTTGCGGGCGATGGCATCGAAGGTCTCCTCCTCGATCGTGAAGCCCAGCTGCGCGGCGAACCGCACGGCCCGCATCATGCGCAGCGGATCGTCCGAGAAGGTGATGTCCGGATCGCAGGGGGTGCGGATGATGCCGTCTTCGAGATCGTACATCCCGTCGAACGGGTCGACCAGCGCCCCGAAATCGGCCTCGTTGAGCGACCAGGCGAGGGCGTTGATCGTGAAATCGCGCCGCAGCTGGTCGTCCTCCAGCGTGCCGGCCTCGACCTGCGGCTTGCGCGAATCGCGGGTGTAGGACTCGCGGCGGGCGCCGACGAACTCGATCTCGATACCCCCCGAGCGCAGCATAGCCGTCCCGAAAGTCTTGAACACGGAGAGTTTGGTCCGCAGCTCGCGGGCCAGCGCCTCAGCCACGGCAATGCCGCTCCCGACCACCACGACGTCGATGTCGGTCGAGGGACGGCGCAGGAAGTGGTCGCGGACATAGCCGCCCACGACGTAGGCCTCGACACCCTGCTCGGCGGCGATGCGCGAAATGCGGCGGAATATGGGATTCGACAGCGGCACGGGATTACTTTACGTATGGCTCGACGACCGATTTCCACGCCAGATAGCCCGCCCCCGTGAGGTGCAGCCCGTCGTTCGTATAACGCACGTCGAGGTTGCCGTCGCCGTCGGACAGCGCCGCCCCGACGTCGACATAGGCGACGCCCAGCTCGCTGCAAAGCGCTTCGAGCAGACGGTTGGTCGGCTCGATTTCGGCACGGTGTTTATAATGGTTTCCGAATTTGGTGAAGGCGACACCGTTGACAGGCAGCAGGCTCTGCACGTAGAGCTGCGTCGCGGGCGTCTCCGCACGGAAGCGTTCGAGGATCCGGCGCACGTTGGCGGCGATCGTCTCCGGCGTCACGCCGACCGCGAGGTCGTTGATGCCGATCATCAGGAAGACCTTCGCCGGCTTGCCCGCAATGATCGGATCGAGCCGGTCGAGCATCCACCTCGTCTGGTCGCCGCTGATGCCGCGGTTCCGGATGCGGGCATCCCCGAAGAGCTCGGCCCACTCGCAGCCGTCGGTGATCGAGTTGCCGAGGAACACGATATCGTCCGCATGGGTGGGCAGCACCTCGAAGAGGCTGCGGCGTTGGAAGTTGTATTCGCCCTGCGCGAATACGGCCGAAGTGCAGACGAGCGCCGCGGCGAAGAGGATCAGTCGTTTCATATGGTCGGTATTCATTTAGGTAACATCAGTTCGCGGCGGTAGAGCTGCACCGTATTCTCCAGCCCGTAGCAGAGGGCGTCGCAGATCAGCGCATGGCCGATCGACACCTCGTCCGTCCAGGGAATGCGCTCCGCGAAGTAGCGCAGGTTCTCCAGACTCAGGTCGTGGCCGGCGTTGAGCCCCAGTCCCTGCCGCCGCGCCTCCTCGGCCGCCGCGACGTAGGGGGCGATCGCCTCCTCGCGCCCGGCGGCGTAGAGCCGGGCGTAAGCCTCGGTGTAGAGCTCCACGCGGTCGGCGCCGCACGCCTTCGCCCCGGCCACCATCGCCGGATCGGGGTCGACGAAGATCGATACCCGAATCCCCTTCGCATGGAACCGCGCGGCGATCGCGGTCAGGAAATCGCGGTGCGCGAGGGTGTTCCACCCGGCGCTCGACGTCAGGGCGTCGGGTGCGTCGGGCACCAGCGTCACCTGCGCGGGAACGACCTCCTCGACCAGCGCCGCGAACTCCGGCACGGGGTTGCCCTCGATGTTGAGTTCGGTCGAGAGCACCCGCTTGAGCTCCCGCACGTCGTCGTGGCGGATGTGACGCGCATCGGGGCGCGGATGGACGGTGATGCCGTCGGCGCCGAAACCCTCGATGTTCAGGGCCGTGCGCACTACGTCGGGAACGTTGCCGCCGCGCGAATTGCGCAGCACGGCGATCTTATTGATGTTGACGCTCAGTTTTGTCATAAAATTCGCTATCTTTGCCCAATAGGCCGGAGCACGGAGGGGCGATCCCTCCTCCCGGCGTGGTAAAGGTACTTATTTTTTCGAAAACTCCGCCGATGAAAATCATACTTTTTTCCCGCCGGCAGGTGGCGCACACCTCCGCGGAGATCGTCCAGCTCTTCGAGGCGATCCGCCGCTTCGGGTTCGACTTCGCGGTCAACGCCGAGTTCGCCGACTACGTGCGCGAAACGGCCGGCATCGCGATCCCCGCGGCACAGACCTACGGCGCCGCCGTCGGACCGCAGCCCGACGGAACGCTGATGGTCTGCTACGGCGGCGACGGCACGCTGCTCGAAGGCGTGCACCGGCTCCGGGGCGAACGGATGCCCGTCATGGGGATTAACGCCGGACACCTGGGATTCCTGACCAGCGCCCCGAGCGCAGGCCTCGACCGGATCTTCGCGGAGATCGCCGCCGGACGGATCGCCGTCGAGCTCCGTTCGATGCTCCGCGTCGAGGGCGGGTTCGCCGAACAGCCCGACTCGCTGCTGGCCCTCAACGAGTTCACCGTGCAGCGTCACGGCGCCGGGATGATCTCTGTCGAGACCTACGTCGACGACCAGATGGTCGCCACATACCACGGCGACGGGGTGATCGTCTCGACCCCGACCGGCTCGACGGCCTACTCGCTCAGCGCCGGAGGCCCCGTCGTGGCCCCCGCCTGCTCGTGCCTGGTGATCTCGCCCCTGGCGCCCCACAACCTGACGATGCGCCCCGTGGTGATCCCCGACACGGCGGTCATCGCACTGCGGGTGCACGCCCGCCACGCAGACGCATTCGTCACGCTCGACAACCGCACCTATTCCGTCGCTCCGGATGCGACGTTCACCGTAAAATGCGCCGAAACGGGGATTTTTCTCGCCGTGCCGCATAATATTTCCTTTTACGACACGTTACGCAATAAGATGATGTGGGGGATCGACATCCGCAGTTGAGCCCCACGACATTATTCGGTGTCATTTAATACGGTTTTTCATTTTTATTCCCTATATTTGTGCCCTATATGAGCGAGCAGAAACGCATACCGCAACACGTCGCCATCATCATGGACGGCAACGGACGCTGGGCCCGTCAGCGCGGCAAGGAGCGCTACGAGGGGCACGCCGCGGGCGTCGAACCCGTGCGGGCCGCACTGCGCGCCGCCGCACGCAACGGCGTGAAGTACCTCACGCTCTACGCCTTCTCGACCGAGAACTGGGGCCGCCCCGAGCCGGAGGTCGACGCACTGATGGAGCTCTTCTGCCGAAGCGTGGTCAACGAAACGCCCGAGCTCGTGCGGCAGGGGGTCGAGATCCGCATGATCGGCGACCGCAGCCGCTTCTCGGAGAAGGTGCAGCGCTACCTGGCCGAGGCAGAGGAGCGCACCGCCGGAGGCGCCACCCTGAAGCTGATCCTGGCGCTCAACTACTCGTCGCGCGACGAAATCGCCCGGGCCGTGCGCCGCATCGCGGCACGCGCCGCCGCCGGAGAGCTCGCTCCGGAGCGGATCTCGGAGACGACGATCGGCGAGGCGCTCGACACGGCCGACTACCCCGACCCCGACCTGATCGTCCGCACGAGCGGCGAGTGCCGGCTGAGCAACTTCCTGCTCTGGCAGGCCTCCTACGCCGAACTGTGGTTCCCCGAGGTGCTGTGGCCCGACTTTACGGAGGCGGATTTCGACCGGGCGCTCGAAGAGTATGCCCGGCGCGACCGGCGGTTCGGCCTGGTCAAGTAAATGAAGTTAAGATTAGATTGAGATAGATGAATTATTTCGGTAAGATATCCGCGGCAGCGCTTCTTCTGGCGTTTTGCAGCACGGATATATTCGCCCAGGAGACGCTTCCCGCCGACACGACGGCCGCAGAACTCCCCGCCTTCCCGGAAAACGCCCCCATGCTGCGGCGCGAGGGAACTCCGAAACGCTACCATATTCGCCGGATCGACGTCCACGGCATCCAGTACCTCGACCCCGGCATCATCAAATCGTCGGCCGGACTGATCGAGGGCGACTCGATCTACCTGCCGAGCGACTTCATTCCCAACGCCATCTCGCGTCTGTGGAGCCAGCGCGTCTTCTCCGACGTGCAGATCGGCGCCGAGATCGAGGGCGACAGCATCGACCTGCAAGTGCTCCTGCGGGAGCGTCCGCGCGTCTACAACTGGGAGTTCGAAGGCATCTCGAAAGGCAAGAAGAAGGACCTGCTCGAAAAACTCAAGCTCAAGCGCGGCAATGCCCTGTCGGACTACGTGATCGACAAGAACGAGAAGCTCATCAAGGCCTATTGGGCCGAAAAGGGTTTCCGCAATACCGAAGTCACCACCCGCATCGAGAACGACTCGCTGCGTCCGGGACAGGCCGTGAACGTGACGTTCGTGATCGACCGCAAGGACCGCGTGAAGATCGGCAAGATCAACTTCACCGGCAACGAGCAGTTCAACGACAAGCGTCTGCGCCGCACCTTCAAGAAGACCCACCAGAAGAGCCTCAACTTCTTCCGCAACACGAAGCTCAACGAGAGCGACTACGCCGACGACAAGGAGTTGCTGATCGACTTCTACAACTCGAAGGGGTACCGCAACGCCACGGTGGTCCGCGACTCGATCTACCCGATCAACGAGAAGCGTCTCGGCATCGACATCGACATCTCGGAGGGCAACAAGTACTACATCCGCAACGTTTCGTGGGTCGGCAACTCGGTCTACGAAACCGAGGAGCTGCAACGCCTCTTCGCCGTCAAGGAGGGCGACACCTACGACAAGAAATCGATGCACAAGCGGTTGGGTATCGGCAAGGAGACCGACCCCGAGGCGATGTCCGTGTCGTCGCTCTACCAGAACGAGGGCTACCTGATGTCGCAAATCGAACCCGCCGAAACGATCATCGGCGCCGACTCGATCGACATCGAGGTGAAGATCTTCGAAGGCAAGCAATTCACGATCAACGAGGTAGGCATCACGGGCAACCAGCGCGTCGACGACGAGGTGATCCGCCGCGAGCTCTACACCCGCCCCGGCGAACTCTACAACCGCTCGCTGCTCATGCAGACCATCCGCACGCTGGGTTCGATGGGCCACTTCAACCCCGAGGCCATCATGCCCGACATCAAACCCGTGTCGAACGAGCTGGTCAACGTCAACTGGCCCCTCGAAGAGCAGGCCTCCGACCAGTTCAACGTCGCCGGCGGCTGGGGATCGGGCACCTTCGTCGGTTCGGTGGGCATCACCCTCAACAACCTATCGATCAAGAACTTCTTCAAGCGCGGAGCTTGGCGCCCCTACCCCATGGGACAGAACCAGCGTCTCTCGCTCTCGGCTCAGACCAACGGTACCTATTACAAGGCATTCGCATTCAGCTTCACCGACCCGTGGCTCGGCGGCCGCAAGCCCAACTCGTTCACCCTCTCGGCGCACTTCTCCGAGCAGAACAACGCCTACTACGTATGGCAGACCAGTACGCAGTACTTCCGCACCTACGGCGTGGCAGCCGGTCTGGGCAAGCGTCTGAACTGGCCCGACCCCTACTTCACGCTCTACACCGAGGCGAGCTACGAGCGCTACACGCTCAAGGACTGGCCCTCGTTCGTGATGACCAACGGTTCGGCGAACCTGCTCTCGCTCAAGCTCGTATTCTCCCGCAACTCGGTCGACCAACCGATCTACCCGCGCCGCGGCTCCGAATTTACCGCCTCGGTACAGGCCACGCTTCCCTACTCGCTCTGGGACGGCAAGGATTACAGCGATCCGAATCTGAGCGACGCCGAGCGTTACCGCTGGATCGAGTTCCACAAGTGGCAGTTCAAGGGACAGTGGTTCCAGGCTCTGACCCGCAACTCGAACCTCGTGCTGATGGCCAAGGCCGAGATGGGATTCCTGGGCAGCTATAATAAGAACAAGGTATCGCCGTTCGAGCGCTACGAAGTCGGTGGCGACGGCATGTCGGGATACAACATCTACGGTATCGACATCATCTCGATGCGCGGTTACGAGGACGGTGCTCTCGACCCCGACGCGAACAACTACTCGTGCGCCTACAACAAATACACGGTCGAGCTGCGCTATCCGGTCATTCTGAAGCCCTCGTCGCAGATCTATGTTCTGGGCTTCCTCGAAGGCGGTAACGCGTTCGAGTCGTGGAAGAAGTTCTCGCCGTTCCGCATCAAGCGCTCCGCAGGTTTCGGCGTCCGCCTCTACCTCCCCGTCGTCGGCATGCTCGGCATCGACTGGGGTTACGGATTCGATCCCCCCGCCCGATCGACCACCCGAAGCGGCAGCCAGTTCCACTTCGTCATGGGACAGCAGTTTTAGCCGCGGCTAAAGGGACCGATCTCCCGGATTGGCAATAAATTTGAAAGAAAACAGTTATATTTACACGACGATTGCTCCGCGCAACGCCGAAGATAACTCAAAACCGAAGCGTATGAAACGACTGATTTTCATGGCAGCCCTGCTGCTGTCGGCGGCGACGGCCGCAGCTCAGAACTACATCGTAGTCGACAGCGAGAAGATATTCAAGTCCATCGACGCCTACAACACGGCGATCGCCGAACTGGACGAACTGGCCAAGCAGTACCAGCAGCAGGTCGACAGCAAATTCGCAGCCGTCGAACTGCTCTACAACAACTACATGAATCAGAAGGCATCGCTTTCGGCCTCGGCGCGCCAGGTGCGCGAGGAGACGATTCTCGCCCAGGAGCAGGAGGCCCAGCAGTTCCAGGAGGGCCTTTTCGGCGCCGACGGCACGCTGATGAAGAAGCGTCTGGAGCTGATCCAGCCCATCCAGACCAAGGTCTTCGCCGCCATCGAGGCCTACGCCCGGCAGGCCGGCGCCGATCTGGTGATCGACAAGGCCAACAACCCCACGCTGCTCTACTCCTCCTCGGCGGTGGAGCGCACGCAGCAGATCATCGACGCACTGAAATAGCGCGCATTCCCCACATCGAAAACATCAAAACCAATCAACTATCATGAAAAAAGCAATCAAACTAACCCTCGCGGTTGTGCTCATGATGAGCGCCACGTCGCTCTTCGCCCAGAAATTCGGCCGCATCAACACGCAGGAGATCGTCGTATCCATGCCCGAGACCAAGGAGATGCAGGCCAACATGGAGACTTTCATCAAGGATCTTCAGAACACCATGGAGACGATGAACGTCGAGTTCAATACCAAGTTGCAGGACTTCCAGAAGAACTTCAACACCGATTCGGAGGCCGTGCGCGACATGAAGCAGAAGGATCTGCAATCGCTCCAGGAGCGCCGCGAGCAGTTCGAAGCCGCAGCTCAGAGCGAGGTGCAGAAGAAGCAGTCCGAGCTGGCCGCTCCGATCTACGAGAAGGCCAAGGCCGCAATCGACAAGGTGGCCGCCGCAAACGGTTATCTGGCCGTATTCGACACCTCGGCCGGTGCGCTGATCTACTTCGACGAGGCTGCGCTGACCGACCTCGCCCCCGCCGTAAAGCAGGAGCTGGGCATTACCGACGCACCCGCCGAATAACGCCTCCGGTGCGATTCGCCACGAACGCCGATCCCCGCAGGGGTCGGCGTTTTTCGTTTCCGCCGCCCGTCAAAACCGGCACAATATTATTCATAAGGTCGGAAGATCGGCCGTCCCGAGCACCGGGAAAGGGGTTTTACTCCTATATTTGTCGACAAAACAGGACGAATCATGGAAACGACGAAAAATCCGACCTCGATACCCAGCTTCACACTCCCCGAACTGCTCTCCCTTTCGGACAACGACCGGCGCCAGGGGGTGCAGCGGGAGTGCATCGCCATCGAAACGGCCACGCATCCGGCGCCCGCAGCGCATCCCTGCCGCATCGAAGCCGTCATCATCGGCCTCTGCATCGAGGGCGAAGCCCGGGTCTCGCTCAATCTGCAGGAGCACATCATCCGCAAGGACACGCTCTTCGTCTTCACACCCAACAACCTGATCCACCTCGAACAGGACGACCGGTTCAAGATTCTGGTAGTGGCCTCCTCGCCGGAGTTCATCCAGCATCTGAACATCGATCTGAAGAACATGATTCCGCAGTTCCTGCAATTCGCCGAACACCCCTGCCTCGACCTCACCCCGGCCGAGAGCGCTCCGCTGCGCGACTTCATTCCGTTGATCGCCCGGGAGCTCCGCGCCCCCGACAGCCATTTCCGCCGGGAGATCGTCAGCGGTCTGCTCACGACGCTCTGCTACAAGACGGGCAACGTCCTGCGCAACTACCTCGTCGCACATCCCGAGGAGCCCGTCCGCGACCGGAGCGAGAACTATTTCCGCCGATTCACGCAGCTGCTCAGCCAGCACTACCGCCAGGAGCGCAGCGTAGGATTCTACGCCCGGCAGCTTTGCATCACGCCCAAATACCTCACCACGCTCATCAAGGGAATCAGCGGTCGGGCCGTGTCGGAGTGGATCGACAGTTTCGTGATCCTCGAAGCGAAAGCGCTGCTCAAGCACTCTTGTATGAGCATTCAGGAGATCGCCTACTACCTCAACTTCCCGAATCAGTCGTTTTTCGGCAGCTACTTCAAACGCAACACGGGGCTCTCGCCGACGCAGTACAAGGCGCAGCAGTAACGCCGCAGCAGCGCAGAATTGTCGGACAAAGGAGAGCCGGACCGGGTGAAAACCGGGCTGCACCAGGCAGGAAAAACCGCAGAAACAGCGGCCCGAAGCAGGCGGCCGGACCGGAAAATCGCAGAACCGGGCAGGACAAAGCCGCCGAAGCCACGAACCGCCGAGCCGGAAAACCGGAAAGCCGGAAAGCCGGAAAGCCGGAAAGCCGGAAAGCCGCCTGAGGCGATCCGCGCCAGAAGTCAGAAAGGATAGCCCACGCCGAAGTTCAGCGCGGTGTTCTTCCACTTGAAGTTGTGGATCCACCGCTCGCCGGCCGGGTTGTTGGGATTGTGGAGCTGAATGCCCCAGTCGAGACGCAGCACGGCGAACTTGATGTCGAAGCGCAGGCCGAAGCCCGTATTGAAACCGAGCTGCTTGTAGAAGTCCCGGGCATAGAACACCGCCTCGTCGGAGTACTGCCCCGGATCGCTCTTCAGAAACCAGATGTTGCCCAGGTCGAAGAAGGTGGCGCCGTTGACGATGCCCCAGATCGGGAACCGGAATTCGAGATTGGCCTCCAGCTTCATGTCGCCCAGCTGCGTCGGGAACTCCGAATCGGGCCTGGGCACCGAGCCCGGGCCGAGCGTGCGGGGCGTCCAGCCGCGCATGCTGTTGCTTCCGCCCGCATAGAAGAGGCGGTCGAACGGCACGGCGGTAGAGTTGCCGTAGGCCATCGCCACACCGCCGTAGAGCCGGCCCGCGATGGCCGTCTTCTCGCCCAGCATGATCTTGCGGCTCAGACTGAGGTCCGTGCGGAAGTACTGCGAATAGCGGATCTTGAAGATCGTATAGTACTCCTCGCCGTCCTCCCGGCGGGGCGACGAGAAGAGGTGTTCGAGGCCGTCGATCAGATTGCCCGCCGTCTCGGCATTGAAACGGATCACCGTGGCGTTGCCGCCCAGATGCTTGAGCTGGTTGTTGTAGCCGTATCCGAACGTCAGGCCAGCGATGAACTGCGTCTTGTAGCTGTTGATCAGATAGAGATTCTCCGTATCGTTCAGAAAATCGGGATCGAGGTAGCTCACATCGACCACGTTGATGTCGACGGGCCGCAGCGAGAAGGTCGAATAGCGCGAATTGGTCCACTGGTAGGCGATCCCGGCGCTCGACAACGTGCGGCGATAGTAGGGACGGTCCTGGATGTTGACCGAAAGTTCGACCTTGGTCTTGGGCTGGTTGACCGTCCTGAAGCGCGACGTGCGCCACGGCACCAGGAAGCGCGGGAATGTCAGACCGGCCGTGACGCCGAACTCCGTCGCTCGTTTTTTCTTCGCATCGGGAGCCTTCATGAACTCGTAGCCCGCCGAGAACGAGAGGTCGAAGGCCTCGGCCCCGCGGAAGATATTGCGGTTCTGATAGCCGACCGTCGCCTTCAGCCCGTAGAAACTCGACGTCGTGCTCCCTTCGAGGTCGACCTTGAAACTCTGCTTGAGCGTCGGCGTGCAGAGGATGTTGCAGGAGAGGTATCCCTCGCGCGTGTAGAGCACCTGCGTGGAGTCGGCCGAAGCGCCGATGTAGGTGACGTAGTTGGTGGCATCGACCGTCTGCGGCTGCTCGACGAATGCGATCTTCGCCGTCTTGAAGTAGCCGAGCGACATCAGATCGGTGTAGGCCCGGTCGACCTGCGCCGAGTTGTAGATGTAGTTCGGATAGAGCGGCAGCGCCTGACGCAACACCGACGGCCGCAGGTTGGGCCGCCCCTCGTAGACGATGTTCAGGCCGCGGTAGTAGAGCGTATCGAGCCGCGAAAGGAGGGTCGAGTCGGTACGGGCCGTCGTCGGATCGTAGTCGGGATAGACGTTGATGCGTTCGATGCGGTAGACCGTATTGTCCTCCATGACGGGCTGTCCCTGCTCGTCGTAACCCGAGAGGCGCTGCTTGACGACGACGCACAGGCCGACCCGATGGTCGCCGCTCAGCGTGTCGGCCAGATACTCGATGTTATTGACCGTAAAGTTGAAATAACCCCGCTCGCGCAGGTAGGCCGCGATGCGCTCCCGTTCGCGGTCGAGCACCGAGATGTCGAAGACATCGCCCGGACGGATGAGCGTATGGACCGTATCGGGCAGGACGATCTGTTCGAGAAACCGGTCGCGGAACTCGTAGGAGATCGTGTCGATGCGGTAGGGTTCGCGCTGGCGCGTGCGGTAGGTGACCCGGGCCCGGCGGCGCCGGGAGGTCGTATCTACTTCGAAGTCGGCCGTCGACGAGAAGAAGCCGCGCGAATCCATGTAGACCTTCAGATTCCCGGCGCTCTTGCGCGTGAGATCCATATCGAGCAGCACGGGTGCCTCGCCTACGCGACGCTTCCAGTTATTCCAGCCGTTCTGCTTGGCGGGATCGGCCTGCTCGTAGAGCCAGACGTAGAAGTTGGTGCCCAGCAGCCGTTTGTTGGGGGTCTGACGCACGTATTTTTCGAGCTCCTCGGCCGGAATGCGCTCCTTGCGCGGCACCGACCGGTCGCTCTCGATACGCACCCGCTGCAAGAGGTACTGCCCCTCGGGGATGTGGCGCGTGACGCTGCACGACGAACCGAGAAGGCCCGCCGCGAGCACCGCGAATATGCGCCGCACCGCCCGCATGCCGCCGCTACTGGTTGAAGAAGCCCTTCTCCTTGAGAAGCGCCAGGTAAGAGGCCGAGAAGGCCAGGTTGTCCTTGCGCACGTAGCGCCGCTGGGTGAAGATCTGCGCCAGATTGGGCAGGCCGTTCTCCGCGAGCAGGCGCTTCGTCAGCTCCGACTCCTCGCGCTCGGCCCACAGCTCGTCGATCTCAGCGGCCGTGTAGTCGGTGTACTTCTCGTAGTGCACGACGGCTTCGAGCGGCAGACGGTCCGTAAGTTCGGGCGATTCGTCGGGATAGCCCACGACGATCGTCGTCAGCGGCACCACCCCCTTCGGGAGTTCGAGGATCCGGGCGATCTCGCCGGCGGTATAGATCGTCGTGCCGAGGTAGCAGATGCCCAGCCCGTGCGCTTCGGCCTGGATGCAGAGGTTCTGGGCCGCCAGCAGCGCATCGGTCGCGGCGTTGACGAACCATCCGAAATTGTCGTAGGCCGGATCGGCCTCGCGCTGCTCGCACCACATCGTGAAGCGGTGCACGTCGGCGCACACCGTCACGAGGCAGGGGGCCTGCCGCACCATCGGCTGATTGAAATGACAGGGCGAGAGTTTCTCGCGCAGCGCGGCGTCGCGCGTCACGACGAGCGAATAGAGCTGCATGTTGCCGCAGGTCGAGGCGCGCACGGCGGCCTCCAGGATATTGCGCAACACCTCGTCGGAGATGGGATCGGGACGGAACTTGCGGATCGAACGGTGCTTGAACAACACGTTTTTCATGTATGTCGGATTTAACGGGTTTCCTGCAAAAACGATACTAAGGGCCTGCCGACTGCCGTGCGGCAGGCTAATTTTGCACAAAAGTAGTAAAACTTTTAGAAGTTTTCGTATTTTTGCGACGATATACCTCAGGCCCATGCAGACCGCATTCTCCAAATACGAAGGAGCCGGAAACGACTTCATCCTCATCGACGACCGGCAGCACCGGTTCCGTCCCGAAGCCCGGCTCGTCGCCCGGCTGTGCGACCGGCACTTCGGCATCGGAGCCGACGGGCTGATGACCCTGACCCAGACTCCCGACGGGGGCTGCGTCATGCGCTACTTCAACGCCGACGGCTCCGAGGGCGAGATGTGCGGCAACGGCGCCCGCTGCTTCGCGCTCTTCGTCCGGCACCTGGGACTCTGCGGCGACACGTGCCGCTTCGAGGCGACCGACGGCGCACACACCGCGCAGCTCCGCCGCGTCGAGGGTCCGGCGGGCGAGATCGAGCTCGGCATGATCGACGTCGCGCAGATCCGCACGGGCGACGGCTGGTGGTCGCTCAACACGGGAGTTCCGCACTACGTGGAGTTCGTCGACGACCCGTCGGCGGTCGACGTCTGCGGCCGCGGCCGGGCCATCCGCCGCGACACGGCGCGATTCCCGCAGGGCACGAACGTCAACTTCGTGCAGCTCCTGGGCCCCGGCCGGCTCCGCATGCGCACCTACGAGCGGGGCGTGGAGAACGAGACGCTCGCCTGCGGCACGGGAGCCACGGCGGCGGCGATCGTCGCCTGCCACGCCCGGCAGCACGACTGCCGCGCATTCCGCATCGAAGTCCCCGGAGGCGTACTCTCCGTGCGCTTCGCCCGCACCCCCGGCACGCAATACTACACCGACGTCCGCCTCACGGGCCCCGCACGGCGCGTCTTCGGCGGCACGTTCGATACCGACGACCTATAAACATATGATCGAAAAATTCATCATGGCGGGCCCCACGGCCCTGCACATCTGCGATTCGCAGGCCGGCGACCGGTGCGTCGTCCTGCTGCACGGCTACCTCGAATCGATGCTCGTCTGGGACGAATTCGTCCCGCTGCTCTACAAGCAGATACGGGTCGTGACGCTCGACCTGCCCGGCCACGGGATCTCGGTCGTCGCGGGCGAGGAGCACTCGATGGAGTTCCTGGCCGACACGGTGGCGGACGGCCTGCGCGCCCTGGGCATCGAGCGCTGCACGGTCGTCGGACACTCGATGGGCGGCTACGTGGCGCTGGCGCTCTGCGAACGGCATCCCGAGCTGCTCGACGGCATCGTCCTGCTCAGCTCGACACCCAACGCGGACACCCCCGAGAAGGCCGAGAACCGCCGGCGCGAGATCGCCCTCGTCCGGGCCGGCAGAAAGGAGCTGCTTTCGCGCGTGGCGCCGGCCGCCGGATTCGCCGAGGAGAACCGCGTCCGGATGCGCGACGCGATCGACGATCTCACGGAGCAGGTCTTCGTCACCGAGGACGACGGCATCGTGGCCCTGCTCAACGGCATGATCGCCCGCAAGGACCGCAACGAGATGCTCCGCACGACCTCCGTTCCGTCGCTCTTCATCCTGGGACGCAAGGACGGCTACATCCCCGAGGAAGCGGCCGAGGCGATGATCGCGGCGCACCCCGAGGCGCAGGTCGTCCGGCTCGAAAACTCCGGACACATGGGCTTCCTCGAAGAGCCCGAAGCGACGGCCGCGGCGATCCTCGACTTCGTATCGCACCCCCGCACACCGACAAGATCATGAAGCAGGAGCCCCTTCTTTGCCAGAGTTGCGGCATGCCGCTCGAAAATCCCGAACACTTCGGCACGGCTGCCGACGGCAGCGTCGACACCGACTACTGCATCTTCTGCTATCGGAACGGCGAGTTTCTCCAGCAGTGCACGATGGAGGAGATGATCGAACTCTGCGCACCGTTCTCCGAGCAGATCAAGCACGAGGACGGGCGTCCCTACACGCGCGAAGAGGGCGTCGAACTGATGCGTCGTCTCTTCCCGACCCTCGCCCGCTGGCGCTAACCGCTCCGGCCGGGTCCCGACTTACGGTCGCTCCGCGAACCGCGCGGCGACCGCCTCCCGATACTTGCGCGACACCTCCAGCGTGCGGTCGCCGACGGTGACCGTCCCCGCCGCTGCGTCCGCGACGTGTCCGGCGTTGACCAACCAGGCCCGGTGGATGCGCACGAACCGCTCGCCGAGCAGCCGCTCCCACTGCGAAATGCGGGTGCGGGTCCGATAGCGGGTGCCGTCGACGGTGTGCAGCGTCACTTCGCTGTCGTTGGACTCGATGCAAAGAATCTCCGCGAAGCGCAGCGTCACTTTGCGGCGCTCGGATACGAACGAGATCCGGTCCGGCTGCGGCATGCGCGACGCGACGTAGCGCGACAGAGCGTGTTCGGGGGCTACGAACGCCGCAAGCAGAATCAGCAGGAATGCCGGATTGGAGAGCAGCTCCGGCAATACGGGCTCGTCGAACCGCACCGCCTGCTGCGTATAGCGGGAAGCCGCCAGCAGCGCACCCCACTCGACGACCAGAATCCCGCAGCAGAGCGCTCCGACGACGACACCTCGCCGGCGAGGCGCCCGCAGCACCTCGGGCAGGAGGAGTTTGGCGCAGAGCATGCCGGGCAGCAGCGCCGTCGCCAGAAAGAGCGCCCGATCGAAAGCATAGCCGCAGCTCATCATCGCGGCGGCGACGAGCAGCACGGCGACGATCCAATAGGCGACGATCGGCAGCCGGCATTTCAGAGCGACGAACGTATTTTTCATACCCCAAAGATAAGAAAAAAGCCGTTTTCACCCCCGCGCAGCTCCCGAAAAGCGGGATTCGACACCCCGACGACGGGATTCGACGTTGCACATTCGGGTACTTCGTCCCTATCTTTGCAACAGCTTTGCAAGGCACACGCACCGTCTGTCGAACCTCAAAAAACAATCGTCATGAAACGAATCCTCATCGCACTGCTCACGCTCCTCGCGCTCTCCGTCGCCCAGGCACAGGAGATCGTCGAAATCACGCTCCCGCCCGCCGAAACAGCCTCCGCAGCGGAGTCGCCCCGACGCATCCTCCGCACGGTTCCGGGCGACCAGCAGCCCGAACCGGGCAGGGACGAAATCGCCATCCTCAATCCCGAAACGCAGGAGTGGGAGATCAGCCAAAGCCTACTCACTACGCCGCCGTCCCGCCCGGTCGCGCAACTCTACCTGGAGGGCGGCTACACCTGGATGACAGCCGTCACGCTCTGCCTGATCGCCATGCTCTTCAGCGCATGGAAAGCCCCCAACTGGGTCAAGGAGTTCGGACGGCTGGCCATGCTCATCGGTTTTCTGAGCATGATGGTCGGCTTTTACTCCGTCACCGACCTGATCCAGTACTCCGGCTACCCGATTTCGTTCACGCTGCTCTGCGGCGGCCTGCGCGTGGCATTCATCGCCCCGCTCTACGGCATGATCGTCTACGGCGTCTCGCTCCTCGTACACATCGGGCTCAAGCCCCGCATCTGACTCCGACGTGCAACACCGCACCGAAGGGCTCCCTGATAAAATCAGGGAGCCCTTTCCGCATCGCCCGGGCATGTCCCGACGAAATTTCCGACGCACGGCGGCGAATAGCCGAAATTTTTTCTTACATTTGTCCGAACGAAACAAGAGGGGTGCCCTGCCCGAAAGCGGCGGGGCTGAGATCATACCCTATGAACCTGATGCGGTCAGTACCGCCGGAGGAACTTGTTCATAGACCGTAATTTCTCGCAGGGCGCACTCTCTATTGATTACGGTATTTCCATGCAGATATTCATCAACCGCACCCCCCGCGACGTCGACGAACGAACGACGCTCGCCCAGATGCTGACCCGCGAGGGAATCCCCGCCGACGGAGTGGCCGTCGCCGTGGACAACCGGGTCGTCTCCCGCTCCGAATGGGCGCAGACCCCGCTGCACGAGGGGGCCCGAATCATCGTCATACGCGCCGTCTGCGGAGGATGATGCGGCTGCTCTTCATCACCGGCGAGGCCTGCTTCCCGACGGAGGCCGCCGCGATCCGCCTGCTGCTCGCCGAAGGGATCGACCGGGTGCACCTGCGCAAGCCGGAGGCCTCGGAAGAGGAGCTGCGGAGGCTGATCGAGGCGCTCCCGCCGGCGTGCTATCCGCAGCTGTCGCTCCACGACCGGCTCCCGCTGGCTGCAGAGTACGGCCTGGGAGGCGTGCACCTCAATCGGCGCAACCCGACGGCCCCGGAGGGATTCGGCGGCTTGCGGAGCCGCTCGTGCCACACCCTCGACGAACTGGCCGCGCATCGCGACGACGACTACCGCCTGCTGAGTCCGATCTTCGACAGCATCTCCAAACAGAACTACCGCTCCGGCCACACGCCGGAGGAGCTGCGCGACGCGGCCGCCCGCGGCCTGCTCGGGCCCCGCACGATCGCCCTCGGGGGCGTTACGCCCGACCGGCTGCCGCTGCTCGCCGCATACGGATTCGGCGGCGCGGCCCTCTCGGGCTACCTCCGGCAGGCCCCGACGACTGACGACCTGCGCCGCCGGATGGCCGAACTGCGCAAATTCAACCCATAACGTCATGCTGCAATTCATCACACACCGCACCGAACACGACGACGAGATCTCCGGCACCCGGGCCGTACTCGCCGGGGGCTGCCGCTGGATCCAGCTCCGCATGAAAGAGGCCTCCGAGGAGGAGATTCTCCGCACCGGCCGCGCGATCGGGCGCCTCTGCCGCGAGGCGGGCGCCACCTTTCTGCTCGACGACCACGCGGAGCTCGTCCGCGAGCTGCGGGCCGACGGCGTACACCTGGGCAGGAACGACCTGCCCGTCGCAGAGGCGCGCCGGCTGCTCGGCCCCGAGGCGCTGATCGGCGCCACGGCCAACACGTTCGAAGAGATCGAACGCGCAGCGGCGCAGGGAGCCGACTACATCGGCCTCGGACCGTTCCGCTTCACGCAGACCAAACGCAACCTGAGCCCCGTACTCGGCATCGATGGGTATCGGCGCATCCTGGCCCGATGCCGCGAGGCGGGCATCGCCCTGCCCGTAGTCGCCATCGGCGGCATCACGCACGCCGACATCGCCCCCCTGCTGGAGACCGGTCTTGCGGGCATCGCCCTCTCGGGCGCGCTGCTGCGGGCCGACGACATCGTGCGGCATACCCGCGAGATAGTGACAACGATCAACAACCGAAAAATATGAACGATCTGATCATCGGCGGACGGAGGTTCCGTTCGCGCCTGTTCGTGGGAACGGGCAAATTCAGCTCCAACGACCTGATGGCCCGGGCGATCGCCGCCTCGGGGACGGAGATGGTCACCGTGGCGATGAAGCGCATCGACCTGGAGAACCCCGAGGACGACATGCTGCGGCACGTCCGCCGTCCCGGGATCCAACTGCTGCCCAACACCTCGGGAGTCCGCGACGCGGACGAAGCGGTGCTCGCCGCACAGCTGGCCCGCGAGGCCTTCGAGACGAACTTCATCAAGCTGGAGATCCACCCCGATCCGAAATACCTGCTTCCCGACCCGGTGGAGACGCTCCTCGCCACGGAGCGGCTGGCCCGCATGGGATTCGTGGTGCTGCCCTACATCCAGGCCGACCCCGTGCTGTGCAAACGGCTCGAAGAGGCCGGAGCCGCCACGGTGATGCCCCTCGCGGCGCCGATCGGCACCAACAAGGGGCTCGTGACGCGCGACCTGCTCGAAATCATCATCGACCAGAGCAGCGTCCCCGTCGTCATCGACGCCGGGCTCGGCGCCCCCTCCCACGCCGCTGCAGCCATGGAGCTGGGCGCCGACGCCGTACTCGTCAACACGGCCATCGCCGTCGCGGGCGATCCGGAGCGCATGGCCCGGGCCTTCGCCGAGGCGGTCGCCGCAGGCCGCGAGGCCTACGAAGCCGGCCTGGGCGCCCAGGCGCCATATGCCGAGGCGAGCAGCCCGCTGACCGCATTCCTCGACTAAAGCCCGCCGACCATGTTTTCCGAAGAATTAGCCCGTTACGACTGGGAGGAGACCACGGACCGCATCCTCTCGAAACGCCCGGCCGACGTCGAGACGGCGCTCGGCCGGAAGCACCCGACGCTCGACGACTTCATGGCGCTCGTGTCGCCCGCCGCCGCGGCCTACCTCGAACCGATGGCCCGTCTGAGCCGCCGCTACACGCAGGAGCGGTTCGGGAAGACCGTATCCATGTACATCCCGATGTACCTCACCAACTCGTGCACCAATTCGTGCGTCTACTGCGGCTTCAACCGCCACAACCCCACGCGGCGCGTGATTCTCACGCCCGAACAGATCGAGGCCGAGTGCCGGGCGATCCGCGAACTGGGGCCGTTCGAGAACCTGCTGCTGGTGACGGGCGAAAATCCGCGGGCCGCGGGCGTCGACTACATCGAGCAGGCGCTCCGCATATGCCGCCCCTACTTCAGCAACCTGACGATCGAGGTGATGCCGCTGGCCGCCGAGGAGTACGCCCGTCTGACGCGGTCGGGACTCAACGGCGTAGTCTGCTTCCAGGAGACCTACCACCGGGCCAACTACAACCGCTACCACCCGGCCGGCCGGAAGGCGGACTTCGAGTGGCGCGTGAACGGTTTCGACCGCATGGGGCAGGCCGGCGTCCACAAGATCGGCATGGGCGTGCTGATCGGCCTCGAAGCGTGGCGCACCGACGTGACGATGATGGCTCTGCACTTGCAATACCTGCGCCGCCGCTACTGGCGCACCCGCTACAGCGTCAACTTCCCGCGCATGCGCCCCTCGGAGGGCGGATTCCAGCCCAACGTCGTCATGAGCGACCGCGAGCTGGCGCAGCTGACCTTCGCGTTCCGCATCTTCGACCACGACGTCGACATCTCGTTCTCCACCCGCGAGCGCCCGGAGTTCCGCAACCGCATCGCGACGCTCGGCGCCACGTCGATGAGCGCCGGATCGAAAACCGATCCCGGCGGTTACCGCACCTACCCGCAGTCGCTCGAACAGTTCAGCGTCAGCGACGAGCGCACTCCCGCCCAGGTCGAGGCGGACATCCGCCGCGCAGGGGGCGAAGCCGTATGGAAGGACTGGGACAAAATCTTCGACCGATGACCGACGAACGCTACGCCCGGCAGACGATGCTGCCGGAGATCGGACCGGAGGGGCAGCGCCGGCTGCTCGACGCCTCGGTGCTCATCGTGGGGCTCGGGGGCCTCGGATCGCCCGCGGCGCTCTACCTCACGGGGGCGGGCGTGGGCCGCATCGGACTGGCCGACGCTGACGTCGTGTCGCGGAGCAACCTCCAGCGCCAGGTGCTCTACACCGAGGCGCAGATCGGACTGCCGAAGGTCGAAGCGGCCCGCGAACGGCTCGCCGCCCTCTCGTCGCACACCTGTTTCGACTGCTACCCGGAGGGGCTCACGGAGCGGAACGCCCGGCAGCTGATCGGCGCCTGCGACCTGGTGATCGACTGCTGCGACAACTTCCCGACCCGCTACCTGATCGACGACACCTGCCGGGCTTGCGGCAAGCCGTGGATCCACGGCTCGATCGGCGAGTTCTACGGGCAGGTCGGCCTCATCAACCACCTCCGCGGCCGGCACTACGCCGACCTCTACCCCGACCGCGAGGCGCTCTGCGCACGCCCCCGCACCGCAGCGGGCGTGCTGGGCGCCGTGCCGGGGGTAATCGGGACGCTCGAAGCGTCGGAGGCCGTGAAGCTGCTCGCAGGCTTCGGCGAACTGCTCGACGGACGGCTGCTGACGATCGACCTTCGGACCCTGCAAACGGAAATCATCGCCTATTAACCGACAAAAAACGATAAAAAAGATGGGAAAAAGTTTCGACGAATACGCCTCGGCCTACGATGCCTGGTTCCTCGACAACCGACATGTCCTCTACTCGGAGGCGAACCTCGTGGCGAGCACGCTGCGGAATGCCGGCCGCATCCTCTCGGTAGGCTGCGGCAGCGGTCTCTTCGAGATGCTGCTGGCCCGGGAGTACGGCATCGCGATCACCGACGGCATCGAGCCCTCGACGGGCATGGCCGAAATCGCCCGCAAACGCGGGCTGCACGTCACGATCGCCACGGCCGAGGAGGCCGATTTCGGCCGCGGCGACTACGACACGCTGCTCTTCAACGGCACGCCGAGTTACATCGGCGACCTGGCGGGCGTGATCCGCAAGGCCTACGAGGCGCTGCCCGTCGACGGCCGGATCGTGCTGATCGACGTGCCGAAAGAGAGCTCTTACGGCATGATGTACAACCTGGCGAAGGCCCTCGGCACATGGGATCATCCGCTGCTCGCCGGGGTTTACCCGCCCGATCCCTATCCGATCGAGTTCGTCGAGGTCGCCGAGTGGCGCACGACGGCCGAGAAGATCGAACTGCTCGAAGAGGCGGGGTTCCGCGATCTGACCTTCGCGCAGACGCTGACGACGCACCCGCGCTACTCGAACCGCACGACCGAGGAGCCTGTCGAGGGGTATGACCGGGGCGATTACGTGGCCGTAACAGCCTTCAAACGGGCGCATCATGAATAGCTGGAGCCGGGAGGCCTGGGAGGCCGCGCAACCGATCTATCGCAAGATCACGCAACACCCGTTCGTGGAGGAGCTCGCCCGCGGCACGCTCGCTCCCGAACGATTCCGATTCTACCTGCGGCAGGATTCGCTCTATCTGGCAAGCTATGCCAAAGTGCTCGCGCATATCGCCTCGCGGCTCACGCAGCGCGCGCAGATCGCCGATTTCGTGCGTTTCGCATCGGACGGCATCGCCGTCGAGGAGGCGCTGCACGGGTCGTTCCTCGGCGGCGAGGTTCCCGCGCCGGACGAGATCAGCCCGACGTGTCTGCTCTACACCTCGGTGCTGCTCGCACAGGCGACAGCTCCGGTCGAGGTCGAAGCGGCGGCCGTACTCCCCTGCTTCTGGATCTACCAGCGGGTCGGGGAGGAGATCCTCGCCCGGCAGAACGATACCCCGAATCCCTACGCCCGCTGGATCGAAACGTATGCCGATCCCGCATTCGCCGCATCGACGGCCCGGGCGATCGCCGTCTGCGACTCGCTGGCCGCCGCTTCCGGCCCGGAAATCCGGCAGCGGATGACCGATATTTTCGTGCGCTGCGCCCGTATGGAGTGGCTCTTCTGGGAGAGCGCCTACGAACTCGAAGAATGGAAAATATGACGAAAAAACACTACAAACGCGCGCTGACGATCGCCGGGAGCGATCCGAGCGGCGGCGCAGGGCTCCAGGCCGATCTCAAAACCTTCTCGGCCTGCGGCTGCTACGGCATGTCGGCCGTCGTGGCGGTCGTCGACGAAAACACCGTGGGCGTCACGGGCGTACACCCCGTGCCGATCGACTTCGTAGTAGGACAGATCCGCTCCGTACTCGACGACATCGGCGTCGATGCCGTAAAGATCGGCATGCTCCACTCGTCGGAGCTGATCCGGGCCGTGAAACGCACCCTGGCGGAGTACCGAATCCGCCAGGTCGTACTCGACCCGGTGATGGTGGCCACGTCGGGGGATCCGCTGTTGCAGGAGGAGGCCATCGCCACGCTGCGCGACGAACTCATCCCCGACGTGCGGGTCATCACGCCGAATATTCCCGAAGCGGAGCTGCTGCTCGGCCGCTCCCTCACCGAGCAGTCGGAACTGCCGGATGCGGCGCGCGAACTCTCCCGCAACGGCCGGGTATCGGTCCTGCTGAAAGCGGGACACCTGCACGACGACGAACTGGTCGACATCTTCTACAACGCGGAGACCGATCGGGTGCTTCCGCTCCGTTCGGCCCGTCTGACGACACGCAACACCCACGGAACGGGCTGCACGCTCTCGTCGGCCGTCGCCGCATTCCTGGCCCACGGCCTGCCGCTCGACGAGGCGGTCGTCCGCGCCAAGGAGTACATCGCCCGCGCCATCGCCGCCGGCGCCGAATACGCCATCGGCCACGGCCACGGCCCCGTACATCACTTTTTCGGATTCTGGAAGTAACCCGGCCGCGTGCGATCCCGAAGTGCCCTGCGAACTCAGCACGCACACGATGCACTTCGGCCTTCGATCGGAACAACCGAGATACGCCTCCGCCCCCCGACCGATACCGGTTCGCGAGACTCTGACGGCGGCCTGTCCCAACTGCTTCCACCCTCTTCCCTTGTCATGCCCGGATACCTGCTCATCCATGTATCCGGGCATTTTCTCCATCCTCCACCACGATTCAGGCCGGGCACCTTCTACCTGGTCCACTACGCATTTCCCGAGACACCCACGGAGGGATTCTCGGGCTCTCGGGTTCTCAGTTGCAGTTTTCCTGCTGCGCACTCCTCTCCGGCGCAGACTCTCTCCAGTATTCCGCCCCACACTCCGTCCCTC
>CAMWWU010000001.1 GCA_947178025.1 uncultured Alistipes sp. | reverse complement strand
GTACTTGCTGCCGCCGCTTTTCAATGCCGCGGTCCGGGCCGGCGCCGCGATCATGCGTATTTACAAGAACAGAGACGATTACGACATAAGCCTCAAGAACGACCGCACGCCCATCACGATGGCCGACCGGCTGGCGCACAAGGTCATCCGCGAATACCTGGGCCCCACGCGCATTCCGATCCTCTCGGAGGAGGGGCGCGAGATGGGCTACGACGAACGCCGCAACTGGGAGCTTTACTGGCTGGTGGATCCGCTGGACGGCACGGTGGAGTTCATCAAGGGCAACAACGAGTTCACGGTGAACATCGCGCTCATGGAGGACAACGTCTGCCGCGGGGCGGTCATCTACGTGCCCTATTACGGCAAGATGTATCTGGCCGGACGCGGGGACGGTGCCTATCTCAAGCAGCACGTGCGGCCCGATGCCGACGCCGAGTACACCTACGACGAGATCGTCGGCGGGCTGGAGCGGCTGCCGCTGGCCGGAACGGCTTCCGACGGACCGCTGCGCGTGGCCGTGTCGCGTTCGCACCAGACGCCCGAGACGCATGCGCGCATCGCGGCGCTGCGCGAAAGCCATCCCGATCTGGAGGTGGTGGAGCAGGGGAGTTCCTATAAGTTCTGCATGCTGGCCGAGGGGCGGGTGGACTATTATGTCCGCACGACGCACACCTACGAGTGGGATACGGCGGCCGGGGAGCTGATTCTGTCCGAGGCAGGCGGCTCGACCCGTTCGCTGCCCGACGGGGCCGCGCTGTGCTACAACGAGGCCGATCTGCACAACCCCTGGTTCGAGTGCCGGGCCCGCGGATGCCGGATCTGACTGCGGGGGAGTTACTCCTTGCCGGGTTCGATGTCGCAGGCCGAGCAGTTGCCCGTGCAGCCCGACAGCGGGGAGGCGTCGTCGGCGCAGACCGCCGTGCCGTCGGCTTCGCGCGTCTCCTGCACGGCGCATTTGATGCCCAGGCGCCGCATGTTTTCGTTGGTCGAGATCTCCGAGTCGATGTGATGCCCCTTGAACATCAGCGTGAGCGACATGCCGATGACGAAGAGCGCGACAGCGCCGACCGAACAGAGCAGGACGATTGACCAAAGTGGCATACGATGTGTTTTAGCGGGTTTCCGAACGCAAATGTATGGATTTGCCGGCGAATTTGCAAGCCGACGCGCAGCCGCGCGTATTTTGGCGGCCGAAATTTGGGCGTTCGCTCCTAAATGCGTACATTTGTAGGATAAATTGCCTCATTGTGCGCCTGCCTCGAAGGGCGGTGTGCGCAAGAGGCGCGAACAACCTGTCGAATCATGAAAATCGTCATAGCGGGTGCCGGCGAAATGGGAAGCCATCTGGCACGTATGTTGAGCGGCAACGGGCACGATATCACCGTGATCGATGCCGATCAGAAACTCCTCTCGGAGGTGGGGAGTCTGGCCGATGTCATCGCCGTCGAGGGCGACTCGACGACTTTCGACGTGCTGCGCCGCGCCGCGGTGCGCAAGTGCGACCTCTTCATCGCCGTGAACCACGAGGAGAACGACAACATCGTGGCGGCGATGCTGGCCAAGAAGCTCGGGGCCCGCAAGTCGATCGCCCGCATCGACAACAACGAATATCTCGAACCGAACAACAAGGAGATGTTCATCGACATGGGCATCGACTACCTGTTCTACCCCGAGAAGGTGGCGGCGCGCGAGGTCATCAACCTGCTGGGCCACACCTCGACCACCGAGTACGTCGACTTTTCGAGCGGCAAGCTCTCGCTGGTGGTCTTCCGTCTGGAGCCCTCGTCGCCGCTCGTCGGGCGCGAGCTGACCGGGTTCGACGAGGACCCCGCGCAGCTGAATTACCGCACGGTGGCCATCGCGCGCGGCGGACAGACGATCATCCCGCGCCGCGAGGAGCGCTTCCTGGAGGGCGACGTGATCTACGTCATCGCCCGGCAGGATGCCATGCGGGAGGTGATGGAGTTCTCGGGGCGGTCGAACATCGAGATCAAGAACGTGATGATCCTCGGCGGCTCGCGGATCGGCATCCGGATCGCCACCGAGTTGCAGGACGAGCTGAATGTCAAGTTGGTCGATTACAACGCCGAGAAGGCCTACCGCCTGGCGGAGATGCTCGACAAGACGCTGATCATCAACGAGGACGGCCGTAATACGGAGGCCATGATGGAGGAGGGGCTCTCCAATATGGACGCCTTCGTCGCCGTGACGGGGCGCAGCGAGACCAACATTCTCGCGGCGATGCTCGCCAAGCGGCTGGGCGTGAAGAAGGTGATCGCCGAGGTGGAGAATCTCAACTACATCAACCTCGCCGAGTCGATCGGTATCGACACGATCATCAACAAGAAGCTCATTACGGCTTCGAACATCTTCCGCTTCACGATGTCGACCGACGTGCAGGCCATCAAGTGCCTCACGGGCAGCGACGCCGAGGTGCTGGAGTTCATCGTCAAGCCCAATTCGCCGGCTACCAAGGCCCGGATCCGCGATCTGGGGCTTCCGGGCGATGCGATCATCGGCGGGGTGGTGCGCGGCGACAAGGTGTTCATCGCCGTGGACAATATGGAGATAAATGCCTACGACCGCGTGGTGGTGTTCGCCATGCCCGAGGCCGTGGGAAAGATAGGCTACTACTTCAATTAGCATGGCAGCCGCATACGACCTGCCACCCGATCGGGTTTCCGGCCGGATCTCCGCACAGGACGGTCCGACGGCCCGCAGCCTCCGGCCGCGCGGGTAAATCGGTCCCTTTCCCTCGGGCGATTCGGACGAGAGATCGGTAAAGAGTCTATGCAACAACCTTAAAAACGAATTTCGCGGCAAACATGTCGTTGCGCAACACCATACTACGGGCTTTCTTCGCTCCGCGCATGCGGGCGATCGAGCGTTTCTGCCGCTATCCGGCACAGACGCAGGAGCGGATGCTGCGCGAACGGCTCCGCGAGGGGCGCCGCACCGAGTTCGGGTGGCGCTACGACTTGCGGCGCGTGCGGAGCATCGAGCAGTTCCAGTCGCAGGTCGAACGGTTCGACTACGAGACCTTCAAGCCCTACGTCGAGCGCATGATGGCCGGCGAATGCAACGTTGCGGCGCCCGGGCGCGTGCGGCTCTTCGCCCGCTCGTCGGGAACCACTTCGGACCGCAGCAAATACATCCCCGTCACGCGGGCGTCGGTGCTGTGGAACCACACGCTCGGAATGCGCGACGTGGCGACGCTCTTCGCCGCGACCGATCCCCGGAGCCGTATTTTCGAGGGAAAGACGCTGACCCTCGGCGGTTCGTGCCGCGAGGAGAACGGCTGCGTCGCGGGCGACCTCTCGGCGCTGCTCATCCGCGAAATGGGACTCTGGAGCGGTTGGTTTCGGGCTCCGCGGACCGAAACGGCGGTGATCCCCGACTTCTGGCAGAAGGCCGACGCCATCTGTCGCGAGTGCGCGCGGGAGCATATCACCTCGTTCGCGGGGGTGCCGTCGTGGAACCTCGCCCTGATGCGCCGCGTGCTGGAGTATACCGGCAAGAGCAATCTGCTGGAGGTGTGGCCCGATTTGCAGCTCTTCGCCCACGGCGGCGTGGAGTTCGCCCCCTACCGGCGGGCGTTCGAGGCGCTGATCCCTTCGCCGACGATGCGTTACATGGAGACCTACAACGCCTCGGAGGGCTTCTTCGCCCTGGCCGACGACCCGTCGCGCGACGACATGCTGCTGATGCTCGACTACGGCACCTTCTTCGAGTTCCGCGACGGCGAGCGGATCGTCCCCCTCGAAGGGGTGGTTTGCGGCCGGAGCTACGCCCTGCTCGTCACCTCGAACAACGGACTGTGGCGCTACGAGATCGGCGACCGCGTGACTTTCACTTCGACGAATCCCTACCGCATCCGCTTCGCCGGGCGCACCAAACAATATATCAACGTCTTCGGCGAGGAGCTGATCGTCGACAATGCCGACCGGGCCCTCGACCGGGCCTGCGCCGCGACGGGCGCTGTCGTGGGCGAGTACACCGTCGCGCCGCGCTACATGACCCTGCGCGAGCGGGGCGCCCACGAGTGGATCGTGGAGTTCGAGCGCGAGCCCGACAGCCGCGAGCGGTTCGCCGAGGCGCTCGACCGCGAGCTGCGGGCCGTCAATTCGGACTACGACGCCAAGCGCCGCACGACGCTGGAGCGTCAGCACCTGACGGTGGTCGAGGCCGGGCGCTTCCTGGCCTGGATGCGGGCCCGCGGCAAGAACAAGGTGCCCCGGCTGGCCAACGACCGCCGGATAGCCGGCGAGATCCTCGCCTTCGGCGCCGGAGAACAACGACAGAAAACCCAAACCCCACAACCATGTATATAGCTATTGCAGGAAATATCGGCAGCGGCAAGACCACGCTGACGCAGATGCTCACCGAGCGCTACCGCGCCAAGGCCTACCTCGAAGAGGTGGACAACCCCTACATCGGGGACTTCTACGAGGACATGAACCGCTGGTCGTTCAACCTCCAGATCTGCTTCCTGGGTAACCGCATCCGTCAGACGATGGAGATGCTCAAGGATAACCGTTCGGGCGTGATTCTCCAGGACCGCACCATCTACGAGGATGCCCACATCTTCGCCGGCAACCTGCACGAAATGGGGCTGATGTCGGGCCGCGACATCGAGACCTACATGAAGATCTTCGGCCTGGTCACGGAGCTCATCCCGAAGCCCGACCTGCTGATCTACCTCAAGGCGAGCGTCCCGACGCTCATCTCCCAGATCCGCAAGCGCGGACGCGAGTACGAGATGAACATCGACGCGGCCTATCTCCAGCGGCTCAACGACAAGTACAATCACTGGATGGATACGATCTACGACGGCGAGGTGCTCACGATCGACAAGGATCGCGAGGATTTCGTGGAGGACGCTTCGGTCTTCGAGGCGATCTGCGCCCGTCTGGATGCACTCAAGGCCGGCGAGTAGACATGGCGCTGCCCGAAAAGTTCGTCGATCGCGTACTCCGCGATCTGGGGCCGGTGGAGGGCCGGGCGCTCTGCGATGCGCTCGGAGGGACGCCTCCCGTCTCCGTGCGGCTGAATCCCGCGAAGGCGGCTGTGCCGGAGGAGCTCGCGGAGCTCCGTCCGACGGAGCGCGTGCCGTGGTGCGGGGCGGGGTATTACCTCGCGGAGCGGCCGCAGTTTACGCTGGACACCGATTTCCATGCCGGAGCCTACTACGTACAGGAGGCGTCGTCGCAGTTCGTGGGGTATCTGCTGCGCGATGTGCCGTGCGAGGGGGCGCGGATCCTCGACCTCTGCGCCGCCCCGGGCGGCAAGACGACGCTCTACGCGTCGCTCGCGGGGGCCGACGGACTGGTCGTCGCCAATGAGGTCGACCGTCGTCGGGCGCAGGTGCTCGCCGACAACGTGCGCAAGTGGGGCACGGGCAATGTCGTCGTCACGGCCTGCGACGCCGCGCAGTTCGGCGACCGCGAGGCGTGGTTCGACGTGGTGGCCGTGGATGCCCCCTGCTCGGGCGAGGGGATGTTCCGCAAGGATGCGGAGGCCTGCACGGAGTGGAGCGAGGGCAACGTGCGGCTCTGTGCGGCGCGGCAGGAGGAGATCCTGCAAGCGGCATGGCGGACGCTGCGCCCCGGAGGCATGCTGATATACAGCACCTGCACCTTCAATCGCGACGAAGACGAGGGGTCGCTCGAACGGCTCCTCGAACGGGTCGGGGAGGAGGCCGTCGAGGCGGAGGAGATTCCGGTCGATGCGGCGTGGGGCATCGTCTGCGGACGGGTCGGCGCTTTCCGCACCTACCGCTTCTATCCGCACCGGGCCTGCGGCGAGGGATTTTTCGCCGCCGTAGCCCGCAAGGCTCCCGATGCGGGAGGCCGGAGCCGCACGCCCAAGGCGCGGCGGTCGGCGATCGTCCCGGCTGACCGGGCGGCTGCAGCCGAACTCGGCCGCTGGGTGAGGGAGCCCGAACGGATGCGCTTCGGCATGGCCGGCGAGACCTGCTACGGGTGGTATGCCGCGCAGGCCGATGCCGTGCGGACGCTCTCCGAAACGCTTCCCGTGATCTACTCGGGCGTGGCGATGGGGCAGCTCTTCAAGGGGAAGCTGAAGCCCGACCCCGCGCTGGCGTTCTTCACGGGGCTCGATCGGCGGGCGCTGCCCGCGACGGAGCTCGACGGGGAGGAGGCGCTGCGCTACCTGCGCCGGCAGGAGGTCGCGGCGGGCCGTTTCGCCGAGGGGATGAACCTGGTGACGGCGCGCGGTCGGGCGCTGGGCTTCGCCAAGCGGATCGGGAACCGGGTGAATAATCTGTATCCCAATTCGCTGCGGATCATGAAACTGTAAAAAAATCAAATTGAAAAACCGATGGCCGAAAAGCTATTTTATTCGATGGGCGAGGTCGCCGAGATGTTCGACGTCAATCAGTCGCTGCTCCGTCACTGGGAGGCGCAGTTCAGTGTCCTGCGCCCCAAGCGGAACAAGAAAGGCAACCGCCTCTTCTCGCCGCAGGACGTCGAGCATCTCAAGTTGATCTATCATCTGGTCAAGGAGCGGGGCATGACCCTCGACGGGGCCCGCAAGGCGCTCCGGCAGCGGCGGACCGACGAGGTGTCGCGCGACGCGGAGCTGGCCGAGCGGCTGCAACGCATCCGGGCTCTGCTGGTCGAGGTGCGCGAGGACCTGAAGGAGCCCGAGGGCGAAGTCTACGCCGACCGGGAGTCGGCTGCGGGCGAGTCCGCAGCGGCCCCTGCGCCGAGACGCGGCCGCAAGGCGGTGGTGAAGATCGCCGAGGAGGGCGGGGCGGAGCCGGAACAGCCGGTCGCCAAACCCGTCCGCAAGCCCCGCCGCAAGAAATCGGAGGAGCCGGAGCACAAGGAGCTCTTCGCGTTCTACGAACAGTCGCTCTTCTGACGGGCGGCGTGCAAAACGATTGGCGAATATGAAAATCAGTGAAATAACGGATGTCATCGAGCGGTTCGCGCCGCTCGGATGGCAGGAGGATTACGACAATGCCGGGCTCGTCGTCGGACGTCCCGACGACGAGGTGCATCGGGCGCTGCTGGCCGTGGACGTTACGGAGGAGGTGCTCGACGAGGCCGAACGCGAGGGGTGCGATCTGGTCATCACGCACCATCCGATCGTCTTCCGGCCCCTCAAGCGGTTCAATTCGGCGGATGCCGTGCAGCGGTGCGTCGAGCGGGCCATCCGCCGCGGCATCGCGCTCTACGCCTGCCATACGAACCTCGACAGCGCCCCGGAGGGGATGAGCTGGCGGCTGGCGACGATGCTGGGCGTCGGGAACCTGCGGGTGCTGCAACCCTCGGCCGCCGATCCGAGGGTAGGCTTCGGCGTTGTGGGCGAGCTGCCCGAGGCGACGGACACCGTGGCGTTCATGCAGCGGATCCGGCAGCGGCTCGGCGTGCGGGTCGTGCGGCACAGCGACATCGCTTCTCCCGAGGTGCGCCGCGTGGCAGTCTGCACGGGCTCCGGCGCCTCGCTCATCGGCGACGCCCGGCGGGCCGGGGCCGACATCTATGTCACTGCGGACATGAAGTATAACGACTTCATGACCCCCGACGGAGCGCTTACGGTCGCCGATATCGGCCATTTCGAGAGCGAATATTGCGTAATTGACATTTTATTTGACGTTTTGTCGAAAAATTTGATTACCTTTGCGGTTCGCAAGAGTGGATGCTCGCGCAATCCCGTAAACTATTTGGTTTAAGTCTAAACTATAAAGACAACATATGGCAACGCAGAAAAAGACAGCCGAAGTCGATTATTCGATGCAGGAGAAGATTCTGGCACTCTATGATTTGCAGAAGATCGACAGCAAGATCGACGGGATCAACAAGGTGAAGGGCGAACTGCCGCTGGCGGTCGAGGGGCTCGAAGACGAGCTGGTCGGTCTGAAGACCCGCATCGACAACATCAACGGCGAGATCGAGGAGTTCAACACGCTCACCAAGCAGCGTAAGCGCGAGGTGGATCAGTCCCGGATTCAGATCGGCAATTACAAGGAGCAGCAGAACAACGTGCGCAACAACCGCGAGTTCGATGCCATAACCAAGGAGATCGAGTATCAGGAGCTCGAAATCGAGCTGGCCGAGAAGCGTCTGAAAGAGTATGCCGCCGGTGTCAAGGCCAAGAAGCTCCAGCTGGAGGAGGCCGAGGCTGTGATGAACGAGCGTGCCGCCGACCTGGCTGCCAAGAAGAACGAGCTGGAGAGCATCGAGGCCGAGACCGCTCCGCAGGTCGCCGAGTACGAAGCGCAGGCCGAGCGTGCCAAGGCCAAGATCGACGAGCGCCTGCTGGCTGCCTACGAGCGTATCCGCCGCAACGTCCGCAACGGACTGGCTGTGGTGACCGTGCGTCGCGATGCCTGCGGCGGCTGCTTCAACCGCATCCCGCCCCAGCGTCAGGCCGACATCCGCCAGGGTAAGAAGATCATCGTCTGCGAGTACTGCGGACGTATCCTGGTGGCTGATCCCGAGCAGGAGTAGCAATCGCTCCCGTAACGAACGAGCGCGGGTTCCCGAATCTGATTCGGGAACCCGCGCTGCATTTCGGGGGGGAGACGATTCGAGCCCCGCGCCCCCGCAGCTCGGCAATCCCGCAGCTCGGCGGCCCCGTGCTCCCGTGCTCCCGCGCTCCCGCAATCCCGCAGCTCGGCGGCCCCGCGCCCCCGCAGCTCGGCAATCCCGCAGCTCGGCAACCCCGCTGCTCGGCGGCCCCGCTGCTCGGCGGCCCCGCTGCTCGGCGGATTGGCGGTCCCGCTCCGGCGAAGTGTTCGGATGACCGAAAAAAACGTCCCCTCCCGTTTCCGGAAGGGGACGCGGTGAATCCGGAGGTCCGGATTACTTGCGATAGATCTTCGTGTAGCCGTAGATCGCCTCGTCGCCGAGCTCCTCCTCGATGCGGAGCAGCTGGTTGTACTTGGCCATACGGTCCGAACGCGACATCGAACCGGTCTTGATCTGACCCGAGTTCGTAGCCACGGCGATGTCGGCGATCGTCGAGTCCTCGGTCTCGCCCGAGCGGTGCGACGTTACCGAAGTGTAGCCGGCGCGGTGAGCCATCTCGATGGCGTCGAGCGTCTCGGTGAGCGAACCGATCTGGTTCACCTTGATGAGGATCGAGTTGCCGCAGCCCATCTCGATACCCTTCTTCAGGAAGTCGACGTTCGTCACGAAGAGGTCGTCGCCGACGAGCTGGCACTTGTCGCCGATCTCGGCGGTCAGCATCTGCCAACCCTCCCAGTCGTTCTCCGACATACCGTCCTCGATCGAGTCGATGGGGTACTTCTCCACGAGGCCCTTCAGGTACTCTACCTGCTCCTTCGAAGTGCGCTTGGCGCCCTTCTCGCCCTCGAAGATGGTGTAGTCGTAAACACCCTCCTTGTAGAACTCCGACGAAGCGCAGTCCATGCCGATCATCACGTCCTTTCCGGGAACGTAGCCGGCCTTCTCGATGGCCTTGATAATCGAGTCGAGTGCATCCTCCGTGCCGTTCAGCGCGGGAGCGAAACCGCCCTCGTCGCCCACGGCGGTCGAGAGGCCGCGCTCGTGGAGCACCTTCTTCAGGTTGTGGAACACCTCGGCGCCCATGCGCAGACCCTCCTTGAGCGACGGAGCGCCTACGGGACGGATCATGAACTCCTGGAATGCGATGGGGGCGTCGGAGTGCGAACCGCCGTTGATGATGTTCATCATCGGAACGGGCAGCGTCTTGGCGTTCGAACCGCCGATATAGCGGTAGAGCGGCATGCCGAAGTAGTCGGCAGCGGCGCGGGCCACGGCGAGCGATACGCCGAGGATGGCGTTGGCGCCGAGCTTCGACTTGGTTTTCGTGCCGTCGAGGGCGATCATGGCCTTGTCGATGCCCACCTGGTCGGAAACGTTCATGCCGATGATGGCCGGAGCGATCACCTCGTTGACGTTCTTCACGGCGGTCAGCACGCCCTTGCCCAGGTAACGGCTCTTGTCGCCGTCGCGCAGTTCGAGCGCCTCGTTCTCACCGGTCGACGCGCCGCTCGGCACGGCGGCACGGCCGAAAGCACCCGATACGGTGCGTACCTCGACCTCTACGGTCGGATTGCCTCGCGAGTCGAGGATCTCTCTTGCATGAATCTCTACAATCTGCATAGTCGTAATGATTTGGAATTTTATGGTTTGAACTCGTGTTTCGTTTTTTCCGCCCCAAAGGTACGAAATATATCGGAATTTGCGTTTGCCGGCTGTTATTTTTTTCACGCCGGCGTCTGCTGCCGTTGCGGCGAGGGATGTTTTTCCGCAGGCTAAACATAAAAAAATAGGGGTTCAATATTGATTTTCAACAAAATTAGACCGAAATTTGTCGTCACAATACCCCGCGGGTGTTGCGTTTTGCAAAACATTTTCTATCTTTGTCGCGTCGCTTTCGTGCGACGGACGACATATTGATGAAAGTGTTTCGCTTTTATCCTTGACGGGAAATCTGGAAAATTTAACGGAACAAGGTAAACGACGACACTCATCACTTGTATTGGCATACGAGGTGCTCTGCCTCATGCTGTACAAGTGTGGGGTATTGTTTATTTGTTCCAAGGTATTCCAGAACCTCCCGTCAGATAAACGAACGGCTCCACACTTTCTTTTTTATAATCGTATCCGGGGAGCGGGCTACACCCAAACTTTTTTCGTCATGAAGAAACTTTTCGTCGTGCTCGCCGTCTGTGCATTCGGTGTAGGCATCGGTTCTGCCTCAGCACAGAAAAAGGACAATTTATGGTTCAACGAAACGACAACTCGCAACCTCGAACCCCGTCAGGACGTCTATGCCACGCCGATGCTTGCGGATCTGAAGATGATGTATCGGGACCGTCAGGTCTTCGACAGCGTTTACGTCGCCTATTCGGATATTAGCGAGATCATCAAGCGCGCCATGTTCGACTTTTCGCAGCGCTGTGTCGACGAGCAGACGGGCGTGCGCGGCGCCGACGTCATCGTCGGATCGCTCTATCAGGTCAATACCTATCCCGACGACCGGGGCAATACAGTGGTCGACAAGCAGACCGGCTACTATATGGTGCGCGTGAAGATCGTCGGCTATCCGGCCTACTACACGAATTTTCGTCCCGCCCGCTACGAGGACAAATGGATCATCGACACCTATCCGCGTGTCGACAACTCCGTCCGCAATGCTGCCATCGTCGACCGTGCCCGGACTGACAAGACGGCTGTCGTCATTCCGCAACAGTAACAGATCACCTTTTTATAATAAACTTAAATTCAACAGATCATGAAAAAGATTTTCGTGTTGGCCCTCGCGGCTGTTTTCTGTTCGTCGGCAAGCTACGGACAGATTCTCAAGAGCTCTACGATGGTCGTGGAGAAGAAACAGAAGCAGGCGACCCGCTATCAGGGCGAGCTGAATTTCGGCTACGGCCTCGGCGGCAAGCTCAAGTACGACGGCGAGTCGGAGGATGCCAAGTTCTCGCGTGCGTTCATCGAAACGATCCACGGCATGCGTATCAATCAGTATGCTTTCGCTGGTGTCGGTTTCGGATTTCAGTATGCCTACGATGACAAAAATGCCGTCGGCCTCGAAGAGGGCGGTGTGGGTATGATCCCCCTCTTCCTCGACCTGAAGGGCTACTATCCCGTGACGGAGACCTTCGCACCCTATGTAGCGATCGATCTCGGCTACGGCATGCCGGTCATCGGTGCGTCGGGCGAGTATGACGAGAAGCTCAAGGGCGGATTCTACGCCTCCTACGGCATCGGTCTGAACTACAAGAAGCTCAACTTCGGGTTGGGCTGGCAGCATCAGGGTTTCCACTACGAGTGGGACGGCGAGAAGAGCGACGGCTTCAGCATCAACTCGTTCTTCGTGAAAGTCGGTGTGAAATTCTGATGATGCGATGTCGCGGATTATTGCGATGCTGATCTGTGCAACCGCCCTCGTGTGGGGCGGTTGCTCGGAAAAATCTTCCGACGGTATCGGCCCGGATATCGAACATGCCGGGGGCGGTTCGGACGACGGATATACGTTTGTTAAAAACGTTACCGGGTATACCGGTTCTTCGGCTGCCGTGACATCCGCTTATCTGAAAATCTATCGAAAGGGCGGGAGCTATTATGCAAAGGTGACGAGCGGCGATACGTATAGTCTCTGTTCGAAAAATTCCGGATACAGTTCGTCTTATACTGGGCGCGACCCCAAGAAGAAATACAAGTATTGCGCTAAAATTTATGTGCTTACCTATTATTTCGATCTTTAGAAGATGAACCTCATAAAAGATTTTTTTGCTTTCCTGCTCTACGCCGCGACGGTATGCGGTTTCGCCGGGTGTTCGGACGATGAGGAGACTCCCGTCGACGGTACGCTGCTGCCCGGCGTGTGGCGTCAGGTCGCCGAGTACGACGGTGAGGACGACGAGTGGTATTACGACGATTTCGAGCGATATCCCAACTATATGGTGTTGAACGCCGACGGCACGGGCGCCCGGGGGCTCTCGTCGCCTGCGCAGATTTCGACATACGATCGGATCGTGTGGCGATGCGAGGGCAACCGGTTCGTGTTCAGCCGGAGCGATGATAGCCGGGAGAGCGTCTGGAATGTCGAGACGCTCACGCAAGAGGAGCTCGTTTTCAGTGTCTTTTGCGAAGAAGACGGCGACCGCTGGGTCGAGAAGGAGTATTACGTCCGTATTCAGTAGGTCCGCTTCGAGGACCGGGGTTTGGGCAAGTCGAACGGCGTGTCGGGACCGTATGCTGCGACCTGATGTTTCGATCCCGATGCGAAAGGCGGTGTTCCATGATGGGACACCGCCTTTTTTATGGACGTTTGGCCGGAGCTACCGCATCAGCACCGACGAGTCGCCGTAGCTCAGGAAGCGGAAGTCGTGCCCGAGGGCGTAGTCGTAGATGCGGTGCCAGTCGTCGCCGACGTAGGCCGAGACGAGCAGCAGGAGCGTCGATGCGGGCTGGTGGAAGTTGGTGACGATGTTGCGGACGATGCGGAACTCGTAGCCGAGCGGCGTGATCATGATCTGCGTCGCGGCTTTCAACCGGTCGAGGCCCTCGCGATCCAGGTAGGCGAGCAGCTCCTCCAGCGCTTCGCGGCCGGTGAAGTCGGCCGGGAGGTCGTAGAGCTCCCACTGCCCGACGACCCGATCCGCCGCGGGCGATCCGTCGCGGCGGATGCGCCAGCCCAGGGCCGCGAGCGATTCGAGCGTGCGCACCGAGGTGGTCCCCACGGCCGTGATCTCGCCCCATTTGGCGAGCAGCGCCGCGAGGGTCGAGCGCCGGATCTCGAAGTGCTCGGTGTGCATCGTGTGCCGCACGGCGTCCTCCTCCTTGACGGGCAGGAACGTGCCTGCGCCGACGTGGAGCGTCACCTCCTCGAATCCGAAGCCCCGCTCGCGCATCGAGTCGATCAGCTCGGGCGTGAAGTGCAGACCGGCCGTCGGGGCCGCTACCGACCCCTCGAACTTCGAGTAGACGGTCTGGTAGCGCGTGGTGTCGATCTCCTCGCTCTCGCGGTTGAGGTAGGGCGGGATCGGAATCCGCCCCAGGTGTTCGAGCAGCTGGCCGAAGGTCATCGGGGCGCTCCATTCGAAGCGCACGCGCTGCTCGCGGCCCCCCTCGCCGATGCGCCAGGCCCGCAGCTGTTCGGTGCGGCCCTCGAAGTCGAAGTCGATGGCCACATAGCCCTCTTTCCACTTCTTGAGGTTGCCGACGATGCAGCTCCATTCGCAGCTGCCCGTCACGGAGAATGCCCGCTCGTAGTCGGCCGGGTCGAGCGGTTCGAGACAGAAGACCTCGATGCGGGCCCCCGAGGGTTTGTGCAGGATGATGCGGGCGCGGATCACCTTCGTGTTGTTGAAGACGAGCAGCTGCCCCGCGGGCAGCACGTCGCCCAGATCGCGGAACCGCCGCTCCGAGATCTCGCCCCGATTCCATACGAGCAGTTTCGAGGCGCTGCGCTCGGCGAGCGGAAATTTGGCGATCCGCTCCTCGGGCAGCGGATAGTCGAAATCGTTTATGCGGATATGTCGCTCCATTTTTGTCGTAATTTTGCGGCAAAGTTACTATTTTTTGTAACTTTGCGGCGCTTAACGCTCAAGAAACAATGAAAACCGACTTCCTGGTCATCGGTTCCGGCGCCGCGGGGCTCACGTTCGCCCTCAAGGCCGCCGCTTACGGCCGCGTCACCGTCGTGACGAAAGGCGAGATGAACGAGTGCAACACCAACTATGCCCAGGGGGGCATCTGTTCGGTGACCTATGCGCCCGACACATTCGAGAAACATATCGAGGATACGCTCGTCTGCGGTGCCGGCAAGTGCGGCCGCGAGGCCGTCGAGCTGGTCGTCAGACGGGCTCCGGAGCTGATCCGCGATCTGATCGCCTGGGGCACGCGGTTCGACAAGACCCCCGACGGACGGTTCGAGCTCAACCGCGAGGGCGGTCATTCGGAGCACCGGATCCTCCACCACGAGGATCTCACGGGCGCCGAGATCGAGCGGGCGCTCGTCGAGTCGGTGCGGCAGCACCCCAACATCACGGTGCTGGAGCGCCACTTCGCCCTCGACCTGCTGACGCAGCACCACCTGGGCGAGTTCGTCACGCGCCACACGCGCGGCCTGGCCTGCTTCGGCGCCTATGTCCTCGATCTGGATACCAACGAGATCGAGACCATGCTCGCGAAGTGCACGGTCGTGGCGACGGGCGGCTGCGGCAACATCTACTCCACGACCTCGAACCCCGTGGTCGCCACGGGCGACGGCATCGCCATGTGCCACCGCGCCAAGGCGATCACCGAGAACATGGAGTTCATTCAGTTCCACCCCACGACGCTCTACCATCCGGGCGAGAAGCCCAGTTTCCTGATTACCGAGGCGATGCGCGGCTTCGGGGCCATCCTGCGCCTGCAAAACGGCGAGGAGTTCATGGATCGCTACCACCCGATGAAGTCGCTGGCGCCGCGCGACGTCGTGGCCCGCGCCATCCACCGCGAGATGTCGAAGCGCGGCGAGGAGTTCGTCTACCTCGACGTGCGGCACAAGGATCCGGCGTCGGTCCGCAGCCACTTCCCGAATATCTACGAAAAGTGTCTTTCGATCGGCATCGACATCACGCGCGACCTGATCCCCGTGACTCCGGCGGCTCACTATTGCTGCGGCGGCGTGAAGGTCGACACCAACGGCGAGACCTCCGTCAAGCGGCTCTACGCCCTGGGCGAAACCTCCTGCACGGGGCTGCACGGGGCCAATCGGCTGGCGTCCAACTCGCTGATCGAGGCGCTGGTCTATGCCGACCAGGCGGCGCGCCATGCGGCGGCGCAGCTCGACCGGACGGAGTTCCAGGAGGGGATTCCCGACTGGGATTTCGAGGGTACGCAGCACACCGAGGAGATGCTCATGATCATTCAGTCGAAGCGCGAGATGCAGAGCATCATGTCCAACTACGTGGGGATCGTCCGCTCGAACCTCTCGCTCAAGCGGGCCATGCGCCGGCTGGAGATCATCTACGAGGAGACCGAAGAGCTCTACAACAAGACCAAGCCCAACCGCGAGCTGTGCGAGCTGCGCAACATGATCGCCACGGCCTACCTGGTCATCAAACAGGGGCGCGAACTCAAGGAGTCGGTCGGCTGCCACTTCAATATGGACTATCCGAAAGCGTGACGACCGGCCGTTGTCTGTGAAAAAGCGACGAGGCGAAACCCGTGGGAGTTTCGCCTCGTCGTCGTTTCGTTTCGCCGGTTATTTGAGGAGCGTCATCGTCCATTCGGTCTGCTGCTTTCCATCGAACCAGATCGGATGCAGCACGTTCGGATCCGTGTTGCTTTTCCACACGATGTAGCAGTCGAAACGGACGGTATTCGAACTCCCGTCGCCCCAGTCGATCGTAAATTCCTGATTGTGCCAGTCGGAGCACGGGGTGAACTCGCCGAAATCGAGCCGGTAGTTCTGATAAACCTTCTTCATCTCGCCGTTTTCTTCCTTCAGCGAGTAGGAATGATGCAATCTCAAGTCCAGTGGCATGGTCGGAAGAGCCCGTGTGAGGACCGACTTGTGCTGGTAAAAATCGGTCGCCTGCGACGGATCGAGTTCGTAACGGTTGCCGGCATAGGTCACCGCAATCGGTTGTCCGAGAATATTCGATGGGGAGGCGGGGTCGAGCAGGTCCGCACCCGTCGCAGCGTCTTGCACGTAGAATCCGACCGAAAAGGGCACGAAATCCCATATCAGGTCTTCGCCGTTCTCTTCTTTGTCGCAGCCTGCGAATAGGCAGCATGCGGCCAGCAGGCCGATCGTCAGGAGTCGTTTCATGGTCGTAAAGGATGATGAGGTTTTTGCAAAAATAGATGAATTATCCGATTTTCCAAAAAGTTTTGTGTATTTTTGCCGACCGAAAAGAGCCCCTTTTGCCACCTGCCGGGGCCATTGGTTGAACAGTTATGACACAACAGGACGAAATATTGCGGCGCCGCACCTTTGCGGTGATCGCTCACCCCGATGCCGGTAAGACGACCCTTACCGAGAAACTGCTCCTCTTCGGCGGCGCCATCCACGTGGCCGGAGCCGTCAAGAGCAACAAGATCAAGAAAGGCGCCACCTCGGACTTCATGGAGATCGAGCGCCAGCGCGGTATCTCGGTCGCTACGGCCGTCATGGGCTTCGAGTACAAGGGGGTGAAGATCAACATCCTCGACACGCCGGGCCACGAGGACTTCGCCGAGGATACCTACCGCACGCTGTCGGCCGTCGATTCGGTCATCATCGTCATCGACGGCGCCAAGGGCGTCGAGGCGCAGACGCGCAAGCTGATGGATGTCTGCCGCATGCGCCGCACGCCGGTGATCGTCTTCGTCAACAAGCTGGACCGCCCCTCGAAGGAGCCGTTCGACCTGCTGGACGAGGTGGAGAAGGAGCTGCGCATCCGCGTGCGTCCGCTGGCGTTCCCCATCTCCAACGGACCCGACTTCAAGGGCGTTTACAACCTCTACGAGAAGAATCTGTCGCTCTTTACCTCCGACGAACGCCTCACGGCCGATGCTTCGACCGTCGAGATCGCCGACCTCGCGTCGGACGAGCTCGACCGCCAGATCGGTGCGAAGTTCGCCGAGCAGCTGCGCTCGGACGTCGAGCTGGTCGAGGGCGTCTACGACGATTTCGACCGCGACGCCTACCTGGCGGGCGAGCTGGCTCCGGTCTTCTTCGGCTCGGCCGTGAACAACTTCGGCGTGCGCGAGCTGCTCGAATGCTTCATCCGCATCGCCCCCTCGCCGCGCCCGGCGCCCGCTGAGACGCGCACCGTGGAGCCCGCCGAGGCGAAGATGACGGGTTTCGTCTTCAAGATCCACGCCAACATGGATCCCAACCACCGCGACCGCATCGCCTTCCTGAAGATCTGTTCGGGAACGTTCGAGCGCAACCGCAACTACCTGCACGTGCGCAGCGGCAAGCAGATGAAGTTCTCGTCGCCGACGGCCTTCATGGCCGAGAAGAAGTCGGTGATCGACCTGGCCTATCCGGGCGATATCGTGGGCCTGCACGACACGGGCAACTTCAAGATCGGCGACACCTTCTCCGAGGGCGAGCAGCTCCGTTTCACGGGCATCCCCTCCTTCTCGCCCGAGCAGTTCCGCTACATCGAGAACGCCGATCCGATGAAGTTCAAGCAGCTGGCCAAGGGCATCGATCAGCTGATGGACGAGGGTGTGGCGCAGCTCTTCACCTCGTCGCTCAACGGCCGCAAGATCATCGGCACGGTCGGTGCGCTCCAGTTCGAAGTGATTCAGTACCGCCTCGAACACGAGTACAACGCCTCCTGCCGCTGGGAGCCGATCTCGATCCACAAGGCCTGCTGGATCGACAGCGACAACGCCGCGCAGCTGGCCGACTTCAAGCGGCGCAAGCACACCAACATGGCGGTCGACAAGCACGGCCGCGACGTCTTCCTGGCCGATACGAGCTATGCGCTCGCGCTCGCGCAGGACAACTTCAAGGAGATCCGCTTCCACTTCACGTCGGAGTTCTGATCCGACGCCGCGAAAAAAACGCGAGAGCCTGCCGCAAAGCAGGCTCTCGCGTCGTTATCTCCCGGCGGCGTCTCGGCCCCGGGCGGGAGGGGCTACTTCTTCGTATACTGGTTGTGACCCTCGGGATTGTTGTTGTGCGACGTGCGGCCCGACTGCGACGAACGGCTGCTTGCCGTACCGCGGCTCGACGTGCTGCTGGCGCGCGACGTGGTGCTGCGCGACGTTTTTTCCGATTTCTGGCCCGATGCCGTGCGGCCGGACGACTTGCTGGTAGTCTCTTTCATGACTGTAAAGAATTTAGTTGAACATTGCGCCCCGGCGTTTCGGGCCGGAAGCCCGACCGTCCGCCTGCACGCGGCGAGGCGCGCGGTCGTGGTGTCGTGATGCAAATGATATGCCGAACCCGCTGCCGGGACACTCCGCATGACGCGTTCGGTCGCTCCGATACCCATGTTAATTTATTAACATCGAAATTTTTTCCGACTTTTGCAAATAATCCTTAACTTTGCGGAGTTATAAAACGCCGACTAAAGCACTACCCAATGAAAATAGCCATCGCCCAGTTGAACTACACTATCGGTGACGTGGAGGGCAATGCCTCGAAGATCATCGACGCCATCAACAAAGCCAAGGCACAGCACGCCGATCTGGTGGTTTTCGCCGAGCAGGCGCTGAGCGGAACGCCCGCTTTCGACCTGTTGCGGAAGACGACTTTTCTCGAACTCTGCGAGGAGGCGCTCGCCAAGATCGCCGCCTGCTGCGACGGCATCGCGGCCATCGTGGGCCTGCCGATCCTTACGAACGACGGCACGGTCAGCGCCGCAGCCCTCATCCAGCAGGGCAAGGTGCAGCGCTATGTGGGCAAAAAGTACATCACGGCGCGCCGCGAAATGGGTTTCCTGGTCCCCTCGAAAGGGTATGAATACGCCACCATCGGCGGACACAAGTGCGTGATCATCGTCGGCGACGACCTGAGTCGCGAACACGATTTCGACTGCTCGGTCGAAACCATCGTCTCCATCAACGCCCGCAAGTACGGCAAGGGCACGATGACCTACCGCTACGAACTGATGCGCCGTCTGGCCTTCGTCGAGGGCAAGAACCTCGTGCTGGTCAACCAGGTGGGCGGTGCGACGGACATCGTGTACGACGGTACGTCGGGAGCTTTCAACGCCCGCGGCGAGCTGGTGCTGCTGATGAAGCATTTCGAGGAGGATTTCCGGATCTTCGACACGGAGGCGACGGCCGTTCCGGTGACGATTCCGTCGTCCGGCGACCGGACGCGCATGGTCTACGGCGCCGCCTGCTGCGGCCTGAAGGACTTTTTCCGCAAGAACGGCTACCAGAAGGCCTGCGTGGGTCTGTCGGGCGGTATCGACTCGGCCGTGGTGGCCGTGCTGGCCGCCGATGCGCTGGGACGCGAGAACGTCCGGGCGCTGCTCATGCCGTCGCAGTTCTCGTCGGACCACTCGGTCGAGGACGCCCGGCTGCTGGCCGAGCGGCTCGGCATCGCCTACGACGTGATTCCGATCTCGGAGATCTACCGGAGCGTCGTCGACACGCTCAAGCCCGTCATCGGCGGTACGGAGTTCGACGCTACGGAGGAGAACATCCAGACCCGTATCCGCACGGTGCTGCTCATGGCGCTCCAGAACAAAACCGGCTACATCCTGCTCAATTCGTCGAACAAGAGCGAGAACGCTCTCGGCCTCTGTACGCTCTACGGCGATACGGCCGGAGCCTTCAGCCCCACGGGCGACCTCTACAAGAGCGAGATGTACGACCTGGCCCGTTATATCAACCGCACGCACGACGACGTGATTCCCGAAAACATCCTCGACAAGGAGCCCTCTTCGGAGCTGCATCCCGGTCAGAAGGACAGCGATATCCTGCCTCCCTACGAGGTGGTCGACGCCATCCTCTTCCGCATGATCGAGGAGGGGCAGCACCGCGAGGAGATCATCAACGCGGGCTTCGACTCCCAGGTCGTGGAGAAGATCCACGGCATGATCATGCGAAACGAGAAGAAACGTTATCAGTTCCCGCCCGTGCTGCGTCTGTCGATGTGCTCCTTCGGACACGAACGGCTCATGCCGCTCACCAATAAATACGGCGATTAGCGAGGTGTCGGAACGGATCGAACATAGCGGTCGGGTGGATCGCGTCGAGGGCGGCACGGTCTACGTGACGATCACCTCGTCGAGCGCCTGCGGCTCCTGCAAGGCCCGTCAGGCATGCGGCCTGGCCGAAACGCAGGAGAAGATCGTCGCCGTGGCGACGCCCGATGCGGCGTCCTACGCTCCGGGCGACGCGGTGACGGTGGGCGTGCGCCGCAGTGCGGGGGCGCTGGCCGTGGCGCTGGCCTACGGCGGTGCGCTGGTCGTGCTGCTGGCGACGCTGGTCGCAACGGTCGGACTGCTCGGCTGGAGCGAAGCGCAGGGGGCCTTGTCGGCATTGGCCGCGGTGGCCCTCTATTATGTCGTGCTGTGGGTGGCGCGACGCGGAATCGAACACACAATTCATTTCACAATCTTTAAAAACTAATGGAAGTATTACTTAACACTATCCTGACGCTGTGCGTGTTGGGAGTACTCTCCGCGGTTATTCTCTACTTCGTGGCCCAGAAATTCCGGGTCGAGGAGGATCCGCGGATCGACGAGGTGGAGAAAATGCTGCCCGGCGCGAACTGCGGCGGCTGCGGATTCGCCGGATGTCGCGGTATGGCCGACGCACTCGTGAAGAACGACGATATCTCGTCGCTCTTCTGCCCGGTGGGCGGCGGCGACTGCATGAAGGCCATTGCCGGATACCTGGGCAAGGCCGCTGCGGAGAAGGGGCCGCAGGTCGCAACGGTCCGTTGCGGCGGTACGTGCGAGAAACGTCCTCGCACCAACGAATACAACGGTGTCAAGTCGTGCGCCGTGGCTTCGTCGCTCTATGCGGGCGAGACGGGCTGCTCGTTCGGCTGCCTGGGCTTCGGCGACTGCGTGAAGGTCTGCTCGTTCGGAGCGATCGCCATCGACCCCGCTACGGGGCTGCCGGTGGTCGATCCCGACAAGTGTACGGCCTGCGGCGCCTGCGTGAAGGCTTGTCCGAAGCTCATCATCGAGCTGCGCAAGAAGTGGCCCAAGAACCGTGCGGTCTACGTGTCGTGCGTTTCGAAGGAGAAGGGCGCCGCCGTGATGAAGGCCTGCAAGGCCGGATGTATCGGCTGCGGCAAGTGCGCCAAGGTCTGCGCGTTCGAGGCCATCACGGTGGAGAACAACCTCGCCTTCATCGACTCGCAGAAGTGCAAGCTCTGCCGCAAGTGCGTGAACGAGTGCCCCACGGGTGCCATCAAGCTCGTCGGCATGGATCCGCTGCCCAAGGAGCCCAAGGCTCCGGCCGCTCCGAAACCCGCCGCAGCGCCTGCCGCTGAAAAGCCCGCCGAGAAGTAATCCAACGTAAAATCAAATCCGAAATATGAAGACATTTCCAATAGGCGGTGTTCATCCGTCGGAAAACAAGCTGAGCAGCGCCAAGCCCATCGAGGTGCTTCCGCTGCCCGAGGCGGTCTGCATTCCCCTCTCGCAGCACATCGGAGCTCCGGCCGTGGCCAAGGTCGCCAAGGGCGACAAGGTGCTTACGGGCCAGCTCATCGCCGAGGCGGGCAGTTTCATGTCGGCCAATATCCACTCGCCCATCTCGGGTACGGTGACGGCCGTGGAGCTCGTGGCCAACGGTCAGGGGCTGCGTCAGCCGATGATTACGATCAAGCGCGAGGGTGACGAGTGGGTTGAGGGCATCGACCGCTCGAAGACGCTCGTCAAGGAGTGCGCACTCTCGTCGCAGGAGATCATCGCGAAGATCAAGGAGGCCGGCATCGTCGGTATGGGCGGTGCCACGTTCCCCACGCACGTCAAGCTGTCGGTGCCTCCCGGCAAGAAGGCCGAGGCGCTGATTATCAACGGCGTGGAGTGCGAGCCCTATCTGACCTCCGACCACCGCACGATGCTCGAACGGGGCGAGGAGCTCGTCGTGGGCGTCACGATCCTGATGAAGGCCATCGGCGTGGACAGCGCCTACATCGGCATCGAGAACAACAAGCCCGATGCCATCGAGCATCTGCGCCGGGTGATCGCCGAGGGCGGTTACAAGGGCGTGGAGGTCACGCCGCTTCGGGTCAAGTATCCGCAGGGCGGTGAGAAGCAGCTCATCGCGGCCGTCACGGGCCGTCAGGTGCCGCCTCCGCCCGCACTGCCGATCGACGTGGGGGCCGTGGTATGCAACGCTTCGACGACCGTGGCGGTCTACGAGGCCGTGCAGAAGAACAAGCCGCTGATCGAGCGCGTGGTGACCGTCACGGGCAAGGGCGTCAAGGAGCCCAAGAACCTGCTGACGCGCATGGGTACGCCGATCACGACGCTGCTCGACGCTGCCGGCGGGCTTCCCGAGGATGCGGGCAAGGTGATCAACGGCGGTCCGATGATGGGTCGTGCGATGATCAACTTCGCATCGCCCGTGACGAAGGGCTGCTCGGGCATCACCGTCATGAGCGGCCGCGATGCCGAGCGTCGCGAGGCCTCGCAGTGCATCAAGTGCGCCAAGTGCGTTTCGGCCTGCCCGATGGGTCTGGAGCCCTACTACCTCTCGAAGATGACGCAGAAGAAGAACTTCGACGAACTGGAGGCGCAGATGATCACCTCGTGCATCGAGTGCGGCTGCTGCCAGTCGACCTGCCCGGCCTACCTGCCGCTGCTGGACTGGATCCGTCTGGGCAAACAGTCGGTGATGGGCATCATCCGCGCACGCGCCGCTGCCGCCGCACCGAAGAAGTAACGCATCGTAGAACAAAAAACAGAATACGACTATGGCAAATAAAATCCTTGTCGCTCCTGCGCCCCACGTGCAGACGCTGCAATCCACTTCGAGCATCATGCGCGACGTGGTGATCGCGCTGCTGCCCGCGCTGGTCGTCTCGACCGTGGTGTTCGGAGTCGACGTACTGTGCGTCACGGCCCTTTCGGTGCTTTCGTGCGTGGCGTTCGAGTACCTGATCCAGAAATTTCTGGTCCGCGGCGCCGTGACCGTCGGCAACTGGTCGGCGGTGGTTACGGGCGTGCTGCTGGCCTTCAACCTCCCGGCGTCGATTCCCTGGTGGATCGTCGTGATGGGTGCTTTCGTCGCCATCGCCATCGCCAAGATGACCTTCGGCGGCCTGGGCAAAAACCCCTTCAACCCCGCATTGGTGGGCCGCGTCTTCCTGCTGATCGCCTATCCCGTGCAGATGACTTCGTTCTCCAAGGTCGAGGGCTTCGCCTACAAGGTGTTCGGCGATGTGAATCCCGATGCGGTGTCGGGTGCCACGCCGCTGGCCGCTTATAAGCAGTACGGCGTGCTGCCGGAGAATCTGATGCAGGACCTGACGCTCGGCAACATGCCCGGTTCGCTGGGCGAGGTGGCCGCGCTGGCACTGCTCTGCGGCTTCGTCTACCTGCTCTGGCGCAAGGTCATCACGTGGCATGTTCCCGTGACGATCCTCGCCACGATGGCGATCTTCGCACTGATCGTCGGCGCCGCTTCGGGCATGGAGACCTCGCTGCTGTGGCAGTTCCCGCTCTTCCACATCTTCGCCGGCGGTGCGATGCTCGGCGCCATCTTCATGGCTACCGACTACTCGACCTCGCCGATGACGGTCAAGGGCGGCGTGATCTTCGGCGTCGGCATCGGTCTGATTACGATGTGCATCCGTCTGTGGGGCGCCTATCCCGAGGGTATGTCGTTCGCGATCCTGATCATGAACTCGTGCGTGCCCCTCATCAACAAGTATGTCAAACCCAAGCGCTTCGGCGTGAAATAAGAAGGAGGAGAGAAAGATGAAAAGTACGCTTTTTAACATGACGGCCGTCCTTCTGGGCATCACGCTCGTGGCTTCGGCCGGGGTCGGTGTCGTGAACATGATTACCATGGAGCCGATCGCCCAGGCCAAGCAGGCTGCTACCGAGGCCGCTCTGAAGGAGGTGCTTCCGGAGTTCGACGAAGCTGCGACCGAGGAGCTCTCGATCGACGAGCTGCCCATCGTGGTCTACACTGCGACCAAGGCGGGCGACGTGGCCGGCTATGCCGTGCAGACGATGACCAAGCAGGGCTTCGGCGGCGTCGTGCGGCTGATGGTGGGCTTCACCCCTGCGGGCGAGGTCATCAACGTCAATGTGCTGGAGCAGTCGGAAACGCCGGGTCTCGGCACCAAGATGGCCGATGAGGGCAACCCGCTCATCAAGAGCATTCAGGGACAGCAGCTCGCCGATAAGAAACTGGTGGACGGCAAGCTGGCCGTGACGAAAGACGGCGGCGATGTCGACGCGCTGACCGCCGCGACGATCTCGTCGCGCGCCTATGTCGATGCGATCAACCGTGCCTGGGTGGCCTACAAGAGCGTGTCCGCGAAGGCGGAACCCGCCGGGGAGACCGCAGGCGAAGCAGTAGAGCCGGAGGCTCAGGAAGGAGGTCAAAATGAATAAGCTGAATATTATCTTGAGCGGTATCGTCAAGAACAACCCGACGTTCGTGCTGGTGCTGGGTATGTGTCCCACGCTGGGTACGACGACTTCCGCCGCCAACGGTATGGGTATGGGACTGGCGACGATGGCCGTGCTCATCATGTCGAACCTGGTGATTTCGCTCATCAAGAACATCATTCCCGACAAGGTGCGTATCCCCGCATTCATCGTCGTCATCGCATCGTTCGTGACCATTATCCAGATGCTGATGCAGGCCTACGTGCCGGCGCTGTACGCCTCGCTGGGCGTCTTCATCCCGCTCATCGTGGTGAACTGCATCATCCTCGGCCGCGCCGAGGCCTTCGCCTCGAAGAACTCGCCGTTCGACTCGATCCTCGACGGTATCGGCATCGGCCTGGGCTTCACCTTGTCGCTCACGGCGATCGGTGCCGTGCGCGAGGTGCTGGGCAGCGGCGCCATCTTCGGCTACAGCTTCGGCATCGCCGACTACATGCCGCTGATCTTCGTGCTGGCTCCGGGTGCGTTCCTGGTGCTCGGCTATCTGATGGTTCTGTTTAACAAATTAGCCAAGAAATAGTTATGGAGCTTTCATATTTCGCAATCATCATCGGCGCCATCTTCGTCAACAACGTCGTGCTGGCGCAGTTCCTCGGCATCTGCCCCTTCCTGGGCGTGTCGTCGAAGGTCGATACCTCGCTCGGTATGGGTGCTGCCGTAACGTTCGTCATGGCCATCGCTTCGGTCGTGGCCTGGCTGATTCAGACCTATGTCCTCGTGCCGCTGGATATCGTCTACATGCAGACGATCGTCTTCATCCTGGTGATCGCAGCGCTGGTGCAGATGGTCGAGATCATCCTCAAGAAGACCTCGCCCTCGCTCTATCAGGCGCTGGGTATCTTCCTGCCGCTCATCACGACCAACTGCGCCGTGCTGGGCGTTGCCATCCTGATGATTCAGAAGGAGTTCTCGCTGCTTCAGAGCGTCGCCTACTCGGTGGCTACGGCCATCGGCTTCGCGCTGGCGCTGGTGCTCTTCGCCGGTATCCGCGAGCGTCTCGATTTCGAGGACGTCCCCCAGGCATTCAAGGGTATTCCGATCGCTCTGGTGACGGCCGGTATCCTCGCTATGGCATTCATGGGATTCTCGGGACTGGTATAGCATGGCCGGGTGCCGCAGTCATGCGGCCCGCACGGCTCCGAGCGAGCCGGGTATTGAAAAATCCGCACCCTCGAAAGGGTGCGGATTTTTTCAGTACGCATTGGTCGCGAGTCGCAGCCTGCGGAGCCCGGCTAAGAACCGGGGTTTGGGCGGAGATGGCAGCCGAATTGGCTTCTTGCCGTCCGCAGTCCCCGGACAATGCGGGCCTCCGCCGGGGAAGGCTGCGGCCCGCTGCGGTTCGAAGAGCCGCAAAGCTGTAGAGGTTACCCTTTTTATTTTCGGCGCAACTGCTTGCGGACGATGCCGATCACCTCGCCGAACGCCTCCAGACGGCAGAGTGCCGAGAGCAGGAGGTAGCAGCCTGCGCCTGCGGCGATGCCGACGCTCAGCCGCAGCAGGGCGTCGTCCGGGAGCAGCGCCTGCGTGGTGCGGACGACGGCGTACATCGCGGCCGATACGAGTGTCACGGGCAGCAGCGTGCGCAGCAGACGCCGTAGGCCGAGGGTGGTATAGCGCATCGATGCCCCGACGTTGACGACCGCTTCGCAGGCGGAGATCGCCACCAGCCCCCATACGACGGCCTGCACGCTCACGGGAATCGTGCAGGCGAAGATCCCCGTCATGAGCACTTTCTTGAGGATCTCGATGCGGAGGATGATGCGGCCGTCGCTCCGGGCCTTGAGCACGTTGAGGGCGATCATCGCCACGGGGTAGCAGAGCCCTGTCAGGCAGATCGCTTCGAAGTAGGGGACCGTCGGCATCCACTTCTCGCCGAGCAGCACCTCGAACAGATCGTGCGCGACGGCCGACAGTCCGAGCATGATCGGGAAGAGGACGTAGGCGACGACCATCACCACCTGCCGGTAGCTCTCGGCGAAGCGCTGCGGGTCGTGGGCGATCTTCGACAGGGCGGGGAACGTAACCCCCTGCACGGCCTGCATGGCCGAGGTCACGGGTTGGTCCTTGAGTTTGACGGCCTGGTCGAAAGCGCCGAGCGTATCGGCGGGGTAGAGGCGTCCGAGGAAGAACTGCGGGATCTTGTTGTAGAAGGTCGAGATCAGTTCGGTGGACATCAGACTGAGGCTGTACGGGGCCATGCGTCGCAGGGCGCTGCCGTCCCAGGAGCCGCGCGGCCGCCAGTCGCTCAGCCACCAGAGCAGCGCTGCGCGCACGGCCATCTGCAATACGCGCTGTGCGACGACGCTCCAGACGCCGCAGCCGGCCAGGGCGAGGCCGATGGCGGCCAGGCCGCTCGCGAGCGCCGCTGCGAAGGTGACCTTCGAGAGCAGTGCGAACCGGAACTCTCGCACGAAAAGCGTGTTCTGTACGGCGCACAGCGCATTGACGGGCAGCAGCAGGAAGAAGACGGGGGCCAGCCGCCCCAGCTCGGGCATGTCGTAGTAGCGTCCGGCTGCCGGAGCCAGCGCCACGAAAACGGCATAGAGCAGGAGCGACACCCCGACGTTGAAGCCGAATACCGACTTGAAGTCGCTCGGCGTGGGGTCCGCCTTGCGGATCAGCGTCTGCGAGAAGCCGCTGTCCGCGATGACGAGCGCCACGGCCGACACCGCCGTGAGGATGGCCATGATTCCCAGATCCTCGCGCGTCAGCAGACGCAGGATGGTGAGGCTCACGGCCATTTGCAGGAGCATCGAGCCGATCTTCTCGGCCAGGCTCCAGGCCACGCTGCGCGCGACCTGGCCCTTGAGTTCGCCCCGCTGCGGTGTCGTCCGGCGCTCCATCGGGCTATTGTTCGCCGGCCGTGATCCGGGCGTTGCGCATGCGGATGTTCTTCACGTCGGCGATCTCGACGTAGGATGCTCCGGCATCGGGGCCGAAGCTGCCGCCGACGATGGCCATCAGGTCGTCGTCGTTCAGTTTGCGGTACTGATCGAGAAATTCGAGGGCGTCGACCAGGAAGTGGTAGCGGTCGTGCAGCTCCTGGTTGCGCAGGATGGGGACCACGCCGTAGGAGAGGGCCAGGATGCGCTGCGCATGACGTTGGTAGCAGACCGCCATGACCGTCTTGCGGCCGCGGAACGCCGCCAGGTAACGTCCCGTGCGGCCCGTCTTGGTGTCGAGCACCACGTAGCGGATCGGCAGGTTGGCCGAGGCGCGCACGGCCGAGCGGGCGAGCTGGGCCGTGATTTCGTGGTTCACCGAAACCATGTCCATGTCGATCATCGGTTTGAAGTGCGTCTCGTCGCGCTCGATCTCGCGGGCGATGCGGGCCATCGTCTGCACGGCCTCCACCGGGTAGTCGCCCATGGCCGTTTCGTCGCTCAGCATGATGGCGTCGACGCGCTCGTAGATGGCGCTCGCGACGTCGCTCACCTCGGCGCGTGTCGGGCGCGGCGACTTGACCATCGAGTAGAGCATCTGCGTGGCGATGATGACCGGGCGCTTCGCGGCGATGCACTTCTCGACGATGCGGCGCTGCGTGTTGGGAATCGCCTCGGCCGGGAGCTCCACGCCCAGGTCGCCGCGGGCGACCATGATGCCGTAGGAGGCCTCGATGATCTCGTCGATGTTGTCCAGTCCCTCCTGATTCTCGATCTTCGAGATGATCTTGATCGGGCTTCGGTGGGCGTCGAGGATCTGCTGCACGGCCGCGATGTCGCGTGCCGAACGCACGAACGAGTGGGCGATGAAGTCCACGTCGTTGCGGACGGCCCATTCGATGAACCGGCGGTCCTTCTCGGTCACCGACGGCAGGTCGATCGAGACGCCCGGGACGTTGACGCTCTTGCGCGAACGCATGGCGCCGCCCACGACGAATTCGCAGATGAGCTCCTCGTCGTTCTTCTCGACGACGCGGATCTCCAGCTCGCCGTCGGCGATCAGCATGCGGGCGCCGACGGGGATGTCGCGGACGATCGACGGGACGTTCATGTAGACGATCTTGCGCGTGGTGAGGTCCTTGCCGTCCGAGCCGCGGACCGCTACGCGGTCGCCGACGCGGAAATTGATGGCGTTGCCGTATTCGTCGGCGATGGTCGTCACGCGGATCTCGGGACCCTTGGTGTCGATCATGATGGGAATCGAGGGGTTGACCTTGTGCACGATCTCCACGATCCGGGTGGCGCCCTCTTCGGTCACGTGGGCCGAGTTGATGCGGATTACGTCCATGCCGGCGTCGAAGAGATCGGCGACGAATTGTTCGGTGCAGCGGAAGTCGGACATCGTGGCCACGACTTTGGTCTTTTTCATTCTGTACATGTGCGGAAAACTTTATTTATTTTTCGATAACAACAGCGCTTCGACGCCCAGTCGGTAGGAGTCGAGGCCGAAACCCATGATCGAGCCCACGGCGACCGGGGCCAGCAGCGAGACGTGGCGGAACTCTTCGCGTGCCAGGATCGAGGAGATATGCACCTCGACCACGGGGAGCGACACCGCTGCCACGGCGTCGCGCAGAGCCACCGAAGTGTGGGTGTATCCGCCGGCGTTGAGAACTGCGCCGTCGAAGGTGCCGTCGGCACGCTGTACGGCGTCGATCAGTTCGCCCTCGATGTTGGACTGGAAATAGTCGAATGCGATCGTCGGGTAGGCGTTCCGCAGCTCCTCGAAAAACGTTTCGAAGCTCTTCGTTCCGTAGATCCCCGTGTCGCGCCGCCCTTGCAGATTGAGATTCGGGCCGTTGATTATCAATATCTTCATAGTAGGGATGTTTGCATCGGTGCGGGTGTTGCCGCATTTGCTTCGCAAAGATAGTGCAACCGGGCCGGAATGGCAAATTAAAAACGTTCGTATGGCGACGAAAGCGCACGGTGCGTAGCGATCTCCGGATTTTTTGGTACCTTTGCCGTCGCAATCCGCACGATCATGACTGAGTTCGGTTTTATCGACCATATCGCCCGGCGTTTCGCCGACCTGCCCGGAAACGGGTTCGAGGGAATCGGCGACGACTGCGCCGTATTCCCGTTCGGCGGCGGGGAGGCATTGCTCTTTACGGCCGATCTGCTGACGGAGGGGGTGCATTTCCTCCGTGCCGCGACCTCGGCCCGCGAACTGGGGCGCAAGGCGCTCGCCGTCAACCTGAGCGACGTCGCGGCGATGGGGGCGCGCCCCGTGGCGACGCTGCTGTCGCTGTCGCTGCCGGCCGATGCTGCGGGGGAGTGGGCCGCGGAGTTCATGGAGGGCTACCGGGAGTTCAGCGCCGAGTTCGGAGCGGCGCTCATCGGCGGCGACACCACCCGTTCGGAAGCCGGCATCACGATCAACGTCACGGCGATCGGACGCGCGCCCGAGACGCATGTCAAGCGCCGCAGCGCCGCCCGTCCGGGGGATGCGATCTTCGTGGCGGGCGAGCTCGGGGCTTCGGGGGCCGGACTGCGGGAGATCTTCGCGGGGCGGCTCGATGCGCCGACCGCCGTCGTGCATCGCAATCCCCGGCCTCAGGTGGCCGAGGGCCTCTGGCTCGGGGCCCGGCGGGAGGTGCATGCCATGATGGACCTCTCCGACGGGCTGGCCTCGGACATCCGCCACATCCTCGACCGTTCGGGCGTCGGGGCCCGGATCGAGGTCGAGCGGATTCCCGTCGCCTCCGGGGCCGACCTGCGCACGGCGGCCTGCGGCGGCGAGGATTACAAATTGCTCTTCACGGCCGATGCCCGGCAGGCCGATCGGCTGGCCGCCGATTTCCGGACGGCATTCGGTGCGCCGCTCCATCCGATCGGCCGCATCACCGACGGCGGGGGGCTCGTCTGGCTGCGGGACGGGGTGCCTGCGGAACTCGACTGGCAGGGATTCACGCACTACTGAGTTTATGGCCGCGGCTCCCTGGAGCCGGACGGGCTGCAGCCTCCCGGCCGGAGGACCGCATCGCTTCGTTCGCGTGCTGTCCGCAGCTGCCGCCCGACACGGAGTGTGCCGATTTATTGAAAAAGGACCCGCATGCGGGTCCTTTTTCAATTCTCTTCGATGAGGTAGACGTGTTCGTCGCGCCGCTGCATCCGGTAGTGCTCGCGGGCGTACTCTTCGAGGTAGTCGTCGTAGCGCAGCCGTTCGAGCAGCGCGCTGTCCTGTGCGATCCGATGCTCGAAAGCCCGCTTTTCGCGGTCGAGCTGTGAGATCTGACGTCGGATCTTCACGGCATGCACCAGATTGCGCACCACGACGAACGCCGTGAATACGACGATGATCGCCGTGGCGCCTATCCAGAACCTTTTGCCGAGCCGAATGTTCATGATCCGTCAGGGAATGCGCATGTATTTGTGCGTCTGGATCGAGATGTTCCACTCGGGGTGCGCCTTGGCGTACTCCACGATGGCCGGCATCATCTGTTCGGCGACGCTCCACTCGGGTTGCAGGTAGAGTTTGCAGCCGGGGCGGACCCGTGCGGCGTTCCGCTCGGCCCAGTCGAAATCCTCCTCCGTTTCGACGATCACCTTCAGCTCGTCGGCCCGTCCGAACGCCTCCTCCAGCGGAGCCTGCTGCCGTTTGGGCGACAGACATACCCAGTCGAAGCAGCCGCTGAACGGATGCGAGCCCGAGGTTTCGAGAAAGATCTCCAGGCCCCGCTCCCGCAACGTTCCGGTCAGCACCTCCAGCGGGTAGAGCAGCGGCTCACCGCCCGTGATGACGATGGCCTGCGCAGGGCATGCCGTCGCGCGGTCGACGATCGTCCGCACGTCGACGGGCGGGTAGAGCTTCGGGTTCCACGTGTACTTGGCGTCGCACCATCGGCAGCCGACGTCGCACCCGCCCAGGCGGATGAAGTAGGCGGGTTTGCCGGCGTGGTACCCCTCGCCCTGGATGGTATAGAAATCCTCGACGAGCGGAAGCAGCCGTCCGCCGTCGAGCAGCGTGAGATCGGTGTGCATTACTCCGTGACGACGTAAATGTCTTTCAGACTGCGGCCCAGCTGGTCGTAGTCCAGTCCGTAGCCCACGATGAACTCGTTGCCGATCTCCATCGCGCGGTATCTGATCGGACGCTGCTTGCGGTAGGAGCCCGGCTTGAAGAAGAGCGTGCAGACCTCGACGCTCGCGGGTTCGTACTTCTCCAGCTCGCAGAGCATGTGTTCGATGCTTTCGCCCGTGTCCACGATGTCCTCGACGATGATGACATGGCGCCCCTTGAGGCTGTTGTTCAGCCCGATGAGCGTCTTGACCTGCCCCGTGGTCGAGGTTCCTTCGTAGGAGGCGAGCTTGACGAACGAGAGTTCGTTGTTGAACTCGATCTTCTTGATCAGGTCGCTCATGAACATGAACGAACCGTTGAGAATGCCGAGGAAGATCGGCGTCTCCTTTTCGGCGTAGTCGGCATTGATGCGGGCCGCTACGGCGGTGACAGCCTCGTCGATCTTCTCAGCGGGGATCATGATCCGGAAGGTTCTGTCGTGCAGTTTTATGATTTTCTCCATGCGGATTGCGGATTTTTTTTGTGAATCCTGTCGCAAAAATAACGATTTGCTCGCAAGAAAAAGAATCTTTCGATCAAAAAAGCGTGCGGAAAAATCGGAATAGGGGTAAATCCAGGTTCGCGGGGCGCTGCCTGCGGAGGCGGCATGGGCGGCAGCGGCCTTCGGCGGGGCGGCAGCGGCCTCCCGATTCCCGATGCCGGAGGCTTTTGCACTTTCGGCCCGGAGGGCCGGCCCCGGCGCACGGGACTCCGCCAAAAAAGAAGCCGCCCCTCGGGGGCGGCTTTCTCTCTTTTTCTTGGAGCGGGTTACAGATAGGCCTGCGGCACGGCAGTGCCCCGCAGAATCATCAGCGCATTCAGCACCAAGGATTTCAGCTCGTTCTCGCCGGGGTACACCGCGACGGGGGCGATGAATCCGCAGTGCTCGCGCAGGTAGTCGACTACGAAATCGCAGTAGGCGATGCCGCCCGTGAGCAGGATGCCGTCGACCCGTCCCGAGAGCGTCGCGGCCATGGCGCCGATCTGCTTGGCGGTGTTGTAGCACATCGCTTCGAGGATCTTGCGGGCCCGTTCGTCGCCCGCCTGGATCCGCTCGACGGTCTGGAGTACGGAGTTCGTGCCGAGGTAGGCGACCAGTCCGCCCTTGCTCGATACGAATTTGAGCAGCTCCTCCTGGGTGTACTGCCCCGAGAAGCAGATCTTGATCAGTTCGCTCGACGGGATGTTGCCCGCACGGTCGGGGGCGAACGGCCCGTCGCCGTCGAGGGCGTTGTTCACGTCGACGATGCGCCCCTGCTTGTGCGCCGCTATCGAAATGCCGCCGCCCATGTGGGCCACGATCAGATTCGAGCGGTCGTAGACGATGCCTTGGCGGTCGCAGTGCAGCCGGGCGATCGTCTTCTGGTTGAGAGCGTGGAAAATCGGTTTGCGCACGCACATCGGCATGCCGGTGATGCGGGCCACGTCGTCCATCTCGTCCACGACGGGCGGGTCGGCGATGTAGGCCTTGACTCCGGCCATGTGGGCGATCTGGGCCGCCAGCAGTCCGCCGAGGTTGCAGGCGTGCTTCATGCGGGCGTTGCGCAGGTCGTGGCGCATGCGGGAGTTGACCTCGTAGACGCCCGAAGGGACGGGACGGATCAGGCCGCCCCGGCCGATGACGGCCGAGAGGTTGCGGATTTCGAATCCGTGTTCGTGCAGCGCGTTGAGGATCAGACCGCGGCGCCAGTCGAGCTGGTCGATGACGTCGGCGAATCCGGAGAGCTCTTCCGTGGTGTGACGCAGGGTCAGTTCCAACAAAGGCCGCTCCTCTTCGTAGAGGGCGACCTTCGTGGAGGTAGAGCCGGGATTTATCGCTAAGATATTGTAGCTCATAATGTCTCGGTTCTTTGGGTTTCGGATTGAAAACTATTTGGCTGCCAGGCAGGCCAGGGCGATGGAGTAGAGCTTGGTCTTGCTCGAATCGCCGCGCGAGGTGAGGACGCAGGGAACCTTCGTGCCCATCACCATCGCAGCCAGTTCGCCGCCGCACAGGTGCGTCGTCGACTTGAAGAAGACGTTGGCCGACTCCAGGTTCGGGAAGAGCAGGCAGTCGGGATCGCCGGCTACGGAGGAGCCCTTCACCTTTTTGTGCTCGGCGACCTCCTTGAAGAGGGCTACGTCGAGCGACAGCGGACCGTCTACGGTCACGTTGCCCAGCTGGCCGCGGTCGGCCATCTTGGCGAGCAGGGCGCCCTCGGTCGAGGAGATCACGTTGGGCAGCAGCTGCTCCGAGGGGGCGATGCAGGCGATCTTCGGGTTCTTGATGCCGAGCAGCGAGGCCGTCTGCGCGAGGTAGCCGATCTGCTTCATCTTCTGTTTGAAGTCGGGCTGCGGGATCACCGCCACGTCGGAGATGATCAGCAGTTTGTGGTAGCAGGGCATCTCGATGATCGAGACGTGGCTCAGCACGCCCTTCGGGGGGAAGAGGCCGGCCTCCTTGTTGAGGATGCCGCGCATGTACTTGTCGGTCGACACGAGACCCTTCATCAGCACGTCGGCGTTACCCGCAACGACGGCTGCTACGGCCTGCTGCACGCACTTCACGTCGTTGGGTTCGTCGACGATGTTGAAGGCCGCGATGTCGATGCCCTCTTCGCGGCACACCTGCTCGATGACCGCCTTGTCGCCGTAGAGCGTGGGCTCCACGAGTCCCTCCTTGTAGGCCCCGTAGACGGCGGCCAGCGTGTGCGAATCCTGACCGTAGGCTACGGCCAGACGTTTTTTGCCTCTTTTTCTCGCCTCTTCGACGATACCGTTGAGATTCTGAATCATGACGTTCGTATGTTTTTGAGTTGTCGTATCGGAATTATTTTACCAGGTTGTAGGTGTCCGTCGCGATCACGAGTTCTTCGTTGGTCGACACGACGGCGACCTTGACTTTCGAGTCGGCGGCCGAGAGGATCTTGTCTACGCCTCGCGCGCCCTTGTTGGCCTCGGCGTCGAACGTCAGACCCAGGAACTCCATGTTCGAGCAGACCGATTCGCGCATTTCGGCCGAGTTCTCGCCGACACCGCCCGTGAAGACGATCAGGTCGACGCCGCCCATCTCGGCGGCGTATTCGCCGATGAACTTCTTGATGCGGCCGTAGTACATGTCGCGGGCCAGGATGGCGCGCTCGTTCCCCTCGTCGTAGGCGCGGTCGATGTCGCGCATGTCGCTCGAAAGGTTCGTGAGACCCATTACGCCCGATTTCTTGTTCATCATCGTGTCGAGTTCGGCGTAGCTCATGCCCTCCTTGGCGCCGATGAACGTGATGGCGCTCGCGTCGACCGAGCCGCAGCGGGTGCCCATCACCAGACCGTCGAGCGGCGAGAAGCCCATCGACGTGTCGTAGGACTTGCCGTTCAGAACGGCCGTCACCGAACCGCCGTTGCCGATGTGGCAGGTGATGATCTTCGAATCGGCGAGATCGAGGCCGGCCAGTTCGGCGCCGACGCGGGCCACGTACTTGTGGCTGGTGCCGTGGAAGCCGTACTTGCGCACGCGATACTTCTCATAGTAGGCGTAGGGCAGGGCGAACAGGTAGTTGACGGCGGGGATCGTCTGGTGGAACGAGGTGTCGAAGACCGTGACCTGCGGCACGCCGGGCAGCACCTTCTCGATGGCGTGGATGCCTTCGAGGCTGGCGGGGTTGTGCAGCGGGGCGATCTGGCAGAGCGACCGGATCTTCTCCTTGACATCCTCGTCGACCAGGGCGCTCGCGGGGAAGAACTCGCCGCCGTGGGCGACGCGGTGGCCGACGGCCTTCACCTCGTCGAGCGATGCGATGACGCCGTGCTCGGAGTCGGTCAGTGCCTGCATCACCAGCTCGATGCCGGTCGTGTGGTCGGGAATGGGCTGGCGCAGCTCGAAGGGCTGCTTGCCTACGGGCTTGTGGATGAGGTCGCCTTCCGACAGGCCGATGCGTTCGACGATACCTTTTGCGAGCAGTTCGCTCGATGCGTCCGACATGTCGATCACCTGATATTTGATCGACGACGAGCCGCAGTTGAGAACCAAGATTACCATAGTTTTGTTTTATGCGTTTAGTTTCGTAACAGTTGTACCGATCCAAAGGCCCAGGGCCGCTCCGGCGATGCAGATCGCGACGCTCAGTGCGACGTACAGCCCCGCCGTACCCCACGCACCGTCGCGCAGCAGCCGCACGGCGTCGGCCGAAAAGGTCGAGAAAGTCGTGAATCCTCCGCAGAAGCCCGTGACGAGGAGCAGCGGGAGCCCTCCGTCGCGCAGCGTCGCGAGCAGGAAGCCGATCAGCAGCGACCCCGCGGCATTGACCGCGAACGTCCCGAGCGGAAAGCCTGCGGGGGCGTATCCTGCGAGCAGGAGGCCGGAGAGCGCGTAGCGGATCATGCAGCCCAAAGCACCGCCGCTTCCGACGGCGAGAAATTCACGAATCATCAGTTAAATATAGGAATTATTTTACAGTTGCGCAAATTTACGCAAAAAAAGGTTACGGTTCGACGGACTTTCCGACATTTTTTCGGGATAAATTATCCGCTCCGCTCTTTGTCAGGCTTCGTAGCGGTAGCCGACGCCCTTGACGGTGGTGATGCGTCCCTCGCCGATTTTCTGGCGCAACTTGCGGATATGCACGTCGATGGTGCGGTCGCCGACCACGACCTCCGACCCCCAGATCTTGGCGTAGATCTCCTCGCGCGGGATCAGCCGTCCGGGCGACGAGCAGAGCAGTTCGAGCAGGGCGAACTCCTTGCGCGGAAGCGGGATCACGCGGCCGTCGCAGGTCGCCGTGTGGCTCTCGGGGTCGATGGCGATGCCCGGTGCCGCCACGGGCTGCGGTACGGGGTCCACGCGCTTGAGGATCGCCTGCACGCGGCTGACCAGCAGCTTCATCTTGATGGGCTTGGTCAGGTAGTCGTCGGCGCCGACGCCGAATCCCGCGAGCTGCTGCTCCTCTTCGCCGAGCGCCGAGAGGAAGACGACCATCGTATCTTTCAGCTCGGGGTTCTCGCGGATGGCGCGGCAGGTCTGCGCGCCGTCCATCACGGGCATCATCATGTCGAGCAGAATCAGGTGCGGGCGGCATTCGGCGGCGAGCCGCAGCGCCTCGGCGCCGTTCTCGGCCGTATATACTTCGTAGCCCTCCCGGAGGAGGTTGTAGCGGACGAACTCCAGAATGTCGATCTCGTCGTCGACGAGCAGGATGCGGTGTTTCATGACGGTAGTTTCAGGTTCGGCCGCGCCGGCGGTCGGGTCGGCGCGGCGGTCGTGCGAAGATAGCAAAATTCCGGCAAAAACCCAAAGATCGGGCCGGACCGGCAGCGGGTTCGGAAAAAGACCTCGCCGGATGCGCCGCGGCTCTGCGGATGTCGTGCGGGCCCCCGCTTCCGGGCTTCCGGGCGCAATTCCTGCGTGCGCTCTGCGGGCTGCGCCCCGGGGCGGCGTTCTTTTGTGCGCCGAAGCGTGCGTTTTCCCCGTTTTCGTTGCGGAGTTCGGCGGAAAATCGTTATATTTGCAGGATTTATGTTCTTTCCGATATCTCCGGAACCAAAAAGACTACTGTGATGGCTACTGAAAAATCGACATTGTCTGCTCCCGAGGAGCAAGTCGACCCCCGGGTCGAAGATGTGCAAGCTACCCCTGCCGTGACCGAACAGGTCGCCCAACCCGAAACGACGGCCTCCGTCGAGGAGTCCGTGCCTGCCCCCGCCGGGGCGGAGGAACCGTCGCGCCCCCGGCGTGCGCGTATCGCTGCGACCGCAGAGGCCGTGGAGACGGAGTCCGACGAGGAGCCGCAGCCGACGGCGCAGGTCGATTTCGCGGACGAGGAGGCCGAGCTCGCCGCGCAGGATGCCGGCCTGGATCTCGGCGAGGAGACGGCCGAGGAGGCCGAGCAGCTCGCCGCCGCAGATGCCGGAGGCGAGGAGCGTTTTGCCGGTAAGAGCAAGGAGGAGCTGGTGTCGGTTTTCGGCCGGATGATCGAGGAGCAGCCTGTGCAGTCGCTCCGCCGCGACGTGGAGGCGCTCAAGATCGCCTTCTACCGCATCCGTCGCGCCGAGGTGGAGGCCGCGCGCCGCGCCTTCGTCGAGGAGGGCGGTGCCGAGGAGGAGTTCGTCCCCGCGGCCGACGGTGCCGAGGTGCAGCTCAAGGAGCTCTTCAAGGAGTACCGCCGCCGCCGCGACGAGTTCATCGCCAACCTCGAAGCCGAGAAAGAGCAGAACCTCCGCACGAAACTCGCGATCATCGAAGAGCTCAAGGAGCTGGTGAACTCCGACGAGACGCTCAACCATACGTTCACCCGTTTCCGCGAGTTGCAGCAGCGCTGGAAGGAGACGGGACCGGTGCCCTTGCAGCACGTCAAGGATCTGTGGGAGACCTACAACCTGCATGTCGAGAATTTCTACGGCTTCATCAAGATCAACAAGGAGTTGCGCGACCTCGACCTGAAGAAGAACTACGAGCAGAAGGTCGCTCTCTGCGAGCAGGCCGAGGCGCTCGTGCTGGAGCCCTCCATCGTCGAGGCGTTCCGCAAGTTGCAGAAGCTCCACGACGAGTGGCGCGAGACGGGCCCCGTGGCGAATGAATACAAGGAGACGCTCTGGGAGCGTTTCAAGGCCGCTTCGAGCCGCATCAACAAGCAGCATCAGGAGCATTTCGAGGCGCTCAAGGCCGAGCAGGTGAAGAACCTCGCCCTCAAGACGGAGCTGTGCGCCGCCGCCGAGGAGCTCTGCTCCCGCCCCATGACGCTGCGCAAGGAGTGGAACCGTGCGAGCGACCGCCTGCTCGAAATCCAGAAGACGTGGAAGACCATCGGTTTCGCCCCCAAGAAGGACAACAACCGCATCTACGAGCGTTTCCGCACGGCGTGCGACAAGTTCTTCGAGGCCAAGCGCCGCTTCTATGCCGACGTCAAGGTCGAGATGGAGCACAACCTCCAGCTCAAGAACGAGATCTGCGCGGCTGCCGAGGCGCTCTCGGGAAGCGAGGAGTGGAAGAAGACGACCGACGAGCTGATCGCCCTCCAGGCTCGCTGGAAGCAGATCGGCGCCGTATCGCGCCGTCATTCGGATGCCGTCTGGAAGCGTTTCCGCACGGCGTGCGACAAGTTCTTCGAGCGCAAGGCGGCCCACTTCTCGGGCATCGACAGCGAGCACGAGGAGAATCTGAAGAAGAAACTCGCCCTGCTCGACGAGATGGCCGCCGCCGACGTCAAGGCCGGCGGCTACGAGACGATCCGCGACTTCCAGCGCCGCTGGGGCGAGATCGGCTTCGTGCCCATCAAGCAGAAGGAGGCGGTGCAGAAGCGCTACAAGGCGGCTGTCGACGCGCTGTTCGACGCCCTGCGCGGCTCGGAGCGCGACCGTTCGATGGACCGCTTCCGCGACAAGGTGTCGTCGCTGCGCGCCGCGGGCGACAAGCGGCTGCGTTCGGAGCGCGAACGCCTCTACAACAAGGTGCGTCAGATGGAGCAGGAGATCGCGCTGCTGGAGAACAACATCGGATTCTTCGCCAAGTCGAAGAACGCCGAGGCGCTCGTGGCCGACGTGAAGGCCAAGATCGAGCGCGCCCGGGAGGAGATGGCCGCCGTGATCGAGAAGGTGAAACTGATCGACCGTCAGGCCCAGGAGCCGGAGAATAACGAAAAACAGTGATACGAAATAATCATATGAAACTGACCAAACCCAAGTACATATTCGTGACGGGCGGCGTCGCCTCGTCGCTCGGCAAGGGCATCATCTCGGCCTCGATCGCCCGTCTGTTGCAGGCCCGCGGCTATTCGGTGACCATTCAGAAGCTCGACCCCTACATCAACGTCGACCCCGGAACGCTCAATCCCTACGAGCACGGCGAGTGCTACGTCACGGAGGACGGCGCCGAAACCGACCTCGACCTGGGCCACTACGAGCGCTTCACGAACCAACCCACGTCGAAGGCAAACAACGTCACGACGGGCAAGATCTACAAGAGCGTCATCGAGAAGGAGCGCAAGGGCGAGTATCTGGGCAAGACCGTGCAGGTCATCCCGCACATCACCGACGAGATCAAGCGTCGCATCCAGCTGCTGGCCCAGCGCAAGGAGTTCGACATCATCATCACCGAGATCGGCGGCACGGTGGGCGACATCGAGTCGCTGCCTTTCATCGAGTCGGTGCGTCAGCTGCGCTACCAGCTCGGCTACCGCAATACGGCGCTCGTACACCTCACGCTGATCCCCTACATGGCCGCCTCGGGCGAGCTGAAGACCAAGCCTACGCAGCACTCGGTCAAGGCGCTGCTCGAAAACGGTCTGCAACCCGACATCCTCGTTCTGCGCACCGAGCATCCGCTCTCGCCGTCGCTGCGCAACAAGGTGGCGCTCTTCTGCAACGTCGACGCCAACGCCGTGATGGAGTCGATCGACGTGCCGACGATCTACGAGGTGCCCCTGCGCATGCACGAACAGCACCTCGACGAGGTGGTGCTCGACAAACTGAGCCTTCCGTCGGAAAAGGAGCCCGACATGGCCGCCTGGAGCGACTTCGTGGAGCGGGTCAAGAACCCCGAGAAGCAGATCGAGATCGCGCTCGTGGGCAAATACACCGAGCTGCCCGACGCCTACAAGTCGATCAGCGAGTCGTTCATCCACGCCGGCGCGGTCAACCGCTGCAAGGTCAAGCTGCGCTACGTCAATTCGGAGAAGCTCGACGCGGAGAGCGTCGGCGGGAAGCTGGGCGGCATGGCCGGCATTCTGGTCGCCCCGGGCTTCGGCAACCGCGGCATCGAGGGTAAGATCGAGGCCGTGCGCTTCGCCCGCGAGCACGACATCCCGTTCCTGGGCATCTGCCTCGGCATGCAGTGCGCCGTGATCGAGTTCGCCCGCAACGTGCTGGGATTCGCCGATGCCAATTCGAGCGAGATGGAGCAGACGCCCCATCCGGTCATCGACCTGATGGAGGAGCAGAAGAGCGTCACGGCCAAGGGCGGCACGATGCGTCTGGGCGCCTATCCCTGCTCGCTGCGCAAGGGCTCGAAGGTCGCCGAAGCCTACGGCAAGCTCCAGATTTCGGAGCGTCACCGTCACCGCTACGAGTTCAACAACGACTACCTCGCGCAGTTCGAGGCCGCCGGCATGCAGCCCGTGGGCGTCAACCCCGATACGGGGCTGGTAGAGGTCGTGGAGATTCCGACGCACCGCTGGTTCGTGGGTACGCAGTACCACCCCGAGTACAAGAGTACGGTGCAGAATCCCTCGCCGCTCTTCGTGGCGTTCGTGAAGGCCGCCATCGAGTACACCGAGAAGAAGTAATAACCGCAAAAGTGTCCGCAAAGAGATAAATGGATAAAAAATCGATAATCGGAATTGCCGTCGCCGCGCTCCTCTTCCTGGGATTCGCGTTCATCAACGGCAAGGAGCAACAGAAATACGAAAAAGCGAAGGCCGAATGGCAGGCCTATCAGGATTCGCTCGCTGCGGCGGCGCGTCCCGAACTGCCCGCGACGCCGGATTCCGCGGGTGTCGCACCCGCCCTGGCCGCCTCTTCGGAGGAGGTCGCCGCGGCTTTGCGCGAGCAGCGCGTGGCGCTGGTCGGCGAGTGGCTGGCCGAGGCGCGCGAGGCGGCGGCCGAGGAGTTCGTCGTGGAGAACGAGGTGATGAAGGTGCGCTTCTCGACCCGCGGCGGCCGGATCGTCGGCGTGACGCTCAAGGAGTACACCAAGTACGGCCCCCGCGATGCGCGCAACGAACTCGTCGAACTCTTCGACCCTGCGACGTCGCAGTTCTCGCTCAACTTCTCCGTGCGCAACGGGTTCAATACGGTGCCCGTCAACACGATGGACTACACGTTCGAGGCCGATCCCGTCGTGACGACCCCCGACGGGGCACGTGCCGTGACGATGCGTCTGCGCGTCGCCGAACAGTCGGCCCTGGAGTACCGCTATCTGATTCATGAGGGCGAAGCTCCCGAGCGCAACTACCTGGTAGACTTCGACGTGCGGCTGATCGGCATGGCGGCCGAGATGGCTAACCAGACCTCGATCGCCATCGACTGGTCGAACACCTCCTACCAGAACGAGCGCGGCTTCAAGAACGAGAACATGTACACGACGCTGGCCTACCGCGTTCCGGGCGAGAGCTCGATCGAGGAGCTCGGCATGAGCGATAAGGAGAAATCGAAGGAGATCGCCTCGAAGGTCAACTGGGTCGCTTTCAAGCAGCAGTATTTCTCGTCGGTGCTGATCGCTCCGAAGGATTTCGACTATGCCAAGCTGGGATTCCGCACCGAGCAGCCCGGATCGGGATTCGTCAAGGACTTCGCGGCCCGCATGACGGTGCCCTACGATGCCCAGACCGAAGGGTATGACTTCGCGTTCTACTTCGGCCCCAACAAGTACTCGATCCTGCGCAAGGTCGGCGGCGAGGAGTTCGGCGATCTGGCACTCGAACGCCTCGTGCCGCTGGGCTGGGGCATCTTCGGGTGGATCAACCGCTGGTGCGTGATCCCCGTGTTCGACTTCCTGCGCAACTACATCGCCAGCTTCGGCATCATCATCCTGATTCTGGTCATTCTGGTCAAGCTGGTCATCTCGCCGCTCACCTACAAGAGTTACGTCTCGATGGCCAAGATGCGTCTGATCAAGCCGCAGGTCGACGAGCTGAACAAGAAGTACCCCAAGCAGGAGGACGCCATGAAGCGTCAGCAGGCGACGATGGAGCTCTACAAGAAGGCCGGCATCAACCCGATGGGCGGCTGCATCCCGATGCTCATCCAGCTGCCGATTCTCTATGCGATGTTCCGCTTCTTCCCCGCCTCGATCGAGCTGCGCGGACAGTCGTTCCTCTGGGCCGAGGACCTGTCGTCCTACGACAGCATCGCGAACCTGCCCTTCGCTCTGCCGTTCTACGGCGACCACGTATCGCTGTTCGCCCTGCTGATGGCCGTGTCGGTCTTCGGGTATTCGTACTACAACTATCAGCAGACCGCTTCGGCGCAGCCGCAGATGGCGGGCATGAAGTTCATGATGCTCTACATGATGCCGCTGATGATGCTCTGCTGGTTCAACGACTATTCGAGCGGTCTGTGCTACTACTACCTGCTCTCGAACCTCATCACGATCGGTCAGACGCTCGTCATCCGCCGCATGGTCGACGACGACAAGATTCAGGCGATCATGCAGGCCAATGCGGCCAAGAAGTCCAAGGGCAAGAAGTCGAAGTTCCAGCTGCGCTACGAGGAGCTGTTGCGGCAGCAGGAGGCGCAGCAGCGTGCCAAGCGCAAGTAGCGCCGAGCGTGCGCAAGAAAACGAGGTGTCCGGGTTTCCGGGCACCTCGTCTCTTTTGCCGGGGTAGCAGGAGGGGCTCCTGCAAAGCGGGCACGCTCTTTTTCGGGCCGCAGCCCGAACGAGTTTTCGAGCCCTCGGGCTGGGCGGGCCGAGCCCTGCCGACGTGCTTGTTTACTATATGCGCAGGCTGTTGTCCTTTCGTTTTGCATATTTTCGGCTCCATCGGAGCCGTGCGGGCCGCAGCCTCCCCCGGCGGAGGCTCGCATCACTGCGTTTGCGCGCACTCCTCAGGCTGCTGCCCGAAATCCTTTTCTCTTCGTACTTTTTGGCCGCAAAAAGTACCGACAACTCTCCCGCCGGATTCCTCGGCTACTCCGGGTGTTCTAACGCTGGCTTCGGGCTTCGCAGGCTGCGGCCAGCAGGCGCAAGGGGTATCGTAAGTCGTCCTATTGAAAAAAGGTGCCCGGGTTTCTCCCGGGCACCTCTCTTTCGCAGTCGTTCGCGACGGATTATTTCTTCTCCGCGACGGGCTTGGGTTCGGCCTTGACCTTGATCGACGCGAAGCCGCGGATGATGTTGGCCTCGTTGTTCTTCGTGGCGTCGTAGACCACCGTGACCTCCTTGGTCGGAAGATCCACCCGGACGTCCTTGATACCCTTGCCGAGCGACGGCACGTTGTTCATGATCTTCTTGGCGCAGTGTTCGCAGTCGATGTCGGTGACGAATACGGCGGTCGTGTTCTTCTTGTCTGCGACGGGCTTCTCGGCCAGCGCGATGCCTGCACCCATCACGAGGGCCAGGCAGATCATTGCGAGTTTTTTCATGTGTGCGATGATTTTTGGTGTTTCGGTTAATAGATGTTCAGCCGCAGACCGATGTAGAACTTGCGGCCCATGAGCGGACCCCAGACGTTCATCGAGTTGAAGCGGTAGTCGTAGGGGTTTTGTGCGTTGAGGATCGGATCCTTCTGGCGGTAGTCGCCGATGTTTTCGCAGCCGGCGTAGAGGTCGAATTTGCCCACCTTGCGGGTCACCTGCGCAAAGAACATGGGGTAGCGCGGCGAGTAGCTGTCGTCGGCCAGGTCGCCCGTCTGCGTCGGGATGCGGGCCGGGCCGTTGAGCTGGGCCGTGGCGTCGAATACCCAGCGGCGGAACTTCGTGGCATACTGGATGTTGAGCAGCGTCTTGTACTCGCTCACGAGCGGACGCTCGACGCGGGCCATGCCGCCTCCGGGGCGCTTGACGGTCATTTCGCTGTCGGTGTAGCGGAACGTTGCGAAGATATCGAGCCGCTCGACGGGCGTCCACGAGAAGTCGATCTGGTAGGTGTCCGTGTAGGAGCGGCCGTCGGTGGCGTAGAGCATGATCGTCGTGGGATCGTACTCCTGGTCGGCGACCACCGAGTTGTAGAACTGCGTGCGGAAGTAGTCGAAACTCAGCGTGGCGTTTTCGTGGCCGGCCAGCGAGAAGGTCTGCGTCAGGCTGCCGCCTGCGGTCAGGGCCTTCTCCATGCGGTCGATGTCCGCGAACGATACGTCGCCGAGCAGGCGGATCGCCCGTCCGGTCGCCAGCATGCCGATATTGTCGGTGACGAGGTTCGTCGAGCGGTAGCCCAGACCGGCCGATGCGCGCAGCGTCGTCGTCGGGGTGATGTTCCAGCGCAGATGGCCGCGCGGCGTGAGGAAGAAGCGGTCGTAGTAGTGATTGTAGTCGCCGCGCAGACCCGCCACGATCGAGAGCTTGTCCTTGATGGCGTAGGTGTACTCGGCGTAGAGGCCCGCTTCGCGTTCGTTGCGGTCGAAGAGGAAGTCGTGCTCCGACAGCTCGGTGAGCCACGGCGTGCGGTTGAGCAGGTTTTCGCGGAAGGATTGCAGGTGGAGCTGCGCCCCGACGATCAGCGACGACCGGTAGGTGAAGTAGTGGTTGTACATCAGATTCGCCGAGAAGGCGTTCTCGTTGCCCGAGTAGTCGTTGAGCCCGAAGTAGGCGCTCTCGTCGAAGTGGTCGAAGTCGGCCACGAATGCGAGGTTCGAGCGCATCTCGTCCTTCTCGTCGGGATCGTAGACCGACGGTCCGACGGGCATACCTATTTTAATATAACCGTTGGCGTTGCGGTTGCGGATGTGCGAGCCGTAGAGCGGCATCGGGATGTCGCGCTGCTCCCAGTTCCAGTCCTCGACCATCGCTTCGCGCATGGCGGCGGTGTTCTTGTAGTCGAGCATGCCGCCGAGACGGTTCTCCTGCACGAACTTCCAGCCCCAGCGGATCTGCATGCCGTTGTCTGCGGCGTAGAGCCACTTGTTCGCCACGTTGATCTGGTTGGCTTTCGGCAGGTCGCGGAAGTGGTCGTGGTTGTGGTCCATCTTGCGCACGTCGGTGTCCGCCGAGCCGTGGAGCAGGATGATGCTCGTGAGCTTCTTGTCCTTCGTTACGGGGAACGCGGTCGAGATGTTGGCCTCGGGACGCAGCTCGTCGTCGAGGTAGAGGTTCACGAAGAGCCGCTCGTCGTCGGTCGGCTTGCGGTGTTCGAGGTTGATCTGTCCGGTGATCGCCTCGTGTCCGGCCGTCACCGAGGCGACGCCTTTCGACACCTGGATCGAGTTGAGCCACATGCCCGGCGTGTAGCTCAGGCCGTAGGGGGCGCTCAGGCCGCGCATGACGGGGCGGTTCTCGTCGAGAATCTGCGTGTAGGTGCCGGCCAGACCGAGCATCTTGATCTGACGGGCTCCCGAGATGGCGTCGCTGTAACCCACGGTTACCGACGCCGAGTTCTCGAACGACTCGGCCAGGTTGCAGCAGGCCATTTTGCAGAGGCCCGCGAACGAGATCATCTCGTTCTTGACGATGCCGTCGCGGCGCACGTAGTTGCCGCTCAGGTTGCCGTCGATGGTGACGCTTTCGAGTGCCACGCCTTCGGAGGAGAGCGTGAATGCAGGGGCTGTCGTGCCGTTGTCGACGCGCAGCGTGTCGTTCACGTATCCTAAATAGGAGGCGACCAGCCGGTCGTAGCCGCGGACGCGGTGGAGTTGGAAGTTGCCTGCGGCGTCGGTACTCGTGCCGATCGTCGTGCCGGCCCAGTAGACCGAAGCGCCGACGAGCGGCTGACCCTCCGTATCGCGGACCGTACCGCGCAGGTCCTGCGCATGCGCCGCCGTGGCGGCAAGTGCGCAGAGCGTTGAGATAAGAATATTGGCTATTTTCATGATTTTCCGTTGTCGGTTAAAATGCAGTTGCGGACGGAGGGTGCTCCGTCACAATTGGATTTTAAGCCGATACGGGAGGGGCGCGGAGGCCCGCGGTGCGGATCAGGGGGTCGGCCGCAACCCGAACGACGGGCGGGGCGAGCGCCTGTTTGCGGAATTTCGGGGCTGCGAGGCGCGCCGTTCGAGCGGCTGCCAGGCAGTGGGGCAGGGCGATGACGACGCATTTGCATGTGTGCTCGTCGTCCGTCGATGCCGTGTAGAGTTCGATTTCGGTGGAGTGGAGGTCGTCGCAGCAGGGGGCGCTCAGCGACGTGTCGACGTCGGGCACCTCGTGGGCGTGCTGTACGTGGTGGTGGCAGTGGTGGCAGCAGGCGTGCGTGTGGACCGTGCGGGCGTGCATCGTCACGCAGTCGCACGACAGAGAGGCCCACGCCGGTCCGCCGACCGCCAGCAGATAGACGGTCAGGAGCAGGATGGATATGAACCTCTTTCTTCGCATTATTCCAGTACGCCGCACGAAGCGAGTTGCGAACACCATGCCGCAGCGTCGCGGAGCGCCGTTTCGGCATCCACTTCGTAGTGCTCCGTGAGGAGCTGCGCCGCCTCTTCGGTGGTGAAGTCGCGGCCCCGGAGCTGCTCCCAGAGGAAACACGACGTTTCGTTGAGTGCCACGACGCGGGTCATGTCGGCTCCGTAACGGCCCGGCATGACGATCACGTGTTCGCCCGCCATTTCGCGGACCTTGTATTGTTCGCCGATTTTCATGGTTCGAATGATCGATCGGCACAAAAATAGCGAAAATTTTCGAGAATGCCTAATTTTTCGGGATGCAGGCGGGTGCCTATGCCGAGGAGCTGAAAAAATGCGGACTGGCAATCTGCGGAGGATGCTGCGAGCGGCGTGTCGGTTGTTGCGGGTTGCAGCCTGCGAAAGGCTCCGCGAACGGAGAGAGCGGGCCTCTGCGCCGGGAGGCGGGCTCATCTGTCGATGCAGTCCCCGCAGTCTGCTGCCCGAGACTTCGTTTTTTGTTCGTACTTTTTGGCCGCAAAAAGTACCAAAAACTCTCCCGACGGCTTCCTCGGCTACTTCGGGCGTCCTAACGCTGGCTCCGGGCGCCTATTCGCGGGTTTGCAAGCAAACCGGCCCCTTCGCTCGTGCTTTTAGTCCGCCCTGCGTTCGACGCCTCGGAATCGAGTCGGGATGCTCGGTGGCTCTTCGAGCCGTTTGTCTATTGGTTGCGGCTGTCTTTCCTGGCCCCTCGGGCCGGCGGGCCGCAGCCTTGGGGCGGCGGAGGGCCGCATCTGTCGATGCAGTCCCCGTAGTCTGCGTCCGCAACAATCAGCAAGTCGCTTCGCTCTTTTTTCGGCTCTTTTGGAGCCGGCGGGCCGCAGCCTTCGCCCCGCGGAGGCCCGCATCACTCCGTTCGCGAATCCTCCGCAGGCTGCGACCCGTCATCACCGACCTCTGACCTCCAACCAACCACAACCGCAGCCACCCACCGCAGCCGCCCTCCAGCCCTCCAGCTCTC